>CALVOS010000026.1 GCA_944350325.1 uncultured Bacilli bacterium | reverse complement strand
CTCTATGTCGAATCCATTCGTGCGGAAAACATTGCAGAAACCAGGCGAAAGGCAAGAAAACGCGGCAACTACGTTTGCTGCTCCTCCATCGACGAGGCGCTTTCCCTCCAATCGGGGAACGTTGAGGTCGAGGCGCGGATCGCGTCCTTGGACCTCAAGACGACGCGGAAAGGGGGCTTCGGGGGGAGCATGCTCCTTTACGACGCGACGAACGGGGTCTACTGCCGCGCCTTCTCGGGCAAGGGCCTTTCCGAGGACGTGCTGAAGTCCCTCAAGGTCGAGGACTTCGTCCTGGTCCGGGGCGGCATCGAGCTGGACGAGCGCATGAACGAGCTCCAGATCTACGTCCATTCGCTCGAGAAGCTCGGGGACTATCCGATGAGGGAGGATCCCTCGCCCGTCAAGCGGGTCGAGCTCCACCTCCACACGAGGATGTCCGCGATGGACGGGATCGGGGACATGGATTCCTACTGCCGCCTCGCCGCCCATATGGGGATGAAGGCGATCGCCGTCACCGACCATGCGGTCATCCAGTCGTTCCCTGAGGCGGAGCAGGCCGGGCGGAAGCACAAGATCAAGGTGCTCTACGGCTGCGAGTTCAACATGTTCGACTACCCGAGGTATGTCCTCAACGGGACGGACGTGCCTCTTTCCCGCGCCCGTTACTGCGTGTTCGACTTCGAGACCACCGGGCTAAGCGCCATCTACGACCGGCCGACGGAGTTCGGCGCGGTCATCCTGGAGAACGGTGTCGTCGTCGACCGCTTCGATACCTTCATCAACCCGGAGATGCCGATTCCGCCCTTCATCGCGGAGAAGACCCGCATCACCGACGACATGGTGAAGGACGCCCCGAAGAACGACGAGGCGCTGGAGAAGATCCTATCCTTCGTGGGGGACGCGGTGCTGGTCAGCCATAACGCGTCCTTCGACATCGGCTTCCTCAACGCGATGTGCGCCCGCGCCGGGAGGGGGATGGTCACGAATGCCGTCGTCGACACCCTGGCGCTCAGCCACTACCTCTTCCCGAACGCCAAGGGGCATCGTCTCGGGGACCTTTCCAAGAACCTGAAGCTGGAGGTCTATCGGGAGGACGCCGCCCACCGCGCGGATTTTGACGCGGAGGCCCTTTCCTCCGTCTGGCAGGCGATCATCGGCCTCCTCCTGAAGGAAAGCCCCTCCCTCACGGTGAAGGGGCTGGCGAACCTAAGGAGCGACAACCCGAACCTGTTCAAGCATCTGCGGGCGCGGCACTGCATCGCCCTGGCGAGGAACAAAGAAGGGCTCCGTTCGCTTTACCGTCTCATCTCCGAAAGCCATGTCCGCTACCTTGCCTCCGGATCCGAGCCGAAGATCCCGCGGACCGAGATCGAACGCTATCGCAAGGACTTTCTCCTGGGGTCTGCCTGCTTCAACGGGGAAGTCTTCGAGGCGGCCTCGCGCGGGCGCTACGAGGACCTGGTCGAGACCTGCCGCTTCTACGACTACGTGGAGATCCAGCCTCCTGCGAACTATTCCTACCGGGTGAACATCGGGGACTTCTCCGAAGGTCGGGTCATCGAGCTCCTCCAACTCATCGCCAAGGCTGCCGGGGAGGCCGGGGTACCCGTCTGCGCGACAGGGGACTGCCACTACCCGGATCCCGAGGACAAGGTCGCGAGGGACGTCCTCATCGCCTCCCCCTCCGTCGGACGCGGGACCCATCCTCTCATGAGGGCGCGCTCGCGCGTCGCCTACTCCGAGAATCCCGACCAGCATTTCCGTTCGACGGAGGAGATGATGGAGGCCTTCTCCGGAATCTTTCCGCCTGACTTCGTTCGCGAGATCGTCGTCGAGAACACGAACGCGGTCGCCGACAAGTGCGAGGTTTTCCCCATCCTCAAGGACCGTCTCTACGCCCCGACATCGAATTTCCCCGGAAGCGATAAGGAACTGACGGAGATCTGCTATCGGAACCTCCATGAGAAGTACGGGGAGAATCCCGACCCCCTCATCGTCGAGCGCCTCGAGAAGGAGCTGAAGGGCATCATCGAGAACGGCTATTCCGTGACCTACCTCATCGCCCACTACATCGTGAAGAAGGCCCACGAGGATGGATATATCGTCGGCTCCCGCGGCTCGGTCGGCTCGAGCTTCACGGCGACGATGGCGAACATCACCGAGGTCAATCCGCTTCCTCCTCACTACCTTTGCCCAAAGTGCAAGCATCTGGAATGGGGCGAGGGGGTTCGCTCGGGATTCGACCTTCCGGATAAGGCCTGCCCCGTCTGCGGGGAGGCGATGGCCCATGACGGGCAGACGATCCCCTTCGAGACCTTCCTCGGCTTCCATGCGGACAAGGTCCCCGACATCGATCTGAACTTCCCGAAGGACTACCAGGCGCGCGCCCACGACTACGCGAGGGAGCTACTTTCCTCGCGCGAGGAGAACGAGGCGATCGCGAAGGGCATCGCCCTGGACTCGCCCCACGTCGTCCGGGCAGGCACCATCTCCACTCTCGAAGACAAGAAGGCGATCGGCTATGTCCGGGGCGCCTATTTCGAGGACTACCTCAAGAAGGACCCCAACTCCGAGAGCAGGGCCTACATCCGCGCCCTGGCCCACCGCATCGTCGGTTCCAAGCTGACGACCGGCCAGCACCCGGGCGGGATCGTCGTGATTCCCCGCGACATGGACATCTTCGACTTCACCCCGTTCCAGTATCCGTCCGACGACCCGGAGAAGAGCTGGCTCACGACCCATTTCGAATTCGCGAGCATGCACGACTGCCTCCTGAAGCTCGACCTCCTCGGGCATGTCGACCCGCTTGCCCTTAGAAGCCTTTCCCTGAGGACGGGGATCCCTGCCGAGAGCCTTCCTCTTGGCGACCCCAAGGTGCTCTCCCTCTTCAATTCGCCCAAGGAGCTTGGCCTTCGCTCGAACCCGCTCGGGTTCCTGACCGGGGCCGTGTGCCTTCCGGAGTTCGGCACCAACTTCGTCCAGCGGATCCTCGCGGACGTCCACCCCCATTCCTTCGACGACCTCCTGATCGTCTCGGGCCTCAGCCACGGGACCGACGTCTGGGCGAACAACATCCAGGATCTCGTGAGGGATGGCACCGCGACCCTCCGGGAGGTCGTCGGATGCCGGGACGACATCATGACCTACCTCATCTCCCGCGGCGTATCCTCGCTCGACGCCTTCAAGATCATGGAGACGGTCCGCAAGAAGGATAAGAACCTTGACGAGAAGCAGGAGGCCCTCATGAGGGAGCACGGGGTCCCCGAGTGGTACATCGCCTCCTGCCGCAAGATCCAGTACCTCTTCCCAAGGGCGCACGCGACCGCCTACGTCATCAACGCCGTCCGGAACGCCTGGTACAAGCTCTATCGTCCCTTGGATTTCTACGCTACCTACTTCAGCGTCCGGTGCGACCGGAAGTTCGACCTGGGCGCGATGACGTCCGGAGAGGAGGCCGTACTCCGCGCCTATCGGACGCTCGCGGATCGCGCGGGCACGCCCGAGGCGAAGGACCTGGACGCCGCCTACATGAAGTCGCTCCAGGCAGCCGCCGAGCTGTATGACCGCGGGTTCCGGGTCGGCAAGGTCTCCATCACGCGTTCCTTGGTGTCCGACTGGCTCGTGGACGAGAAGGAAGGGATGCTGATTCCGCCCTTCACCGCCTTGAACGGGCTTGGGGACGCCGCCGCGGAGACGGTCGTGAGGGAGCGCGAGAAGAAGGCCTTCCTCTCGCAGGAGGACCTCATGGAACGGACCTCCCTCACCAAGAAGCACCTGGAGGAGCTCCGCAGGTGCGGGGCGCTGGAGGGGCTCAACGAGTCGGACCAGCTCTGGCTCTTTGACTTCTAGTCCCGATGTGCTAGTATCCGCTCCGCGGAAATCCGCCGGGACGTAGCACAGCTTGGTAGTGCGCCTGGTTCGGGACCAGGAGGTCACGGGTTCAAACCCCGTCGTTCCGACCATCTTGAGCCGAATGCCGACTAGCTCGGCATTTTTGTTTTCCGACGGATGTCTCCCGGAGTTATAGTTCGCCAAAGAGAGGACCGATCATGGACATGCGCGAAGAACTCCGTCGGCTCGGCTTCGTGGAGCCCTTCAGGGAGAAGCGGCTCTTCTCGATCCGGCACTGGTCCAGGAACGAGGTCGAGGACGACTATATCTTTTCCCTGGACGGCTCCGTGGACAACCTGGAGGCAGCGAGGGGAACGACCGCCTATGTGTCGGCGAGAACCTCCGGAAGCTTTCTTTT
>CALVOS010000025.1 GCA_944350325.1 uncultured Bacilli bacterium | reverse complement strand
ACTCGAGTGGCGCACGCGTATTTAAGGACAACGCGCCCTGCTAGTCAACGAAGAGATAAGCCGTGCTCTCTTTAGAGAGCAGGTCCGCGAAATTCGCCGAGGAGCGAATCGGCCAGCTTCAAGGCGGACATTAGCGCGAAAGAAAGGTTGAAACCTCCGCATATCCCGTCTATGTCCAGCAATTCTCCAATGAAGGAAACATGATTTTCGCGCTTTGAACGGAAATCTGAGGTGATTTCGCTTGTTCTGATGCCGCCGATCGTGACAGTGCTCTCATCGAAACCGCCGTTCCCTTCCCAATGGAACGGGATCCGGGCGATCAGGGATTCAAGGGTCTGGCCAGTGCGCCTAGACCGCTCAAGGAGATAGGAAGCGAAGGAAGGCACGAAGATGGACTCCAGGTAATGGCCTGGGGAGGCCTCCTTCCAACGGGAAAGCATCTCTCCCCGGTCTCCTTCAAGCGATGGCAGGGGCAGGATCTCAAGGACGGGTTCTTTAAGGGAGCGCCTGGCAATATAGGAAGACATGTTGAAGATGACTATTCCGGAAAGCCCATCCTTCCGGAACAGCACCTCTCCCTCCTCGCAACAGATTTCGTTCCCTTCGTCGAGGAGCCTGACCAAGGCCTTGATCCTTACCCCTGAAATCGCCTTAAGGCCTTCTCTTTCCTTGACGAGGACGGGAGTAAGCCCAGGCCGCGGTTCGTTAAACTGGTAGCCATGGCCCAGAAGGACCTTGTTGAGGGACCCGTCGCTCCCGAACTTCGGAGCGCTCATACCGCCTGTGGCGAAGACGACTTCATCGAATCTCTCGCGGAGGCCATCGTGGAACAGGGTCACTCCATCCTCATCGGCGCGATAGTCCCCGACCTTTGAGTCAAGGCGGATTTCTCCATCGAGCGATCCGCGGAGATAGTTGCCGAACGCGATCGCAGATAGGCTCGCCGGGTAGACATATTCCCCGATTTCGTAAAGAGGGACGCCCCAGTCCTTCTCGACCAACTTGCGCAGTCGGGAAAAGGGGAATTCGTGGATAAGTGGGGAAACAAAGGAAGGGTCGTTGTAGCAATCGGAAGAAAGTCTCTTGTTCAGCAGGTTGCAACGTCCGTTTCCGGTGGCCATCAGCTTCTTGCCCGCGGACTCCCGGTGTTCGAAAAGGACGACATCCATCCCCTTATGGGCAAGCGCCCTCGCCAGGAAGAGCCCCGAGGCTCCGGCACCGATGATTGCGATCCGCATGATGGGATTATAGGGGAAGGAGCGAAGAAAAAGGGCGGACGGCCCGCCCTCAGCGACGCCAGAGTGGCTAATTCTCTTCCTTCCCTTTCTTGACGAGCTCCGGGTGCTCCTTGTCGAACGCCTCGAGCTCCTCGTATACGATCCGCCAGCCAGTGCCAACGTCCGCCCTTTTCTTTCCAGGACCAAATAGGCGCTCCAGCTCCTCGCGGAACATCGTGCGGAAGTTCCCGACGGTCACGAGAGGCTCCTTGACAGGGGCAGAGGCTCCCCCAGAGGAGGGGTTGGCCGCCCCCTTGGGGGCCGGGGCCTCCTCCTTCTTTTCCGTAGGAGCGGGACTCGTCTCCTCGACAGGAATGTCGATATCGACAGGATGGAACGTCTCCGTCTCTCCCTTAGGGGCGCGGAAGATCACGAGCTTCCGGGTGACGTAGTTGTAGATCATCGTGACGATGGTCTTGGTGCAGAAGATCACGAGGAATGCCCAGAAGGCCTCGCCGATCACTCCTCCGGCCAGCACGTCGTCGAAGGCGTTGACGATGTCGAGCGAAAGGTTGGGGATAGCCAAGAACTCCTGGCAGATCCAGACCCCCAGTTCCTGGAGGCCCACGCCGATAAGCCAGCCGCCAGCGCCAAGTCCAAGATAGATCAGGAATGCCTTAGGCGACTTCGTGTCGGCCTTCTCGTCCACGTTCTGGAAGACGAAGAAGCGGGAAAACAGGAAATTGACAGCGTTGGCGACAAGGAAGGCAACGGTCACCGCGATGGCGAAGGCGACATAGCTGCCCCACCCCTCGTAGGTCGAGAGGTTGGTCTCGAACACCCAGAGGAGAAGGAACTGGACCAAGAAGTCGATGAGGGTGCAGATCACCCCGACGATCACGAAGCGAAGGATCTCGCGCGAGAGAGACTTCTTCTTGCGGTCCTTCTTTTCCTTCCGGACGTTCTCGGCGCTATGCGCCTCGTAGGAAGCCGTCTGCGCCTGCTCCTCGACGCTCATGCCCTCCCTTTCCTTATCGGAAAGGACAATAGGATTCTTGCTTTTCCTGCCCATGTCGCGATTGTAGCACGGGCGCGCTAAAGACACACCAAAAGGTCAAAGCGCTTCCACAAGGCGGAGGAGGAAGGAAGGATCGAGGTCGCTTGGGAAGCGGTAGCCCGATCCGCCAAGGAAGAAGGGAGTGAGCTGGGGCCCGTCGCAAAGACAATTGCGCTTGAACGACTGGTTGACAAACCTTCTCACGAACACCCCGAGCCAACGTTTCAACGCCTTTGCATCATATTGGTCGGCAAAGGTTTTGCAGGCTTTTTCAAAGATGATTGCCAAAGGGACGGCGCTAAGGAAACCATAGAGGAAATAGTCCATCACTTCGTAGGGACCAAGAGCCTCCTCGGTCTTCTGTGCGATCGCGCCTTCCTTGTCCGTCGGAAGGAGCTCAGGGGAAACAGGGGTACCAATGATCGAGCGGACCGCCTCCTCGAACTCAGGATGCATCTTCGCGTAGCCAAGGCAAAGGTAGCGAACCATGGTCTTAGGGGCGCCGGCGTTCGTGTCGTACATGGAAAGATGATCCCCGCCGAAGGTCGTCCACCCAAGGGCAAGCTCGGACATATCCCCTGTCCCGATCATGAGCGCACCGACGTCGTTGGCGATGTCCATGAGCACCTGGGTGCGTTCCCTTGCCTGCGCGTTCTCGAATGCGCTATTGGTGATTGTGGGGTCGTGTCCGATGTCCTGGAAATGGCGAAGGACGCTTTCTTTGATCGAGATCTCCTTGACTGGGATTCCAGTAGCCTTGGAAAGAAGGCCGACGTTCCTGAGCGTAGTCTTGGAAGTCCCGAAGCAGGGGAGGGAGTAAAGGAAGATGTGCTGCTTCAAGTCCCTGCAACCCTCCTCCGTGGCAAGGCTCCCGTTCTTGAGCGCCTCGAGGGCGACGAAAAGGGTTAGCGTCGAGTCAAGCCCGCCAGAAAGACCCAAGACGACCTTGTCTGTTCCAATCCTCTCGAGCCTACGTAAAAGGGGGCTCGCGAGAATGGAGAAAGCCTCCTCAACGTCCTTTAGGACAATGTTCTCATAGCTGCCCCCGTGAGGAAGGAAGGGGAGCGCGGGAGGAATCTCTGCCTTCTCAAATTCCACATAAGGGGAGGAGACAGAAGGAAGAACACACTCCGTTTCATGTGGAATGTTGTACGCGAATATTCTGCGACCCCCTACAGGAACGCTAGGAATATTCGAATAAATCTTCCCGCTGAAAGAACCGCCGCCAGAGCTTTCTCCCCCATCGTTCCCGACGACTAGGCATGGAAAGTCGATACGGGACATATAGAGCTCCTCCTTGCCAAGGAAGTCGGGAGTCCTATTGAAGGCGACGATGAAGGAGTGTTCCTTTTTCTCACCATAGGCTATGGCGATGGCAGGGAGTCCCGAGATGGGTTTTATAGGGATCTCTTCAATAAGGACGCCATCTCGATAAGCCAGGCAAACCTCGTCCTCTAAGTGGGGAAAGAGGCTCAGTCCGCCCTTGGAAGGGAGGGCCATAGAAAGGTCCCTCTCGGCCTTGTTCCTCGCCTCCTGAAGATCAGGACTTAGCCGCAAGTGACCAATATCGCCAAGAATCGCGTCGGCAGGATAGATGAGAATCGCCTCCTCTGGGAGATTGGCCTCCTTGAGAAGGACCGAAAACTCCTCGGCTGTCTTCGTGGGATCGCCAAGGAAAAGTCGTGGCATCGCAATGAAAATTTCAAAGTTCTTTTCCATACCAGAACAATATACCCAAGGTAATGGTGGAGTAACCTTTTTTCTGCCTGTCGGGCTCTATAATCGCCCCATGAAAAAGGCTACCTGCATCCTAAATGCCTATAAGGTCCTCCCCGGGCTAGAAAACTTCTATCTTCGGATGAGGGAGGAGCTTCTTCCCCTTGGCTACGAACTAGAAGCGCATCGGAACAAGGAGCTGCTGACCTACCTCGGGAGCGAGGAACGAATCACGACCCTTGATATTGGGAACGCCTTCGTCCTCTATCTCGACAAGGACCACTATGTGTCGCACGGGCTTGAGAAAGCCGGATTTCGCCTATTCGATAGCGCCTCCTCCATCGAGACCTGCGACGACAAGGCGAAGACCTACCTGGCCCTTGAAGGAACCGGCATCCGCATTCCGAAGACAATCACGGGGCCGCTCACCTATAGTGAGAACATCCAGGAAGACTTCCCGTCTCGCGTCGTCGAGGAACTAGGCCTCCCCTTGATTGCGAAGCTTTCCTTCGGCTCCATGGGCAACTCCGTCTTCCTGCTGAGCACCCTCGACGAGGTCATCCGTTTCGAAAGGGAGAATCGCTATATGCTGAGGCTCTATCAGGAGTGGATCCGGAAGGAACCAGGCGTTGACTATCGCCTCATCGTGATCGGCGGGAAATGCGTAGCGGCAATGCGCAGGGAAAATCCAAACGATTTCCGTAGCAATCTAGCCCAGGGCGGGCACGGGAGCGCCATCGAGCCGGAGCCCGCCTTCGTAAACGTAGCAGAAAAGACCGCAAAGGCAATCGGACTGGACTACTGCGGAGTCGATCTCCTAAGAGGGGAGGACGGAGGGCCGCTTCTTTGCGAAGTGAACAGCAACGCCTTCCTCCAGGGAATCGAAAAGGCCACGTCCGTGAACGTGGCCCGAATCTACGCTCGTCACATCGTGGCGACGCTCTAGCCCTATTGTTTCCCAAGGAGCGAGTGTTCCTGGACGGCCCAGCGAAGCACATAGCGGTCGCTATCGTGGGTAAGACACCTCCAGGCATCTTCCGGCGCCAGCCAGTGGATGGAGGAGACTTCCTCTTCCTGAGGCTTTTCCTCGCCACCGATGCTCCTGCCGATATAGAAGGTCACCCTCTTGGCCTTCCCGAGATAGGGAGAATATTCGATCGAAGTCGTCCTAGGTGACAAAATCTCAAGATTAAGGCCGGTTTCCTCAAGGATTTCGCGCCTAGCAGTATCTTCCGGCGATTTGTCGAAAGGCTCCACATGCCCCTTCGGGAAGGAAAAATGCCCGCGCTGCATCCTCTCCACGAGAACCCTTCCCTCCTCGTCGAAGAGAACGGCGCCGCAGGATCGCTCCTGAACGCCAAGGCAGTTCTTCAGGAGGCGGACATCGTCTTCTCCCATCATGAGGAAGTCCTCGAGATACGAGTCAAGAGAACCGTATCGCTCCAGGAACCTTTTCCAGACTTCCCTCATGAAGAGGGCATCAGGATCCATCACGCACTTAGGGAAGTCAGGGTTCTTCGCCAAGGTGCGCGCCCTCAGCCCGCCCAGATAGACAGGGCTTACGAGATAGTCCGCGTTCGCGTCTTCAAAGGAAACGCCATTTGCCATGAGCGTCAGGAAGGAGAAGACCCCAGTCCTGTCCTTCCCGGCGACGCAATGGAGGATCAGGGGCTTCTCCACGTGAGCGATCCCCATGAGGATCATCCGCGCCCGCCGCGGCTCTTCCAGCATCTCGAGGTAACTATCGACCATGTCCTCCCGGTCTTTCGGAAGCCTGCCGTTCCCGTTGACGGAGAAGGAATAGT
Organism: uncultured Bacilli bacterium; assembly: GCA_944350325.1. Lineage (GTDB taxonomy): Bacteria > Bacillota_I > Bacilli_A > RFN20 > CAG-826 > UBA4951. The sequence goes on along the minus strand of CALVOS010000025.1, from coordinate 47,129 downwards.
GCGCGATGCCTTCGATCTCTCTCGTGCGATCGGGATAGCTAGCCTTGACATCATCGCTCCTGAGATCAAGGACGGAACGAACTCCTAGTCCTTCTATGATCTTTAGGTCGGCGTCAGTCGCCTCGCTTAAGGAGCCCGAGCGAAAGAACACCCCATGCTCCGTAGGGCCATAGGCGGCCTGGTAGCCTCCTACGTCCCTGAAGTTCTCGATGCCCTCGAAGGGAATTCTCCGAAGCATCAGGCCTTCTTCTCGGCGGAAGGAGCGGCTTCCGCGCCGTTCTGCTTCTGAAGCTCGGCAAGAATCCCCTTCAGGAGATCCTTCTCGGTGGGCTCAGGCTTCCCGGGCTCGGGCGGGACGGGACGCTCGTCGGGGTGAGCGAGGTAGTAGCGCTCGAGCGCCTCCTTGGCAAGCTTCTCCCTCTGGGCCTTCAGGTAGTTATAGACCTTGACGATGACGAAGAGAGTCAGCCCGACGAGGAGGAAGGTGATGACCGCGTTGATGAACGCCCCCCAGTCGATGATCGCGGCGCCGTTATAAAAATACGAGGTTCCGTGCTGGGTGTAGCTCGAGGTGAAGACGCTGACGTTGTCCCCTGCTTCGGTCAGCTGGTTAACCTTGTCGAGGAACTCCGCGCCCGTGTAGCTCGCCTGCCAGGTCGGATCAACGTTGGTCGGGTCCTGAGCGGCGCTCACGGGCGGAAGAACGGTGACGAGCCCGGCAAGACCGCCGGGAACCGCCCAGGTGCAGATGGAGAGCAGGATGTTGGTCAGCGCGGTGACGATCCCGTTGAACACTCCGCCGATGACTACGCCGACGGCAAGGTCCATCGCGTTCCCGCGATTGAGGAAGGCCTTGAACTCCTTCCAGAGCTTCCACTCCTTCTTCTTCCGCTTTGCCTTCTTGGGCTCAGCGGCTTTCACTTCGTTTTCTTTCTCAGCCATAGGGAATTGCGTTTTCCTCTTCTTATTTGGCAGGATTATAGCCAACCCGAAACGCCTTTTCCCTATAAACAGGGGGGAGCGAGGCTTTCCTTAATAAGAAATCGAAAGAAGGCCGTAATTAAGGGACTTATTCACAAAACGAAAAGACTGGCTGTTTTCGCCTTTCCAAATTAGTCCCATTCCTCCTGACAAACCACACATAAGAGAAATCTGTGTATATGCACAATTACAAGAAATAGTTACTTAAGGACAAACCTTAGGGGCCAGCATAGGACAGTTTTGCTCTCTTTCCTTGGATATCGGTAATTCGGTATTCATGGTGGAAAACTATTTCTATACAGCGTAATAAATTCCCACAAGTGCGTATTGACTACTCATTGGTCGTCGCTTGGTCGCCAAATCATGTGCATGCACTCAATGACTGCCCCTGTAAATTCTCTGAAAATTGGGATGCCGTACCCCTATTGCAAATGTTGAGCGTGAGGCATGACAAATCGCTTCCCTTGTCCGATAGTGGCGCAGCACGAAAGCGAGAAGGGCGCCTTCGGGACCTTGACGTCCCTAGGGTTTGAAGCCCCTTCCAACGGAGGTTAGTTGCCCATGAGAGTCCAAAAGAGAAACGGTTCCATCGTCGAGTTCGACATCAAGAAGATCGAGTGGGCCATCGAAAGGGCCCTCGTCGCGGAGCACATGACCCCTGAAAAGAGCGTCATCGAGCTGATCGCCCTTAGGGCGACGAGCCATTTCGGCGACAAGGTCAGGGACGGGGTCATTGGGGTCGAGGACATCCAGGATAGCGTCGAGATCGCCCTCATCGAGACCGGCTACGTCGACGTCGCGCGCTCCTACATGGGCTACCGCAGGCAGCATGAGGAGCTGCGGGAGATGAGGAACACCGAGCTCAACTACGCCGCCGTCGTCGATAACTATCTCAAGATCAACGACTGGCGCGTGAAGGAGAACAGCACCGTCACCTACTCCGTCGGCGGGCTTATCCTCTCCAACTCCGGCGCCGTGACCGCGAACTACTGGCTCTCCCAGGTCTACGACAAGGAGATTGCCGAGGCGCACCGCTCCGCGGCGATGCACATCCACGACCTTTCCATGCTCACCGGCTATTGCGCCGGCTGGAGCCTGAAGCAGCTGATCCAGCAGGGTCTCGGAGGCGTCCCGGGGAAGATCACTTCCTCCCCCGCCAACCACCTCATGACCCTCTGCAACCAGATGGTCAACTTCCTGGGCATCATGCAGAACGAGTGGGCCGGAGCGCAGGCCTTCTCGAGCTTCGACACCTATCTCGCCCCCTTCGTCAAGGTCGACAACCTGTCCTACAAGGAAGTCAAGCAGTGCATCCAGAGCTTCATCTATGGGGTCAACACCCCGTCTCGCTGGGGCACGCAGGCCCCCTTCACCAACGTCACCCTCGACTGGACCGTCCCCGACGACATGGCGGAGCTCAACTGCATCGTCGGCGGAAAAGAGATGCCCTTCAAGTACAAGGACTGCGTGCAGGAGATGGCGATGGTGAACAAGGCGTTCATCGAGGTCATGATCGAAGGCGACGCGAACGGAAGGGGCTTCCAGTACCCGATCCCCACCTATTCCATCACCAAGGACTTCGACTGGTCGGAGAACGAGAACAACCGCCTTCTCTTCACCATGACCGCCAAGTACGGCACCCCTTACTTCAGCAACTACATCAATAGCGACATGAAGCCGAGCGACGTCCGCTCCATGTGCTGCCGCCTGAGGCTGGACCTCCGCGAGCTCCGCAAGAAATCCGGCGGCTACTTCGGCTCCGGCGAGTCGACCGGCTCGATCGGCGTCGTCACCCTCAACATGCCGCGCCTTGCCTACCTTGCGGAGAACCGCGAGGACTTTTACCAGCGCCTCGACCACCTGATGGACGTCGCCGCCCGCTCCCTCCATGCCAAGCGCGAGTTCGTCACCGCCCTTCTCGATGCAGGGCTATACCCGTACACGAAGCACTACCTCGGCACCTTCGCCAACCACTTCTCGACCATCGGCCTCGTCGGCATGAATGAGGCCTGCCTCAACGCGCGCTGGCTAAGGAAGGACCTCACCGACAAGGAGGCCCAGGACTTCACCGTCGAGGTGCTGAACCACATGAGGGATCGCCTCTCCGGCTACCAGGAGCGCTATGCGGGCGAGCTCTTCAACCTCGAGGCCACTCCGGCGGAAAGCACCGCCTATCGCCTTGCCAAGCACGACAAGGAGCGCTACCCCGACATCATCACCGCCAACGAAGGCGGAACCCCCTACTACACGAACAGCTCCCATCTCCCCGTCGGCTTCACCTCGGATATCTTCCAGGCGCTCGATATCGAGGACCGTTTCCAGACCCTCTACACCTCCGGCACCGTCTTCCACGCCTTCCTCGGGCAGAGGCTCCCGGACTGGGAGAGCTGCATGAAGCTGGTGCGTACGATCGCCGAGAACTACAAGCTCCCCTACTACACCATGTCCCCCACCTACTCCGTCTGCCAGGACCACGGCTACCTCCAGGGCGAGCAGTGGAAGTGCCCCTACTGCGGGAAAGAGGCGGAAGTCTATAGCCGCATCACCGGCTACTACCGGCCGGTCAAGAACTGGAACGCCGGGAAGGCGCAGGAGTTCCGCGACCGCCAGACCTACGCCATCCACAAGGGCTGCACGGACGATAAGAACATGGAGGGGCATGGCATCCATGCCTGCGAGCTCCATAAGCCGGAGGAGGCTGGTCCCGAGCTCCTTGGGATGCCGGAAGGCCCGATCCTCTTCACCTCTCCCACCTGCCCGAACTGCCAGATGGCCAAGATGATCCTCGATCGCGGGGGCATCCACTACACCGCGCTTGACGCCGCCTCCCACAAGGATCTCGTGGAAATGGCGCACGTGAAGAACGCGCCGACCCTCCTCGTCCCGACCGAGAACGGCTACGAGATGTTCGACAACGCCAGCAAGATTCGCGGCTACGTCGACTCCGTGAAGCATGCGGCCTAGGAAGATTGTCGTCATCGGGGGCGGCCCAGCCGCCCTTTCTTCGGCTATATATGGCCTCAGGGCCGGACATAAGGTCGTCCTCGTCGAACGGGAATCCGTCGGCGGGCAGATCGCCACTTCCCCTCTCGTCGAGAACTACCCTGCCTTCCCCAAGGGAAGCGGGCTTGAGCTAAGCAATGCGATGTTCGAGCAAGCGATGTCCCTTGGCGCGGAGATGGAGCCAGACGAGGCGCTTTCCCTCGAAAGGCAAGGGAACGGGTTCCTCGTCCACTGCCAGTACAGCGATATCGAGGCGGACGCCGCCATCATCGCCACGGGAGCCAAGCACCGCAAGCTCGCCATCCCTGGGGAAAGGGAGAATGTCGGGAAGGGCGTCTACTACTGCGCGGTCTGCGACTCATTCCAGGTCGAAGGGAAGAGGGCGATTGTCATTGGTGACGGGAATTCTGCGGTACAGTACGCAATTTATCTCTCAAAAACCGCAAAAGAAGTTGAGGTTTGCACGCTTTTCGATAGATTCTTCGCGGAAAAGGGCCTTGTGGACGCACTCAACGCAATCCCCAACGTCCGCATTCGCCATGGAATTGCCTCCAAGAGGATTGATAGCCTCGGAGATTCCTTATCCGTCGTCTTCGAGAAGAAGGAAACACGCGAAACGATCGCGATTGCCTGCGAGGGAGTCTTCGTCGCGATCGGCCAGGTGCCCGATAACGCCAGGTTCCGGAATGTCGTGGATCTTGACGAGAAAGGCTATGTCATTGCCGACGAGGGGATGAGGACGAGGACGCCCGGCGTCTTCGCTGCCGGAGACTGCCGGAAGAAGGAGGTCCGCCAGGTCGTCACCGCGGTCAACGACGGCGCGATCGCCGCGCTGTCGGCCGATCGCTACCTGTCGGCGCTACCTCAGTCGTAGCCACGGAGCGAGGCGGTGCCTACATATCCCGATAGGAGGGCCAGCCATGCGCTGGCCTTTTCCTTCTCGACCATATGGAAGCCGGAGCGGATGCAGTTCGGCCCGTCGATGTACCTCTGGAGGAAATAACGGGGCGCCCCCTTGATCCAGTCTCTTATCTCCTTCATGGCCTCCTCGTCATGGAATTCCTCCACGATGGTCGTGCGGAACTCGAAGTCCACTCCCCCGGAAAGGAGGAGGGAGACGGATTCCTCGATCGGCCTGATGTCCAGAGCAGAAAGGCCTGCCGTCCTCGCGTAACGGGAAGGCGCGTTCTTGATGTCCATCGCGACATAGTCGATGAGGCCCGATTCCAAGGCGCGCCTAAGGACAAGAGGCCGCGAGCCGTTCGTGTCGAGCTTCACGAGATAGCCAAGGGACTTCAGCTCGGCGATCTTCTCCATGAGGTCCGGCATCAGGGTAGGCTCTCCCCCCGTGATGCAGACGCCTTCGATCATCCCCCTCCTCTTCCGAAAGAAGGAAAGGATGTCCTCCCAAGGGATGCTCGGGGCGGAAGCCGGATCCAGGACCAGGGAGGAGTTATGGCACCACGGGCAGCGAAAGTCGCAGCCAGCGACGAAAAGGGAGCTGGCGATATGCTTGTCGTAGTCAAGGAGCGAGAGCTTTTCGAACCCAGAGAAATCCATGCGAGGATTCTAATCCCTTGGATAAGAAAAGGCGCCCCGGATGGGACGCCTGCCAATGCGATGGTGGAGCTGACGGGACTCGAACCCGCGACCTCATCGATGCGAACGACGTGCTCTACCAGCTGAGCCACAGCCCCGCAAGGCAACGCGGATTATAGGAGTGGCGCCCAAGCGATGCAAGGCTCATTCCGAGCCTTCCTCGGCGATCGACAGGGACTCCTCGCCCTTCCTTTCCCCTCCCTCGATCTCAAGGAAGCGACGGTTGATCTTCCGCACGGTGACGGAAAGCTCGTCGGTGTCCTTGTCCAGGCCCTTGACGTGCCTCACAAGGTTCTCCCAGCGACCGCCTAGCCGCTCGAACTCCTTTCCCAGGAGGACGAGGTTCCTCCGGATCTCCGCGCTCTCCTTGCTCCGCCTCATCTCTCGCTCGTTCCCGTGAATGATGACGATGAGGGCGAGGAGGATGGTGGGGGAGGCGAAGAGCACTCCCCGGGAGCGGAACTCATCCACGAGATCCGGGAACTCGTTCTCAATGGTCGCGAAGATCCCTTCCGAGGGAATGAAGAGGATCGCATGGTCCATCGTCCCTGGGAGCCCGACGTACTTAAGGACCTGCCTGGCCTTGTCGCGGACGGCGGCCTTGAAGGACTTGAGCGCCTCCTCCTTCCTCGCCTCCTCCTTCTCCGATAGATAGCGCTCATAGGAATCGAAGGGGAACTTGCTGTCGATGGGAAGGCGGACCTCCTCCTCCCCGCGCATCAGGATGATGGAGGCGTCGGGACGAAGGGACTCCCCGTGCTGTCCGGGAAGCTCCTTCTGGAGCTCATAGTGGCCCAGGGCCCTTCCTTCCGGGAACGCCTTCTCCAGAAGCATTTCCAGCTGGAGCTCCCCATAGCGCCCCCTCGTCTGGCTCCCCTGGAGGATGGCGTTCAGGCTGACCACGTCCTTCTGAAGCGCATCCAGGTGCCGCTGGGCCTCGTCGATCTTGGCAAGGCGCTCCTGGATGCCGGCGAGGGACTCCTGGTTCCCGCGGAACCCGTCCCTGAGGGCGAGATCGACCTTCTCCGTGATGGCGAGAAGCTTCCTTTCCACCTCTTCCCGCATCTTGTCTCCTGTCTCCTGGACGGCTTTCAGGGAAAGGGATCCCATCTCTACGCTCTTGGCGAGCATCGCCTCCCGCGCCTTTCCGAACTCCTCCTTCTGCTCCCCCTGGAAGCGAAGGAAGGATTCCTCAAGGGAGCGAACCTCCTCCCCGAGTCTCTTCTCCTCGCGGGACAAGGCCTCGCTCATGCGGATCGTCTCTTCCTTGAGACGGTTCTCAACAAGAAGGGGGATCTCTTCCTTCAGGCGCAGGATCTCCGGCTTCAGCGAGTCCGTCCCTTCCCCTCCTTTCTTCCCCGACCGGAAGCGATCGAAGATGAGGTAGAGAGTCGCCAGGAGCGTCGCTCCCAGGAGAATGAGAATCGCCACGTCCGTCATAGAGGCACCTCCTCTGAGGTTTCCTTCGGGGCGCGAAAGTCAAGACTCCCGTGCCAGGACACCCCCCAATAGGATATAGGCGAATGGAACGGACAATTGCCGTAATCGACCTGAAGAGCTTCTATGCCTCGGTGGAGTGCGCCTCCCGGCATCTGGACATGTTCCGGACTCCCTTGGTCTGCTGCGACCCCAGCCGGAGCGAGAGCTCCGTCGTCATGTCCGTCACCCCTTATCTGAAGAAACAGTATGGGGTCCCCAACGTATGCCGGAAGCGGGACCTTCCCGAAATCCCCGGGCTCATCTTCGCGCGGCCAAGGATGGAGTACTACCTTAAGGTGGCCGCCGACGTCGTCCGCATCTTCCGGGAGTTCGTCTCCGCGGAGGACATCCATGTCTATTCCGTGGACGAAAGCTTCCTGAACCTTGGTCCCTACCTCACGATGTACGGGGCAAGCGCGGAGGAGATCGCGGAAAGAATCAAGGAGAGGATCAGGGAACGCCTTGGCCTCACGGCCACCGCCGGGATCGGCGACTCCATGTTCATGGCCAAGTGCGCCCTCGACCAGGAAGGAAAGAAGGCCCCGCCCTACACGGCGAGGTGGACAAAGAAGGACGCGAGGAGGAAGCTCTGGAACGTCTCCTCCCTCGAAAAGATATGGGGCATCGCCGGCGGGACGAAGGCGCGGCTCGCCCGCCTTGGGATCCGCACCCCTAGGGAGCTTGGCGAGGCGGACCGCTCGTATCTGGAAGAGGAGCTCGGCATCATGGGCGGCCAGCTGAGCGACCTCATGCGCGGCATCGACGAAAGCGACATGCGCTCCCCCTACGTCCCGCGCGAGCATAGCCTCCATATCGGGCAGACCCTCATACGGGACTACCGGAAGGAGGAATGCCGCCTCCTGTTCCTGGAGATGGGGGACGATCTCAGGAGACGGCTCCGAAAGGAGAGGATGCTCGTCGGGAAAATCCAGCTTGGCGCTTCCTTCGGAGGCATGGGAGGGGGCTACGCGAAGGAGGCCGCGCTCAGCTACCCCACGGGAGACCGCTGCCTCATCGAGGAACTCACCCTATCCCTTTATTCCGAGATCCCGGAGGGACTGCCGATCCGCCAGCTGCACCTATGCTACGGCTCCCTTTCGCCGGACGAAGGGGAGCAAGGACTCCTCTCCTTCGGGCTCGAGGACATCGAGGAGCGAAGGAGGCTCGATTGCTCGATGGACAGGATAGCAGAACGATTCGGGGAAAGCGCCGTGCTCCGCTGCTCCTCGCTCCTTTCCCATTCCACCGCAAGGACGCGCCACGGACAGGTCGGAGGCCATCGGCGATGAAGGACAGGGGGATGATGAAGTGGCTTCCCTATAAGTCGCTCGTCGAGCAGGCGGAAATCAATCGGGCGATGAATGAGAGGATCGACCGCGAGGAGAAGCCGCTCATTTCGGAAGAAAAGGCAGAGGAAATTAACGAATATCTAACGCAATACTTCGGTCAAATCTCGAAAATCACTTATTTCAGGCTTGACCACAAAAGGGTGCTCGTAGGACGTTTGGAAAAGATCAGCGGCGAGCAGCGATTCCTTATCGCGGAAGGAATACGCATTCCCTTCGGCGATCTTCTGGATATCGAGGACGCATAAGAAAAGAAGCCCTGCGCGAGCTTCTTCTGATGGATGCCAATGAGGCTAGATGGCGAAGACCCCGTTCTCGAACAAGACGACGTCCTTCCCCTCCTGGTCCGTCCCGACGATCTTCAGGTCCGGGGTCCCGATCATGAAGTCCACGTGACTCAGGGACTTGTTGATGCCGAACCCATGGATGTCCTCGTTTGAGTACTTCTCGAAATCGGGATAGAGGTTCGTGAACCCGCGCCCGAGCGCGAGATGGCAGCAGGCATTCTCGTCGAACAGGGTGTTGTAGAAGAGGATACCGGTCTGATTGATGGGGGAATCCCAAGGCACGAGCGCGCATTCCCCGAGATAGGCGCTCCCTTCGTCCAGGCCAAGGATCGACTGAAGGACCTCTTCCCCGACCTCGGCATGGGCCTCCACGGCCTTCCCGCCTGCGAACCGGATCCAGAACTTGTCAACGAGCTGCCCGTTGTAGTTGAGCGGTTTCGACGCGTGCACGATTCCTTCCGCCTCGCCCTTCATCGGGGAGGTGAAGCACTCCTCGCTCGGGATGTTCGGCTGGAAAAAGGAGCCAGTCGTCGTCTCCTCGCCTCCCGCAAGCCAGCGGACCCCTGGAATGAGCCCGACGGTCAGGTCGGTCCCGTTCCCGGCGATGTAGTGGAGCTTCCGGAGATGGAGGCCGTTGAGGACCGCGCACTTGGCCTTGAGGGTCGCCTCATGCCTTTCCCAGTTCTCGACGGGATCCCCTTCGTCGGCCCTGGCGCAGTGGAGGATCGCCTTCCAAAGCGCGTCGACCGCCTGGCACTTCGTCTTGTGAGGGAACACCTTCTTGGCCCAGGGAATCGTGGGGGCTCCGGCGATCGTCCACTGGTAGCGGTTCTCGCGGGCGTCGACGAACTGGCGCACCGCCTCGTGCCGCCTCGCCTTGATCTCGGCGATCTTATGCGCGTCCAGTCCCTTGAGCCCGTCGGGGTCGTCGCCGTCGAGCCAGATCGTAACGGGAAGCTCGTCGGTGAGGAACTGCTGCCAGCCATACTCCTGGGGGAGCGTCTCGGAAAGGCTCTTGACCTTGCCAAGCCGATAATCCGCCCTGTCGGTCCTGGCGCTTTCCCAGCGATAGAGAACCCGCTTTGCGCCAAGCTTGTAGCACTCCCGGCCGACGAGCTCAGCCATCCGCTCGAGGGCGACGTTCGCCCGGATGACGACGTACTGCCCCCTCTGGACGTTTCCTCCGACTCTCGCGATAAGCTCGGCGTAGGACTTAAGCTGCGCGATTCTCATGGCTTTACCTCCAGTAACTTTTTGCGGGCATATGGTATCAAAGCGATTTTTGCTTTCAAGTTTGCTTTTCTCCCCGGCGCGCAAATCGCGCGCGTTCAGGAACACGCTACTCAGAGTAGAGTTCTAGGCGGATAATTGAAGGCAGTTGGAGGAACCACAATGTCCAAGCTGACAAGCAAGTTCGAAGCCACAAGCTTCTCCCGCGGATCCGGGAAATGGATCGCTCTCACCTTGGTGGAGGCCGCCCTCTTCATCGTCGCCGGCATCCTCACCATCTGCTTCTACCAGAAGACGTTCGACGTGATGTTCCCCGCGATCGGCTCGCTCCTGATCATCATCGGGCTCATCCGCGTCCTCCTCGGGTTCATTCCGGTCCTAATGGCGAGGGACAAGGATGCGGAAGGAAGGAAGAAGGTCCGCGAGAGGATCCGCTACGGGATGCTCATCGCCGCCGGGATCTTCCTTGCCATCGGAATCGGGCTCATCATCCTTTACTGCACCGGCAACAAGATGGGAATCACCCAGTTCCTCGAGACCGCCATCACGCTCATCGCCACCGTCTTCGTCACCATCGGAGCCCTCGCTCTTCTCTTCGGAATCGCCCTCCTGATCGGCAAGGTGGAGCGGACGATGATGTCCGTCGCCATCATGGTCGTCGGGCTTGCCGCGATCGCCGGAGGGATCGTCCTCTTCATCTACAACGACCAGTCCGGGGTCATCCTCCAGGCGCTGACGATCATCATCGGCATCCTCGTCGCCGGAGTCGGGGTGTATCTTGCCTACGACGCGTTCGCCGCTCTTTATTCCAAAAACAAAAGGAAGTAAGGGAAGCGAAAGAAAACGCCCGACGGGCGTTTTCTATTGGGCCAATTCCTTGGCTCCTGTCAGTTCCAAGAAGCGCGGCAGACTCTCGCACCAGTCGCAGAAGACATGCCACTCCTTCAGCTTGTGGTGCCTCCGCTGGATGTACATCGTCTTCAGCTGCTGGTAGTTGGTGACCATCGTCGCCGCGAGCATGAAGCCGCAGGGAAGGGACGCGACGATCGTGCGCCACTTGGCCTTTTGCTCGGCCCTATGAGCCTCATCGTCGGGAATGGCCCGATATTCCTCGACCAGCTCCTCGACGCGCCTCAGGACAACCGGGTCGGTCTCCTCGGCGCATTGCTCCCGGACATCGAACTTCAGGAGGCAGTGCATCGTAGACTGGCTGGAGACGAAGTCGAACCAGTGGTAGCGCTGCGCCTCCTTCCACCAGTAGAGGGGAGCCCGCACGTCCACCTGCAGGGTGATTCCCTTGAGGAAGTTGTCATGCCCCAGCCCGTTCTGGGCGGAACCCAGGCGAGAAGCCCTGAGATAGTCCTTCTCCCCAGGAGCCGTGGGGTCGATCTTCGTCCTCATGGGGTTCCCAGAGGCCTTCACCGCCCTTTCGAGCCCATAGACATATTCGTTCCCGATTGAAAATCCCATCTTCATCTCCTTTTCGCCGCCTCGAACAGGTTCTCCATGAGCGCCAGCCTCGTGAGAAGCCCCACTCCCCCGGGCACAGGCGTCTGCAAGGCGACTTCCCTTCCAGGGAGAATGTCCCCATGAAGATGGCCGTCCTCCCCGCGATTGATGCCGACGTCCACGAGCCACGCGGTCCTCTTGAACGCGAAGCGCTCGTCAAGGAAGCCTGCCTTCCCGATCGAGGCGACGACGAGGTCTGCGTGAGCAATATAGAAGCGTTCATCCTCGAGAGATGTTCTGCTATGGAGCAGGGTCACGTTCATGTTTCTCGCGGTCAGGAGGCGCGCCATCGGCTTCCCTACGATGTCGGAACGGCCAAGGACGACCGCGTTCCTCCCCTCGAATGCGAAATCATTCGCATCCAGGTACATGAGAATTCCCTTCGGAGTGCAAGGGTCATAGGGAGACAAGGGCCCGAACCCATCGACGTCCTTCCTTGGCGCGACCGCTTCCTGGACCTTCCGGGGGGAAATCCCCTTAGGAAGCGGCAGCTGCACGATGATCCCATCGACAGACTCCTCTTGCGAAAGGCTCTGGAGAGCAAGGATGAGCTCGTTCTCGGAAACTTCCTCCCCGAACGGGATGAGGCGGGAGGAAAAGCCGATCTCCTCCGCGTCCTTCCTCTTCCCCCGGATGTAGGCGTCGCTGGCAGGGACATGCCCCACCTGGACGATCGCTAGGCAAGGAGGACGGGAGAAAGAGGAGGCCTCCGCGCGAAGGACTTCCTTCCTGGCCTTGACGAATTCACGGACTTCCATCCCCATGATTATAGCCGAGCACGAAAAAACGGGCCGAAGCCCGTTTCAGAACGTGTCCTCTCGGCTAGAAGAGGAAGGGCACAAGGGCCGCCGCGGTGGCCACGCTTTCGCTAGTCCCGGTCGAATCGGAGGATCCGGCCTGGCTGTTAAGCACCATGATCAGGAGGGCGAGGAAGAGCCACACGATCGCGAACCCGAACGTAAGCCAGGTGACGATCTTCTGGCTGCCACGCTCCTTGGTCTTAGCGAATACGTTGAGGCCCCCACCGGTGATCGCGCCGGAAGCGCCCTCGCTCTTACCGCCTTGCAACAGGGCAAGCACGATGATGATGAGCGAGACAACGATGAAGATGTAGTCGTACCACTGCAGCATGATTAATAGGCGCCTGAGCGCGTCAAATACTATAGGGATTCCCCCTCCTGTTGTCTACGTCGGAATTACTGGCCGGATTTCTTCAAAGAACAACGTCGCGCCGAAACGAATTCACTGTCATCTACTCGTAAAAAACCTACTTCGACGCGCTGTTTGCAGGGATTCCAAGCAATTCCAATGCGTCAATAAGGTTCGTCGCCTTGAGCGCTTGGTAGTCCTTGTACTCCCCTGGCGTCCGCTCGATGAGGACGGAAGGGAGGAGCGCCCTGCTCGCGCATTCCGTGTCCTGGAGGCTATCTCCGATATAGCAAGCGCGCTTCCTCATCTCCTCCGGCCAAGCCTCAAGACATTTCATCAACGGCTCAGGATCGGGCTTGTGCGCCTCGCAGACATCCGATCCGACGAAGGAGGAGAAATAGCCGTCCATCCCGTGCGCCGCAAGAATCCCCCTAGCATGCGAGACCGTGTTCCCGGTTACGACCCCCATCGGAATATGGAGGCTCTCCAAGAGGGAGAGCGCCTTCTTCGTCTCAGGAAAGGGGCGGGTCACCGCGTTCGCCTCAGGGCAGTCGAGATAACGGAGGATCGCTTCGACAAAAGGCTGGATGCTTTCCTTCGGAACCCGTCTCTCCATGATGGTCTCCTGGAGGGACTGGTGCATGTAGTGCCTTGCTTCTTCCTCCGTGCAGTCCATACCCACTTCCTGGAAGCTCTTCCGGAAGATGACGACCATCGCCTCGGCGGTATCGAATAGCGTCCCGTCAAAATCAAAGATGACAATTCGTACCATACTCATGCAAGCATCGCCTTCAGCTCAAACAGGATGTCCCTGAGCTCGGCCGCCCTTTCAAACTCATACGCCTTCGCCGCCTCGCGCATCTCCCTTTCGACCGACTTTATCTCCCTCTCGATCTGGGAGCGGGGGGAGGAGGCGGTAACCCTGGTCTTCTTAGGCCCTTCGTCCATGTTCGAGAGAGGGGGACGGATTTCCTTGATGATGGTCATCGGGACGATGCCGTTCTCCTCGTTGTAGGCGATTTGGATTGAGCGGCGGCGATTAGTCTCGTCAATCGCCTCCTTCATCGACCTTGTCATCGCATCCGCGTACATGATGACTTTCCCGTTCGCGTTCCTTGCCGCCCGGCCGATGATCTGGATGAGAGAGGTGGTGCTCCTGAGGAAGCCTTCCTTGTCCGCATCCAGGATGGCGATAAGGCTGACCTCCGGGATGTCGAGGCCCTCGCGGAGAAGGTTGATGCCGACGAGAACGTCGTACTTTCCCCTTCGAAGGTCATAGATGATCTGGGTCCTTTCCAAGGTCTTCGTCTCGTTATGGAGGTAGGCGACCTTGATTCCCCGGGCCTTCATGAACTCGGTAAGGTCTTCCGCCATACGGATGGTGAGGGTGACGACCATCGTCCTTTCGTTCCTCTCGACCCTCTCTCGGATCTCGTTCATGAGGTCGTCCACCTGGCCCTGGCTTCTCCTTACGGAAATCTCCGGATCTAGGAGGCCTGTCGGGCGGATGATCTGCTCTGCGACGACTCCGCCGGACTTCTCCATCTCGAACGGTCCGGGGGTCGCGGATGTGCAGATGATGCTCTGGGGGGCGAGGGAAAGAAGCTCGTCGAACTTAAGTGGGCGATTGTCCAAGGCGGAGGGAAGGCGGAAGCCGTACTCCACGAGAGTCTCCTTCCTCGAGCGGTCCCCGTTATACATCCCGTTCAGCTGCGGGATCGTGACGTGGGACTCGTCGATCATGAGAAGGAAGTCCTTCGGGAAATAGTCGATAAGGCACCAGGGCCGCTGCCCCGGCTGGCGCTTATCGATGTGGCGGGAATAGTTCTCAATCCCGCGGCAGATCCCGAACTCCATCATGGAGTCCATGTCCTGCCTTGTGCGCATTTCCAGCCTTTCTGCCTCGAGCAGTTTGCCGTTATCTCGGAAAAACTTAAGTCTTTCTTCCAATTCCAGGCTGATTGTCTTGCAGGCTTCCTGAATTCTTTTCCTTGTCGAGGCATGGTCGTAGGCGGGATAGATGGGATGAGTCTTGAAATAGTTCCTCGCCTTGCCGGTGATGGAATCGACCTCCGAGATCGCCTCCACCTCATCTCCGAAAAGGGAGATGCGGAGATACCCGTCCCCCTCTGCCATCGGGGCGATGTCGATGATGTCCCCGTGCACGCGGAAGGTTCCGGGCTCGAGGTCGTAGTTCGTTCTTCGGTACTGGCATTCGACAAGCCGGGCGAGAAACTCTCCGCGATCGAGTTCCATCCCTTCTCTGATTTCGAAGGCCAGCCCTCGGTATTCCTCCGGATCCCCCAGTCCATAGATTGCGGCGACGGAGGCGACGCAGATGGTGTCGCTCCGATGGACGATCGAGTTCACCGCCGCGCAACGGAGCATCTCGATCTCGTCGTTCATCACCGCCTCTTTCTCAATGTAGGTATCCGTCTTCGGGACGTAGGCCTCGGGCTGGTAGAAGTCGAAGTTCGAGACGAAGTACTCGACGCGGTTGTTCGGAAAGAGCTCTTTGAACTCCCCGTAGAGCTGCGAGGCAAGCGTCTTGTTATGGACGAGGACGAGAGTAGGCTTCCCCAGCCTTGCGATGATATTGGCCGCGGTGAAGGTCTTCCCTGTCCCCGTCGCGCCAAGGATGACGTTCCACTGGTGGCCTCCCTGGATGGCGGCGACGGCCTTTTCGATGGCCTCGGGCTGGTCGCCCGTGGGCTTATAGGAGCTTACGAGCTCGAAGGGGCGCCTCTCGTATTCCATCCCTATCGCCTTTTCCGCCGGTTCCTGGCTTCGTTATGGATGAGGCCGGTCTCGCGGGTCGGGCCCCCGTGGTAGGGATGCTGCCCCAGCCTCTTCTCGTTGACCACGTCCTCCTCGATCTGCCCACCGCGGAACTTCCCGCGCCTGGCGGTGTTCACGAGCGGACGGAAGCCAAGGCCGTGGATCGTTTGGGCCTGCGTCATCGATACGAACGCCTTTGGATCAATGTCCGCGATCTTGTTGCGGAAGGCGTTCAGCTCGCTGCGGTTCACGATGACGCGGAGGATGTCGCGCCTGACCCCGGAATAGCCGCCTCTTGCGCGGATGATCGTCGTGCCATGCTCAAGCTCGGTCTCCGCCCAGCGCTGGATTTCCTCGCGCTTATCGCTGATGACTTCCACGATGATTGCGGAATTCCCACGGATGTAGATGAACTGGATGGCCATCGCGGAGCAGAAGGCGGTGAGGATGCCGATGAGGGCGACGAGGATGTCCTGGTAGACCGCAGCCCCGATGAGGACGAGGCTCGCGTCGATCGCGAACGTCCAGATGTCCTCGCGGATGGGCGTCACCTTCCCAAGGAGGAGGGCGATGATGTCCACGCCCCCCGTCGAGCCGTCCCCCAGGAAGCTTATGGCGACGCCGGCCCCGGTGAGGAACCCTCCGAAGAGTCCGCCGATGAGGTCCCGTACGGCCTGGCCCTCGCCATTCCCCACAAGCGCGGAAAGACCGACGACGTCGATGAAGCCCGTTCGGAGGAAGAGAGAGAAGAAGGCCGGGTAAAGAAGGCTCGAGAGAAGTGTCCTCGCCGAGAACTTCCAGCCGATGAAAATAAGGCCGATGAGCCAGAAGAGGATCGAGGCGATCGCCACGACGATGTCGCTCACATTGATGCCGACAAGAGGCTCGATCACGCCATTGAGGATGATGCCGATCGAAAGGAGCCCGCCCGAGACGATCTCAAGAGGCTCGAGGAAGCAAGCGGAGGCGAAGGCGAGGACGAGGGAGCCAAGGACTACGAATAGGATGTTCCTTCCCTCGCGGAGCAGCTCCTTCCGAGGCAGTTCCCTAAGCTTTTGAAGAGGCATCCTTCGACTCCTTCTCCAGGTAGGAATAGACGAACCCGTCGATATCCCCGTCCATGACGCCGCTGACGTCGGACGTCTCGTGACCCGTGCGATTGTCCTTCACGAGAGTGTACGGACAGAAGACATAGCTTCGGATCTGCGAGCCCCATTCGATGTTCTTCTGCTCGCCGATGATGGAGCGAAGCTTCTGGTCGCGTTCCTCAATCTTCCTTTGCATGAGGCGGTCGGAAAGCATCTCCATGCAAGTCGCCTTGTTCATCAGCTGGCTTCGCTCGATCTCGCATTGGACGACGATGCCGGTCGGGATGTGGGTGATGCGCACCGCCGAGCTCACCTTGTTCACGTTCTGGCCGCCGGCGCCCCCGGAACGGAAGGTGTCCACCCTTAAATCCTTCGGGTCGATGACCACATCGCTCACCTTCCCGAACTCAGGGACGACGTTCACGGACGCAAACGATGTATGGCGCCTTGCGGAGCTATCGAAAGGAGAGATGCGGACGAGGCGATGGACCCCTTTCTCCCCGCGAAGCATCCCGTAGGCGTTATACCCGGAGATTTTCACGGAGGCGCTTTTGAGTCCCGCCTCCTCCCCAGGCTCATAGGAAAGCACCTGCCAGGAGAACCCATGCTTCTCCGCCCAGCGCGAGTACATGCGAAGAAGCATGTCCGCCCAGTCCTGGGCCTCCGTGCCGCCGGCGCCAGGATGAATCTCAAGCGTGCAGTTCAAGGAGTCGTACTCGCCACGGAAAAGAAGGGTCGTCCGAAGCCTCTCGACCTTCTCGGAGAGTTCCTTCTCCTCGCTCTCGAGTAGCTCGATCATATCGGAATCATTCGGATCGATGTTCGCAAGAAGCTCAGAAAGCTCCGCAGAACCTCTCTTGACGTCCAGATAATCCTCAAGAGTTCCCTTCGCGGCCTTATAGCGGTTCACGACTTCCAGCGCGGACTTCTGGTCCTCCCAGAACGCGGGGTCGCTTTGCGCTTCCTCGGCCTCCCTCACGATGGCTTCCAGGCGTTCCTGGTCAAAGTGAGTCACCGAGCTGCGACACCAGGCGGGCGATCTCTTGCCCCGCCTGGCGGAGTTCGACTAGCTCTTTCATTATTCCTTTTCCTCTTCTTTCGTGGAGGCAGGCTTGCCCTCCTCCGAGGCGGGTTCCTTCTTTTCTTCCTCAGAAGCAGGCTTCGCGCCTTCCGCGGGCTGTTCGTCCTTGGGGCGGGTTTCGAACTTCAAAGCGAGAAGGTTCAGCGCGGTGTCGACGGCGGAGCGCTCCTCCATCTCGTTGAAGAGCTCCCATCCTTCGTTGACGTATTCCTGGAGCGGATTCGTCTGGGCGTAGCTCCGGAGGCTGATCCCATCCCTCAGGTGAGACATCGTATCGATGTGCGCGGTCCAGGAGCGATCGATGAGGCGAAGGGCGATCCTTCTCTCATAGCGGTCGGCAAGCGTCTGGTCCCAGCCCTTCCTCTTGCGGAGATAGACCCCGTAGAGAAGCTCCCCGAGGTCCGCTCCGGCCTCACGCGGGTCGGCGCCGTCGTAGGCGGCCGCGTTGACCGTTCCTTCCGGGACGAACCGGGGCTCCACGAACTTCTTGAGGAGGGAACCGCTCACGACCTCCTGTCCCCCGGAGGCGTCCAGCGCCTTACGGCAGCAGAAGAGTCCCGTGGCCATGAAGAAGGAGCGGATGAGGTCGGAGATGTCATCCGCCAAAAGGATCTTGTCCCGCTTCGCGTAGACGCTCTCCCTCATCTGGGCGAGGACGTCGTCGTAGTCCTTGAGGTTCTTGCGGATGTCGAAGTTCCGTCCCTCGATCTGCGTCTGGGCGTTGGTGACAAGGCGCTGGATCGAGCGGTTCTCCATCGAGTCGTCCTCGAGGCTCTTGATCGCGAACTCGCGCATCTTGTCCGGGACGAAGCGGCGCAGCAGATCGTCCTCGAAGGAGACGAAGAAGCGGCTATAGCCAGGGTCCCCCTGGCGCCCGGAGCGTCCGCGAAGCTGGTTGTCGATGCGGCGGGACTCGTGCCGCTCCGTGCCGAAGACGCAAAGTCCTCCAAGCTCCTTCACGCCTTCCCCGAGCTTGATGTCGGTTCCGCGGCCCGCCATGTTGGTGGCCAGGGTCACGGCGCCTCGTTCCCCGGCATGGCTGATGATCTCCGCCTCGCGCGCCTGGTTGCGGGCGTTCAGCGTCTCATGCGGAATGCCCGCCTGGTCGAGGAGGGCGCTGATCTCAAGGTTGCTCTCGACGCTGACGGTTCCGATCAGGATGGGCTGTCCCAGCTCGTGCCGGCGCTTGACCTCCTGTACGAGGGCGGCGAGCTTCGCTTTCTTCGTCCCGAAGAGAAGGTCATCGTCGTCGATGCGGGCGATGGGCCGGTTGGTCGGAATCGTGACGACCTTCATGTTGTAGATCGTCCGGAACTCCTCTTCCTCCGTCTTGGCGGTTCCCGTCATCCCGCTCACCTTTCGGAAGAGACGGAAGAAGTTCTGGTAGGTGATGGTGGCGACGACGACCGTCTCCTGCTTGATCTCGACGCCTTCCTTCGCCTGGATGGCCTGCTGGAGCCCGTCGTTATATTCGCGCCCAGGCATGATGCGGCCGGTGAACTGGTCGATCAGCTGGATCTTCCTCTCCTTGTCCACCATGTACTCGACATCTCTGGACATGATGTAGTTGGCCTTGAGGGCCTGGTGGATGCGGTGGACGAGGTCCTGGTACTCGGGAGCGTAGAGGTTCTTGACCCCGAACATCCGCTGAGCCTTCTGGATGCCATCCTCCGTCAGGGAGCAGGCCTTGTCCTGCACGTCGATCGTGAAGTCCTTGTCCTTCCGGAGCATCTTCACGAAACGGTCTGCCACGGCGTACTGGGAGGCAGGAATATGGGTTCCGCCCGAGATGATGAGAGGAGTCCTCGACTCGTCGATCAGAATCGAGTCGGCCTCGTCGACGACGGCGAAGTTGAGCCCGCGGAGGACGCGTCCTTCCAGGGTAGGCGACATGTTGTCACGGAGGTAGTCGAAGCCAAGCTCGGAATTCGTCGTGTAGGTGATGTCGCAGGCATAGGCCTCCTTCTTCTCAGCAGGGGTCTTGCTGGCGAGGTTGACACCGACGGTCAGTCCCAGGAAACGGTAGATCTGCCCCATCCAGTCCGCGTCGCGGGTGGCCAGGTACTCGTTGACGGTCACGACGTGGACGCCTTTCCCGGAAAGGGCGTTCAAGTAAACGGCCATGGTCGCGGTCAAGGTCTTGCCTTCGCCCGTCCTCATCTCGGCGACGTCGCCGTTATGAAGTACGAGGGAGCCGATGATCTGCACCTTGAAGGGCTTCTGATGGAGCGTCCTCCATGCGGCTTCGCGGGCCACGGCGAAGGCCTCGTACTTAATGTCGTCGAGCGTCTCGCCGTCGGCGAGCCTCTTGCGGAATTCCTCTGTCTTGGCCTTCAGCTCATCGTCGGAAAGCGCGCCCATCCTTTCCTCATAGGCAAGGACTTCGTCCGCCTCCCTGGCGAAGCGATTGAGCTGACGCTGCTCCACCCTGAAAATCCGTTCGATGAAGTTGGCCATTCGAAAGTTCCTCCCAAAGGCTCAGTGATATTATCACTGCCCCTCCTCCGGGGCAAAAGCAATAGCGTTCCCGCCCTTTTTCTCGACATGGGCTAAGACAAGCGCGGCGACGTCCCTCGCCCCTTTCTCCAGGAGCATTCCCCTCATCGCCAGGAGGGTGGATCCTGTTGTCGCAACGTCGTCCACAAGAAGGAACCTCCCTCCCTTCGGAACACACTCCTTCCCAGGGAGGAAGGCAAGCCGATCGCGGACTTTCCCTCTCTCGGATTCGGAAAGGTCGCTTTGCTTCACAGAGGATGTTTTTTGAAAAATAGGCTCCATTCGCAGGGATAATTTGCGGAATATCTCAATCACGTGGTTATAGCCGCGCTTGCTGTCCCCCTCGGTGGAGGAAGGCGCAGGAACCAGGACCCTTCCAAGGAAGCGGAGGCTGAGGAAGGGGGCGAGAGGAAGGAGGAACACAGGGGCGAGGGCATAGTCTCCGCATCCCTTGAAGAGATAGAGGAGCGAGCGGAAGAATTCGCCGTAGTCATATAGGTAGTAGGCCTTCCATCCCCCCAGGGAAAAGGAGCGAAGGGATGGCGAGAGCCTGGCGAAGCAGCTCTGGCAAATGCCGCGGTCCTTCTCCAAAAGGGAGTGCCATCCCGGGGAGCAGGACTCAGCCCCGCATATGAGACAGCGCCTCGTTGGACTTCTTGATCTCATCCACCGCCCCCTTCATCGCCTCCGTGTTCCGCTCCGCAAGAAAGAGGACATCACCTTGAGGCTCATCCTTCTTACGCCCAACCCTGCCGGATATCTGGACAAGGGTGGCCCTGTCGTAGATCGCCTCCTGGTCGGCGTGGATGATTAGCGCCTGAAGTCCCTTAACGGTGACTCCCCTCTCCAGGACTGATGTCGTCACCAGGTAGCGGAGCCTTCCTTCCCGGAAGTCATGGATGATCCTTGTTCTTTCAGGATGCTCGCTATGAACAAACGCGCCCCCAGAAAGGAAGGGCGAAATCAGCCGGTAGCACCTTTCGCATTCCCCGATCGTAGGGGTGAAGAGGAACACCGGCTTCCCCTGCCTGATGTAGCGCCTTGCAAAATACGCCGCATGGAAAGGCTGGACGATGGACAAGGATTCGACGAACCGTGGCACGGGGATGGGATGTCCATGAAACCTCGTGTCCAGCCTGAGGATTTCCCTTCCCTCCTCGGAAAACTCTTGGAGGACTTCCGGAGGAGGCGTCGCGCTCATGAAGACGATCCTTCCCCTCACCGAACGACGGAGAAAGGATTCGAGGACGAAGTCCCCGCGATAGGGGAAGGCATCGATTTCATCGGCGACAAGAAGATCGAAATATTGTTCGTAGCGGTAGAGCTGGTGCGTCGTCAGGACGATGAGGTCCCCCGTCAGCTCGTTCGTCCTCCCACCATGAACAAGCGTGCAGCGGATCCCGGGGAAGGCGGAGGCAAGTCGCCCGTGAAGCTCGATGGCGACGTCTCTCCTTGGGACCGCGAACCCGCATTGGAGGCCCCGTCTCAACGCCAGCTCGAAAACTCCGAGGACGATTTCCGTCTTCCCGGCGCCGCATACGGCATGCACGAGGCTGTCCCTACCCGCGAGAAAGTTCTCGATGAGACGTCGGGATAGCCGCTTCTGGTCCTCCGAAAGCTCATAGGAGAGGGATAGTACGGAATCTAGCGAGCGAACAAGGTTCGGCTTGGCAGGAGAACCGTTGAAGGAAAGGCATCTCCTGCAGTAGATCCTCCCCTGCTTGTTCCTTCCCAGAAAGGATTCGTCCTGGTTCCCGCAGCGCGGACAAACGTAGGTTTCCACGCCCACATATAGGGCGCATGGGGAATCTTATGCCCTAGTCTTCCGTCTCCAGCCTGGAGATCTCGTCGACCCTCTTCTTATGGCGCCCGCCTTCGAACGGGGTGCTGAGAAAGGCGTCGAGACGAAGAATGACTTCCCTCTCGTCCATGAAGCGCGCCCCGAAGGAGATCATGTTCGCGTCGTTGTGGCGGCGGATTAGGCGGCTGACCTCAATGTCGTAGCCAATCCCGCAGCGGACGCCCTTGATCTTGTTCGCGGCGATCATGATCCCCTCGCCAGTCCCGCAGCAAAGGACCCCGAACTCGCATTCCCCAGAGGCGACGGCCCTTGCCGCCCTTTCGGAATAAATGGGATAGTCAACGGAAACCTCAGCAGAATCTGTACCAAAATCCGAGATTTCGTAACCCTTCGACAGAAGGTGCTTGCGGATGGTCTCCTTAAGCGCGTATCCAGCATGATCAGAAGCCAGGGCGATTCTCATAGGTTGTCCTCCTTGATGAAACGAAGTATATCCGCGAAAGGAAGGGCCCCTTCCCGAACCAGCCGGGGATCCCCTTCCTTCGAAAGATCGACGATCGTGGAAGGCGTTCCGCTCGCTACGACGCCCTCCATGATCCCGTCCACGGAATCGGCGAAATATGACACAGCTTCCTCGAACGTCCTCGCTGGAGGCTCCCCGGAGATGTTCGCGGAGGTCACGAGGCAGGGACTCCCGACGAGGGAAAGAAGCCTTCTCGTTTCAGAAGAGCCAGGGACGCGGATCCCGACCACGCCCGTCCTTAGATCATTCCACCAGGGAAGCCCATCCCTCCCCCTGGCAAGAACAGTGAGTTCGCCCGGGAGAAACCTCTTCATGACCGAGATTGCCCTTTGGTCAGGCTTAACAAGCGAAAGCGCCTCCCCTAGGGAAGAGCACATCAGGGAGATGGGCTTATCTGGGCTCCTTCTCTTTGCCTCGACAAGCCGCCGGTAGGCATTCTCGGAATCATGGCGCACCCCGATTCCGTAAACCGTCTCCGTCGGAAAGACAAGGACTCCTTCCCCGCGAAGGACCTCCGCGGCCCCTTCGATGTCGCCTCGCCCGAACCTTTTCATCCTTCCTACCTCAAGTAGATAAAGAGAAAGCGAAGGAAGCCGTTGAGGTCTTCCTTGTACGTGCACTCGTAGTCGCTCAGGTAGCGCGACATCAGCCCGTCCAGGTAGTCCTTGAGGCCGGGGTCGATCTCGAAGGCGAGGAGGAGCGCCCCCTTCTTGACCTTCCGGACGTCGCGGATCACCTTCTCGTAGATGTTGTCGTCCGGATTGAAGTAGAGGGCCGAGGAAGGCTCATAGTCCCTTACGCTCGGCTGGGCTTCCTCCGGCGAAAGGACGTAGGGCGGATTGGAGACGATGATGTCCGCGGCGATGTTCTCCCGGATGAGAGGCTCAAGGGCGTCTCCCTGGAACAGGCGAATCGGGAGTCCCTCGCTTTCGATATTCTCCCTAGCGACCTCCAGGGCAGCCTGGCTGATGTCCGTCCCGGACACCACCCAGTTCGGGAACTGGGCCTTCAAGGCGATCGCGATCGCTCCGCTCCCCGTCCCGATGTCGCAGCAGACAAGGAAGTTCCTCGCGTCCCAGTAGCGGGGCGCAATCTGCGTGAGGAGGGCGACGAGCTCCTCCGTCTCGCCGCGAGGGATTAGCGTGTCCCTCGTCACCTTGAGGCGATGGCCGAGGAACTCGGCCTCCCCGAGGATCAGCTCCACGGGCTCTCCCGAAAGAAGCCGCTCCACCTGGGCGCGGAAAAGCGCGGGGTCCTTCATCTCCTCGTCACGATGAAGGAAGACGTCCATCTGGTCCTTGAACCCTTCGTTCGCGCGGATGAGCAGCCGAAGGTCGACTGCAAGAACCCCCTTGTCCTTCCCAAGCCGGAGGGCGCGGGAGATTTCCTCAGCGATGGTCGGCATCCGCAGCCTCCGCCTCGAGGATCTTCTGCTCCTGGTCGAAGTGGACAAGCGCCTCGATGACGGGGTCGAGCTCCCCTTCCATCACGCGGTCGAGCTGGTTGATGGTGAACCCGATGCGATGGTCGGTGACGCGATTCTGCGGATAGTTGTAGGTACGGATCTTCTCGCTCCGCTCGCCGGTCCCGACCTTGAGCTTCCTCTCGTTCGCCCGCGCCTCGTCCTGCTGGGACTGGTAGAAGTCATGGACCTTCGCGCGGATCATCCGCATGCAGATCTCCTTGTTCTGGAGCTGGGCCTTCTCCGTCTGGCAGGAGACGACGAGGCCGGTGGGGATATGGGTGATCCGGACCGCCGACTCCGTCTTGTTCACATTCTGTCCGCCGGCGCCCTGGCTGCGGTAGGTGTCGATCTTCAGGTCGCTCGGGTTGATCTCGACGTCGACCTCCTCCGCCTCCGGCATGACGAGGACGGTCGCCGTGGATGTGTGGATCCGCCCCTGGGCCTCCGTCTTAGGAACGCGCTGGACGCGGTGGGCGCCGCTCTCGAACTTGAGCTTGGAATATACGTTTTCCCCTTTGACCATGAAGGAAATGCGGGAATATCCGCCTGCCGCGCCTTCCTCGACGTCAAGGACCTGTATCTTCCATCCCTGCCGTTCCGCATAACGGGAGTACATGCGGAAGAGATCGCCGGCGAACAAGTTCGCCTCGTCCCCTCCGACCGCCCCGCGGATCTCGACGATAATGTTCTTCGAATCGTTCGGGTCGACCGGAAGGAGGTCTGTCCGGAGCTCCTCCTCAAGGGCGGACATCTCCTCCTCCAGGCGCTTCCGCTCGGCCTTCATTAGCTCGGCGAGATCCTCTTCCCCGGAGAGGATGGCCTCCATGGCCTCTTGGTGCTCTTCCTCCATCTTCCGGTAGCGGGCGTACTTCTCATAGGCGCTCCGGAGACCGCTTTGCTCCTTGGACAGGGCGGTAAGGCGATGGATGTCCTCCGAAAGGGAGGGGTCCTCCAGCTCCCGCTCGATCTCCTCGTAACGAACTGTCACGGCTTCCAGCCGCTTGCGCATGCTCTCTTCCATAGCCTCGCGAGTATACCATTGCCTCCAAGGCTTCCTCACTAGTGAGGAGCGCCATCGGAATCTATAATTCAGGCAATGTCCTATCGCGCTCTCTATCTAAAGTACCGGCCCCAGACCTTCGGCGAGGTCGCCGGGCAGAAGGCCGTCGTCAAGACGCTCGAGAAGTCCCTTTCCAGCGGGAAGATCGGCCACGCCTATCTCTTCAGCGGGCCCCGCGGGACCGGCAAGACCTCGATGGCGAGGCTCTTCGCCAAGGCGCTGGACTGCGAGAAGGGCGTCGGCTGCCAGTGCGGGGAATGCGAGAACTGCCGCCTCATCGCCGAAGGGGGCCACCCCGACGTCATCGAGATCGACGCCGCCTCGAACAACGGGGTCGACCAGGTGAGGGAGCTCATCGACCACGTCGGCTACGCGCCCATCAAGTCGCGCTACAAGGTGTACATCATCGACGAAGTCCACATGATGTCGGCCGCCGCGTTCAACGCGCTCCTGAAAACCCTGGAGGAACCGCCGGCCAACGTCATCTTCATCCTTTGCACGACCGAGCCCCACAAGGTGCTTCCGACAATCCTCTCGCGCTGCCAGCGCTATGAGTTCCATAAGCTCAGCGAGGAGGAGATGAGGACGAAGCTGGAGGAAGTGCTCGTCAAGGAAGGCGCGGGATACGAGGGGGAGGCGATCGACGCCGTCATCGACCTTGCCGACGGAGGGATGCGGGACTGCCTCTCCATCGCCGACCAAATGCTCGCCTACTCCGGGAACTCGCTCAACATCCACGACCTTCTCTCCGTCTACGGCCTCACGAGCAAGGAGGAGAGGATCGCCCTCCTCAAGGCGATCGCCTCCGGGAACGCTTCCGAGGTGATCGGAAGGTGCGAGGGCTACCTGGCCGGAGGAATCGACCTCCGGCGCCTCAGCAAGGACCTCGTCCAGATCCTGAAGGACGCGATCATCTACGAGAAGACGAAGGACCCATCCCTCCTTGGAAGGCTCGGGGAGGAGGAATGCAAGGACCTCCTGTCCGCCTTTGGCCCTGCGAAGGCGGAGGAAGCGATCCTCTCCCTCGTCGAGGCGGAATCCCTCTACTCCCGCGTCGACGACCTGAGGAACCTGTTCGAGCTGACCCTCCTCAGGATGACGGACGGCGAGAGGGACGCCCCCAAGGCTCCCGCGCCGAAGGAGGAGCCCCCCAGGCCAAGGACCGTCTCTCGGGAAGAGGATAGGAAAGAGGAACCCGCCCCCAAGGAAGAGGCCGCCCCGGCGCCCAGGGAATGCCCGATCGACCTGGAAGGATTCGGCTCGGCCCCCCTCCTCACGGAAGGGGAGGAATACCAGCTTGAGGAAGATGACCTCATCAAGGTGATGAACCGGGCCATGGCCAACAAGGCGGAAAAGGCCGAGCTTTCCCAGAAATGGGGGCTTCTCGCCGAGATCCAGGACGATCCGAACGCCGGTCTCTTCGCGACGCTCCTCCTCAATGGCAAGCCCTACGCGTTGAGCGACGAATGCCTCCTCGTCCAGTTCGACCATCCCACGGACGCGAGGAAGGCGAACATCAAGGGCAACCAGCCGCAGCTGAGGAAGCTCATCGGAAGGCTGCTCGGGCATGAGGTGTTCCTCTACGCCCTGAGGCCCGAGGTCCGTGGCGGGATTTACATAAAGTTCAACTCTTTGAAGGTGGCGGGC
Organism: uncultured Bacilli bacterium; assembly: GCA_944350325.1. Taxonomy (GTDB): domain Bacteria; phylum Bacillota_I; class Bacilli_A; order RFN20; family CAG-826; genus UBA4951. The sequence continues at coordinate 20,607 of CALVOS010000025.1, read as the reverse complement.
ATCCTCCCTTCGATCGAGGAGGCGCCCACGCTGCCGAAGGACTAGGAAGGAGTGCGTATGAACCAGATGCAAAGGATGCTCCAGGAAGCGCAAAGGATGCAGCGCAAGCTGAACGAGATGCGCGCGGAGCTCATGAAGAAGGAGTTCCCCGTCGATAAGAACGGGCTCGTGAAGGTCGTCCTCACGGGAAATAAGGAGGTCAAGGAGATCCATATCGACCCCGAGGCTCTCATCGAGGATCGGGAGATGATCGAGGTTTCCATCAAGGCCGCGATCAACGAGGGGCTTCGCCTCATCGAGAAGGAAGAGCAGGAGATCGAGGAGCAGGTCACCGGGAAGACAGGCCTCCCCTTCTAGATGGAACGGAAGGACCTTCCCGCTCTCGAGAGGCTGAAGGCTGCCCTCGCCCTCCTCCCCGGCATCGGGGCCCGCTCGGCGGAGCGGCTCGCTTTCGCCATCCTCAGGATGGACGAGGAAAAGGCAGAGGAGATCTCCGAAAGCATCCGGAAGGCAAAGGAGTCCGTGCATCCTTGCCCGAGGTGCGGGCTGATGACGGAACGGGAGGGCGCCTGCGCCATATGCGAGGATTCCGAGCGCGACCAGCGCTCGCTATGCGTCATCAGCGACCCCAAGGACTACTATCCGATTGAAGGAAGCGGCTCCTTCCATGGGCTATACCACGTGCTTGGCGGCTCGATCGCCCTTTCCAAAGGGGTCGATCCGGACGATTTGAAGATCGACGCGCTTCTCGAGCGGGTCGAAAAGGAAGGCTTCCGGGAGGTCATCCTCGCGACGGAGCCCACTCTCGACGGGGAAACCACGGCGATGTACATCGCGAACCTCCTGAAGGGGAAGAACGTGGAAGTGACACGGCTCGGCTACGGGCTTTCCCTTGGCTCAAGCCTGGAATACGTCGACAACCTCACCATGGAGCGGGCCTTTGAGGGAAGGAGGAAGCTCTGATGTTCATCACCTTCGAAGGAGGCGAGGGCTCGGGAAAGAGCACCGCGATCGAGCGCCTTGGCGAAAGGCTTTCTTCCCTTGGGAAAAGGGTCTTGATTACGAGGGAGCCAGGCGGCACTCCGATTAGCGAGGAAATCCGTTCCATCATCCTCGACAGAAAGAACACGGGCATGGACCCCTGGACCGAGGCTCTCCTGTACGCCGCCTCAAGGAGGCAGCACGTGAAGGAGAAGATCGAGCCCGCCCTCAAGGAGGGAACGATCGTAATCTCGGACCGCTACGTCGATAGCTCCCTCGCCTACCAAGGAGGCGCGAGAGGCCTCGGGATCGAGAAGGTCCTCGCCCTCAACCAGTTCGCTCTCGACGGAGTGATGCCTGACCTCACCATCTTCTTCGACCTTGCCCCGGAGACAGGGCTTGGCCGCATCCGCAAGAACCAGGAGAGGGAAGTGAACCGCCTCGACCTGGAGAGAATCTCCTTCCACGAGAAGGTGCGGGAGTCCTTCCTCGTCCTGAAGGAAATGTTCCCGGAACGGATCAAGGTCATCGACGCCAACCTTTCTCCAGACAAGGTTTTTGAAGAAATTTGGAATTTGGTGTCCCTTTTGCTTTGATATGAAGGTTCGGGAATATCTCGAAAAACGTCAAAGGATGGCTTTGAGGCTCATGACTGCCTCCTTTGAAAACGGAAGGATCCCCCATGCCTTCCTTCTTTCCGGAGAACCTGGGATCCCCCTTAAGGAAGTGGCGGTCTTCATCGCGAAGTCGCTTCTCTGCGACCATCCCGATCCCCTGGCGGACGAGACTTGCCTTACCTGCCGCAGGGTCGAAAACAGCGTCCCTCTCCTCTCCTCGAAGGCAAGGAAGGAGGAGGCCCTGGGCTATGCGGACTTCGTCCTCATCGACGGTTCCCTTGGCTCCATCAAGAAGGAGCAGGCGCAGGACCTCGCCGCCTCCTTCTCCAAGACGGCCCTCGAGAAGAAAGGCATCCTCGTCTACGTGATCCACCTCGTGGAGAACATGGGGACGAACGCGGTGAACTCCATCCTGAAGTTCCTGGAGGAGCCAGGACCGAACGTATACGGCATCCTGACGACGGAGAACTCCTCAAAGCTTCTCCCGACCATCCGTTCGCGCTGCGAGGAGATACGCTTCCTCCTCTCCCCCAGGCGCGAGATCGTCGAGGAGGCCCTCTCCCTTGGGGTTGAGAAGGAGGAGGCCCTTCTTCTTTCGACCGTCGAGAATTCCGCCGAAGGGATCAAGAGGAGGGCCTCCTCAAAGTCCTTCCGGACCGTCAAGGCTGCCTACGAGGGCGCGATCAGGGCATTCCGTGGTAGGAAGGCCGACATCGTCTATAATCTGGAGCGAGAAGTCGTTCCTGCCCTGAAGGACAAGGAGGACGCGCGCCTCTTCCTACGATTCCTAGGAAACGCGCTTAGGTCCTGCCTCATGCCCGGGGAAGGAAATGAGGCCGAGCGCGCCGCCTTCCGAAGGCTGGGGAATCCTGGGAGGGACCTCCAGACGGTGCTCACGAGCGAGGGAGAGATCAAGGTCGGCATCCAGCCGGCCCTCGTCCTCGAGCACGTGCTCAGGCTTCTCGCGGAGGACATCCAATGAACGATCAGGAAACGATGCTGGATACCATAAAGTACGTCGCCGTCCGGGCGCCCCATACGATGAAGGCGCGCTACTACGCGACCATCATCGAGGACCTCCGCAAAGGCGAGGCCGTCGTGATCGAAGGCGATAGCGGGCTCACCGTCGGGATCGTCGAGTCCCTTCCTTTCGAACGAAGGAAGTATGAGGGGGATGAGAGCGAGCGCATCCGCCCCCTGGTGAGGCGCGCGGACGAGGACGACATCAAGAACCTCGAGCTCGGCAGGAAGGAAGCCTCCTTCGCCCTCGAGGTCGCGAAGGAGGAAAGCGAGCGCCTGAACCTCGGGATGCGCTTCCTTGACGGGGCCTACGATCTAGAAGGCAAGAACCTGAATCTCTACTTCACAAGCGACGCGCGCGTGGATTTCCGCGAGCTCCTCCCCATCCTCAAGGAACGTCTCGAGTGTACGAAGCTCACCCTCCTTTCCGTCGCCCCGCGCGACAAGGCCCAGATGATCGGCGGGGTCGGCATCTGCGGGCTCCCCATCTGCTGCACCCGCTTCCTGAGGCGTTTCGAGGGAATCTCGATCAGCCGGGCGAAGAACCAGGGCCTCAGCCTCAACACGGCGAAGATCTCCGGGCAATGCGGAAAGCTGATGTGCTGCCTCCTTTTCGAAGACCAGCTCTATACGGACGCAAGGAAGGAGTTCCCAGGCGTCGGGAGCATCCAACGCTTCGAGGGAAAGGAATGGAGGGTCGACTCCTATAACGTCATCAGCAGAACCCTGAAGGTGACCTCGAAGGACGAAAGCCGCGTCCTCTCGCTCGAGGAGCTTCTCTACCTCACGGGCAAGGGGCCCAAGCCCGTCGAGAGAAAGCCGAAGGAAAGGCCCATGGACCTTCTTTCCGAACCTGTTGTCCCCGTTCTGAGGACCGAGGAGAAGGCTCCTAGGGAAGAACGCGAGCCCCGGGGAGGAAGGCCTGGCCAGGAAGGACGGAAGCCCCGGCAGGAAAAGGGACAGGGCAAGCAGGAAAGGAAAGGCGCCCAGTCCCCCGCCCCGCAAGGGCAGAAGGTTCAGGGAAACGGAAAGGGTCGCCGCCGTCACCGCCACCACGGCCGCGGAGGCCAGAACGGAGGGGGGAATGGCCCTAAGGAGGGACGCTAGCTTTTCCGGAGGACCGCTCCTCTACCTGGTGGCAACCCCCATCGGAAACCTCGGGGAGGTGAGCGACCGCTTCCGCGAGGTAGTCCAGGATATGGACTACATTGCCGCTGAAGATACCCGCAATTCCTCGCTCCTTCTCCAGAAAATCGGTGTTAAGAAGCCCTTCATCTCCTGCCATGAGCATAACGAGGAGGAAGCCTCGGACAAAATCGTCTCGCTGCTTCTAGCAGGGAAGAAGGTCGCCTACATGTCCGACGCCGGATACCCGCTCCTCAGCGATCCGGGGGCAAGGCTCGTCCGCAACATGGTTCAGAACGGCATCAAGGTTTCCGTAGTCAACGGACCATCCGCGCTTCTCCCGGCTCTCCTTGGATCCGGCCTCATGAGCGACCGCTTCTTCTTCTATGGCTTCCTTCCCCCGAGGGCAAGGGAGAGGGAGAAGGAACTCCGTTCCCTCAAGAGCCTTCGCACGACCATCGTCTTCTACGAAGCTCCGCATCGGATAGCCGACACCATCCCTGCCATGGCAAGGATCCTGGGGAAACGGGACGCCTGCATCGCGCGTGAGCTCACCAAGGTCCACGAGGAATATATCCGAGGCACCCTCCAGGAACTGAGCGACCTCGTCCAGCAAGAGGCCCTTAAGGGAGAAATGGTCATCGTCGTCGAAGGGGCGAGGGAAGAGGCCCTTCCCATCCCCGACGAGCCTACGATCCTCGAGGCCCTCAGGGAGGAGCTGCTCCGCCAGTCGCCGGGCCACGCGACGAAGGCCGTCGCGGAGCGATTCGGCATGAAGAAAGGCGAGGTCTACGATATCTACCTGAGGAACAAGGGAAAGGGCGGAGCCTAGCTAGGCCTTGCCCGAGCTCGTTTCTTCCGCGGGCGGTTCCTTCCGGAGCCGCTCGCTTTCCTTCTGGCGGTAGAGGAAGACCCCGAGGAAGTAGACCCCGAGGGCCGCGACGCCTCCCATCGCTAGCCCGACGCCCAGATCGAGCCCTGGAGTCCGATAGCGAAGCGTCCATTCCCACTCACCCGAAGGGAGCACGAATCCGACGAGTCCGCCATCCAGCTTATAGACGTGGGGAGAGACGGTCTCTTCCCCGTTCGCCCCCGTCAAGGACCAGCCGGCATCGTAGCCAAGAACGGTCGCGACGAGCTCCGGGGCGTCGTAGTCGCTTCGGAAGGAGAAGCAGTCCGTCGAGAAGCTCACGTCCTTCAGCGCGTTCTCCCCCGTCAAGTGCTCCTCGACGTTCTGGTCGAAGGAGGAGCGCTCCTGCACGTATAGAGTTGGCGTGGACAAGGTGGCAAGCCCGCTCCCCTTGAAGCAGAAGACGGCATAGCGCGCCTTCCCTGGGACATAGAAGCCGAACACGTCCCCGGAGTAGCGGACGTAGTGCCCGGTCCAGTTGCTCATCATGTTGTAGTCATAGGAAAGGACGACGTTATGCTCGTCGACCCCGTCCCTGTCGACGTCCCTGTCCCCGATGAAATAGACGCGGGGAGCGTCCATCCCGGAGCTGAGGGTCATGTCGAGGACGAAGTAGGCGCCCTCCGGATCCTCGTTCAGGTATTCCCTGTCTCCCGTCGGCTCGATGACCACCTTGCCGAAGTCGCGCACGACCGACTGCTGGGCGGTGTGCGCTCGCTCCAAGAGGATCGGGCTATCCGGGGAGGAGTAGTCGGAGCCATGCTCCTCGCGGTAGGTGAGGAAGTAGCCGGGATCCCAGTCGACCCCCAGTTCCTCGTCGTAGGCGTAGTAGCCATAGTCGATCCCTCTCCCGTGCACGGTCTCGATGTAGGTCGCCTTCGTGACGGAGGAAAGGGAGGTGAGCAGGGCGGAGCTGGGGTGGGCGATGGGGGCAGGCTCCAGCTCCCTCCCCCCTCCTTCGGCGTTCAGTTCCGCAAGGACGCTTTCCACGTCCTCGTCCTGGAGGATCGCTCCCGAGAGGTAGGCCTGCTCGTTCCTCAGGATTTCCTTGGCCGCGGTCACGCCGGAGGAGTCGCTGAAGAAATCGCTCCTGTTCCTTGTCGAGGACTCCTCGTCGAGCCCTTCTGCATAAAGATGCTTAACCCGGTGCCCAAGCCCGATCCTGTCCGCGTAGGGGCTTTCGTAGAGGCGGAAGCCGTTCTCCTCGGCAATCAGCTCGCTTCCGAAGGGGACGTTCGGCTGGAAGTCGTCGTAGCCATGGGGATAGCCCTCGTCCATGACCAGGTAGTACTTCGTCCCAAGGGCGAGGTCGAACCCGGCGCGCTTGTTCCCGTAGTAGGCGGACCAGGACTTCGTGACGATGTCTTCCCCGAAGGCGGAGCCGGTCCCCTCGTTGTTCGTGATGTAGCTATAGCGGGCGAGGTCGGCGACGTCGTAGTTGAAGAGGGAGTGGAAGTGGCTCGTCCCGTTATAGCCATAAGCCATGCTCGTGTTCCTGTCGGGATTCAGGTCGCTATAGGCGCGGAAGTAGCCGTCCCCTTCCTCCTCGTAGGCCTTCTCGAAGAGGGAGTTCGCCGTCTCGAGCGCGGCATTCCCCCCTAGCCAGGAGCTATAGGAATGCATCGATCCGTAGAAGAAGGAGAGGTTCCCCGAGACGGTGATCTCGAGTACGAGGAAGGCGAAAAGCGCCTTCCAGAGGAACTTCCTGTCCTTCAGGTAGAAGATGACCCCCGACTCGATGACGAGAAGGCCGATCTGATAGTAGATGATCCAGGTCAACCGCGTGGTGATCCCGCGGAAGGAGGCGATACCGGGGACATCGTAGTCCTGGTGCGCGTAGCCGTCCTCGAGCCAGTTCGGGATGGTCTTGTCCTGAAGGGCGAAGTAGGGGATGAGGAAGGCGAGGATGGTCCCGAGGAGGGAGATGAGGCTCCCTGCGATCAGGGTGGAAGGCCTCTCCGTGGGCAGGCGGTCCAGCTCTTCCGCGGCGTAAAGGATGATCAGCGGGACGAGGACGATGTACCAGCGCCCGTAGCCGTCCCCCGCGAAGGCGTAGAAGAGGTAGTAGGCAAGGTTCGTGAACAGGAAATAGAAGCAGATCGAGAAGGCAAGGAGATGCGACCACTTTCCCTTCTTCAGGTTATGAACGAAGGAGGTGAAGAAGAGAATGATCATCGGCGTGTAGCAGAAGAGGGAAGCCGTCCAGGAGTCATAGGAATAGCTATCCGTCGTCTTTGCCAGAGGAAGCCATAGGTAGTTGCAGGTGGGATAGAAGAAGCCGATGAGCCCCTGGTACTCGCGGGCTGCGTTCCCTCCGACCGGCATGAAGAGAAGGGCGACGAGGTCCGGAACGTTCATTTCGGAGAAGGCCTCCTTGATCGCCGCAAGGTATGCCGCTCCGACGGAGGTGGTCCTTCCGGAAAGGGACGTCTCGCGGACGGAAGGAAGGAGAACCCAGGCGCAAAGGGCGATGCCGATAAGGACGCCCCCGACCCCGGCGGCGAGGGCAAGGAGGTTCTCCTTCGTGTTTCTCCTCCTCATCGTCTGGATGAAGCGCCAGAGGGCGTACATCGCCCCGAAGATCAGGAAGACGACGAGGAAGAAGAAGGAGATCATCCCCAAGAGCATGAGCGTGATCGCGATGGTCGCGGGCTTCCTCTCCCTGAGCGCCTTCTCGATTCCCAGGAGGAGCAAAGGAAGCGTGAACGCCATCGAAAGATAGCTGGGGAAGCCCACCATGAAGTTAAGGTAGCCCGAGAAGGCGTAGGCAACGCCGCCGACCCGCGATGAACCCTCCTTGACGCCCATGTAGCGAAGGTAGGCCCTCATGGCCAAGGCAGAGGCAACCCCCTTCAGCATCGCCGCAAGCACGAACATCTGCGGCGCCCACGAGCGAGGGAATATCAGGAGGGGTATGAGGAAAGGATCGAAGAGCCCGTAGTAGGAGTTGCTGCCGATGTTATCCGTGCCGAGGAAAGTCTCGAAGGAATAAAGCGGGAAGGACCCGGTCTTCAGGAAGTCCCACCACATGTCGCGGAAGGCATAGGACATGGTCACGTACTGGGAGCTGTAGTCCCAGCCGTAGAGGACGGAGAACTGGTTGACGAAGATGGCGTATGCCATCCAGAGGAAGGCGACGGCCAGGATCAGCAGGGCGTAGTAGAAGAGGGAACCTCTATCGAAAGGGAAAGGGGCTTTCAGGCGAAGGAAATCCACGCAATTCCCCCATTCAAAGGAGAATTTCCTCTTTGTTGCCGCAGCCTCGCCGCCCTTGCGGATCACTTGCGCCTCCTCCTGAAGGGAGCGCGTCTCCCTTCCTCCCTTGCCATTCTCTCCTTCGCCTTCTCCCTTTGTTCCTCCCTTTCTTCCTCGTGAGTTTTGAAGAACATGGACTTGAATGCCTTAGGCAAGGAGGAGCGAATGTCATAGTCCTTCCCCGTCAAAGGGTTCCGGAAGCTCAGCTCGTAGGCATGGAGGCCAAGCCTTCCGAGGGGGTCGGAAGGCTCGCCATACTTGTCGTCGCCGATGACGTAATGGCCAATGTTCCCGAGCTGAACGCGGATCTGGTTCTTCCTTCCGCTCTCGATATTGACGTCAAGGAGGGCATAGCCCCCTTTCCTAGCGACGACCCTGTAGTTGGTGATCGCGAGCTTCCCCTTCTCCTTCCAGCGGGTTACGAAGACCTTCTGCGTCCGATCCTGGGCGAGATAGTCCTTGAGCCGGCCTTCCTCCGGAATGTCCTCCCCTTCAACGATGGCGTAGTACCCCCGCCTACGGACGATCCTCTGCCAGTCCTTCTGAAGGGCCTCCCGCACCTCGATCCTCTTGGCGAATATGAGGACCCCCGAAGTGTCCTCGTCCAGCCGATGAACGACAAAGATGCGCGAGCCGCGCCTCTTGCCCTCGACGTATTCGGAAACCATGCGGTAGGCGGTCCGGCCCTTCTCCCTGTCGCTTGCGACCGAGAGAAGCCCGCTCGGCTTGTCGATCGCGATGATGTCCTCGTCCTCGAAAAGGATGGGGATCGGCCGAGGGGCCCTCTTGCGGATCGGCGTCCAGGAAAGCGTCACCTCGTCCTCCGGATAAAGCGGGAAGCGAAAGAGGTCGGTAGGGACCCCTCCCACCGCGACCTGGTGGTTCATGATGATGCGCTTGACGTTCTTCTCCGACTGCTGGGGGAGCTTGCCTTTGAGGAACTCGAGGAGCGTCGTCTCCCGATAGACCGGGAAAGTCTTCGTGTAGTCAGGGTTCACAAGGCCCCGATCCCCGCGCCCTTTCTTCCGGTCGTTCTTGTTCATGCGGGCTATCCTAACCTATGAGATTGCTCTTATGAAGCAAGGAAGGCGCGTAGCGCCTCCATGCGGGATGACATGTCGGAGGAGCCGAGCTCAACGAGAGGAAGAAGCTTCCTCCCGTCCCGTTCGGCAACGGACACGCGAGGCGGCTTGGAAGGGTAGAGGAGAAAGGCCTTTCCCTCCTGTTCCAGACGATCCAGCTCCTCCATCGAGTCGTTGTAGGCCTTGGAGGAATTCATCAGGAGCGGCTCCGCCAGCGGATACTCGGCATACAGGCGACTGGCGAGGATTCTCTTGCGCTTCCCGGTCGGAGGCTTCCGATAGCCCTTTTCCCTCGTTAGGATGCAGACGACCCTCCTTGATCCCAAGGAAACCGCCTCACGGAAGGGAACGGAGGCGACAATACCTCCATCGAGGCAAACGTCCTCCCCGACAGAAACGGGTCGGGAAAGGAAGGGGAGGGAGCAGGAGGCGGCAAGCCCTGGCCAGAAGTCCTTGTCCCCTTTCTCCACTAGATGCGCCTTCCCAGAAAGAAGCGATGTGGAAACCGCATAGAACTCCGCCTCATTTTTCCGAAATCGAGAATAGTTGAAGGGAAGTCCTCGGTCTGGGAGAACATAGAAGAGGTAGTGAAAATCGTAGATTGAGCCCTTTCGCAGGAGATTGAGGGGCGAAAGGAGCTTCCTGTCGTCCATCCCGTAGGTCAGGAGGGCGGCGCTCCTCCCGCGATCCCCGGAGATGTAGTTGACCCCGAGGAGCGCGCCTGCCGAGGTTCCGACCACGAGAGGAAAGGAGATCCCCTCCTTCATCAGAACGTCGAGGGCTCCGGCCGCATAGGCGGCCCTGGTCCCGCCCCCTTGGATGACGAGGGCTACCTCCTCAGTAGTCCCCATTCCGGATCGCATCCGCGAAGATGTCCCTCTGCCGATTCTGACTATCGCGTTCGATCTCTGCCATCATCCTGGCGTACTCGGCCTTCTCGGAGACGTAGGAAAGGACGATCGCGTGGTAGTCCTTCTTGTCGAGATCGACTTCCCACCGGGAGAGCTCGCTAGCCGCGGCAAGGTATCCGTCCCCAAGAAGATAGGAGAGCGACTGTCCCGAAAGCTCCACGAGCACGTTGTCGTTATCGAAGGGGAGGGCCTGGTAGAGGCTCCCGTAGGTAAGGGGCCCGCTCGAGAGGCTTGTCCTCGCGCAGCCCGTGTTGCTGAAGGCGGCGACGATCTCGTAGCGCCCCTCGTACTTCCCCTGGTAGTAGCGGAGCATGGCCTCGGTGCTATAGACCGCGATCTCGGACTCCGTCATCCCCGGGAAGTAAGGATCGAGAACCTCGTTCTTGATGGGGTCGATGAGGGAGGAATACTGCTCGATAAGCCTCTCGACGTCCTTGTCCGAAACGCCTTCGTAAACCATCTCGTAGCCGCCGTGCTGGGTAGCGCCCTCATAACGGAAGGAACCCGTCCTCTCCACATAGGAGAAGTCGAGACGGTTCAGATGGCCACCATTGGCCCACCCTTGCGCGTGAGGGATCCCGTATGCGTCGACGTCAACATATCCCCGATGGGTATGCCCCTCGAAGACGAGGTCGATGTACTTAGACCCCTCGGCGCTGATCGGAAACGATCCGTTATGCACGAGAATCAGGACAAAGTCGCAGTCCTCTTCTTCCTTAAGTCTCTTGGCTTCCTCCTCGCTCAGGCCCCGGAAGTCGTCCCTCAGCTCGTAGCCGCCGAGGGAACTGACCGCGATGCTGCTCTCGAGATCGCCGATCGCCCCGACAACCCCGATCCTCCATCCGCCCCTCTGGATGATCGTGGAAGGAGCCGCCCAGTAAGGCGCGTTCCCTTCCGGGTCGCGGATGTTGATTCCCAGGAAGGGGAAGTTCGCCTTGGCAAGATTCTCCTCGATGTAGGAGACCCCCCAGTCGAACTCGTGGTTCCCGATGCTCATCGCGTCGAAGCCGACGAGGTTCATCCAGTCGACCATGATCCCTCCATGGGTGAGGTTGCTATCCGCCGTGCCCTGCCACATGTCCCCCGCGGAAAGGATGACTGTGCCGTCCGGGTTGCTCCACGCCCCCTCCCTCAGATAGCTCCCGAGGATGGCGATCCCGGGCTCGCCGTTCCCCTCGTTCAGGGAGACGGCCCCGTGGGTGTCGTTCAGGGAATAGAAGGAGAGGTCGCTCACCTTTCCATTAGGCTCGACCGAGGAATCCGTCCTCGTTCCGATCGAGAACCCATCAAGATTCAACGTGCCAAGCGAGGGGCCGATGGAGAAGAAGAGGCCATCCGTATCGCTCGGGAGGGCGTTAGTCCCTTCCGTCACGTAGGCGCCGAGGAACGGATCTACGATCGGCATGCCCGAGGCACGCTCCATCGGGAAGGCCCCATCGGAAGACTCCCCCTCCCAGGCGACGTCCCGAATGCCCTGGATGGGCGTCACGTTCGTCAGATATCCTCCCTGCGCGAGATGAAGGCTCCCGTCCTCAAGGAGAGTCCCGCCTTCCACGCGAAAGAGGACCTCGTCCTCCCCGGACTGAACGGGGAAATAGATCCGTCCACCTTCCTCCTCCTCGACGAGGACCTCGTCCAGGGAGACGGAAAGCGTCCCATCCAGGACGACAGGATCCCCCACGTCCTCCGGAACCTGGTATTCCTCCTCCGGGACGTAGACCGGCGAATAGCTGCTCGAAAGGCTGGAGGACTCGCTTGCGGAACCAAAGTCGCACCCGACGAGAAGGAATGCCAGGGCGGCAAATAGGAGGACTTGCTTCTTCATGGCGCCATCCTACCAAAAATCCACCCTCGCCGAGAGGCGGTGGGATAATCCGGGCATGAAAAACCGCGGGAAAGGCTGGCTTCTCTATCTCCTGCCTGGCCTTTTGGGAGGGATCGCCGTCACGATCCTCCTGCTTTTGATCCTCTGGCCCTAGTCCTCCTCCCGCCCGTTCGAGAGAAGGCCCTTGTATAGGTCGGTCCGGCGGTCGCGGAAAACCCCCCAGTTCCTCCTCTCCTCGAAAATCTCGTCGAGATCGAACTCATGGACGAGCGCGGTCTCCTCGTCCCTTCCCGCCTCCTGGACGATCTTTCCCGTCCAGTCCGCGATGAAGGAGGAGCCGTAGAACGTCATCTCCCCCTGCTTGCCCTTCTCCGTGCCAATGCGGTTGGCGGCAAGAACGGGCATCATGTTCGCCGCGGCATGGCCGATCATGACGTTCCGCCAATGGTCCCTGCTGTCCCGGGGAAGGACGGGTTCGCTTCCGATCGCGGTCGGGAACAGCAGCATCTCCGCCCCGGCAAGGGCGATCGACCGCGCGGTCTCGGGGAACCACTGGTCCCAGCAGATGGCCGTCCCGATCCTTCCGTAGGCCGTCTTGGGCGCCACGAAGCCTGTGTTCCCGGGAGTGAAGTAGAACTTTTCCTCGTAGCACTCCCCGGTCGGTATGTGACTCTTCCGGTATAGCCCCACGATCTTCCCGTTGGCGTCGATCGTGGCAAGGGAGTTGTAGTAGCAGTTCCCGGCCCTCTCGAAGAAGGACACGGGGATGACAAGCCTGTACTTGCTCGCAATATCCCGGAAATGATCCAGCGTTTCCGAGGATTTTATGGTCTCGGCCCGATCAAAGTTCCGATAGTCCTCGTCCTGGCAGAAGTAATGGCCCTCGAATAGCTCCGGCAGGAGGAGAATCTTCGCATCGAGCCTCCAGGCGATCTTGCAGAAGGTCTCCGCCTTCTCGATCGCTTCCTCATATATCTCCGGAACGCTGTACTGGGCGACGCAGACGCGAACCTTTCTCATCCCTATCTCCTTCCTCTCCCCTTCGGGAGCTGCATCGTGATGCAGTGGATGTTGCCCCCTCCCAAAAGTATCTCCCGGGAATAGACCTGATGCACCTCTTTCTCAGGAAAGAGACCCTGGATGACGGAAAAGGCCTCCTCGTCCTCCTTCACATGGAAGGCAGGGAGAATCACGAAGTCCTTTCCTTGGTAGAAGTTGACGTAGCTTGCGGCAAGCCTTCTGCCCGCGAGCCTCTTGTCCCGGGTCGTCCTCGTCGCGCTGACGTCCCTTGCCTCGCGTTCGCTGATGTATAGGGCAGGGTCGGGAAGAGGCACATTGTGGATTTCGAAGGCCCTCCCCTTTGCGTCCCTCGCCTCCAGAAGCGCCTCGTAGGTCAGCCGGCAGTACTCGTACTGCGGGTCTTCCCGATTTTCCGTCCACGCCAGGGCGAGCACCCCGGGACGGACGAAGGCGACCATGTTGTCGATGTGCTCGTCCGTCTCGTCCTCGTAGATCCCGTGGGGAACCCACACGATCTTCTCCACCCCTAGGTATTCCCGGAGGACCTCCTCGATCTCGACGCGCCGCAAGGAGGGGTTCCTCCCCTTCGAGAGCAAACAGGCCTCCGTGGCGATGAGCGTACCCTCCCCATCGACGGCGATCGAGCCGCCCTCGAGGACGAAGGTGGGGTGCTCGTAGGAAAGCATCCTCATCCTCCGGGAGAGGATCCGCGAGATCCTGTCGTCGTCCTTGTAGTTGGAGTAGAGCCCATCGTAGTCCCCGCCCCAGGCGTTGAAGCGGAAGTCCACGGCCCGGACGCCCCCCTTCCCGTTCGCGACGAAAAGCGGGAGCGAGTCCCTTGCCCAGGCATCGTTATAGCGAATGGAGAACGTCTCGATGTTCTCGTGGCCCTCGAACATCGGCCCTACCTTCCTCCGGATCGAGGGATGGATGCCGACCCTGACCTTCTCATGCCGCGCGATCGCCTTGGCGACCTCAAGGTAGTTCTCCTGCGCGGGGAGACCATGCTCGCGCCATGTGTCCGCGCGGAAGGGAACGAGGAGGAAGGTGCACTCGTGCTCGTCCCCCTCAAAGGGCAGGGAATAGCCATCCTGAAGCGGGATAGTGAGACGGTTCTCCCGATAGTCCTCGAGCTTCCGCTGGACCATGGGGTAGCGCTTCCACGAGTCGCGGTCGATGATCTCGAACCCTTCCGGATAGCTCTTCAGGAGAGTGACCCCTCCCGCCATGAGGACCTTGACCTTCCGGATCAGCTCCTCGCTCCATACCTCTCCCGGGGAGATGATGGGGATTCCGGGCGGGTACATCATGACCTGCTCCTTGCTGATCTCTCCGTCCAGCTCCTCGATTGGCACGACCCTGCCAGGGGCATGGAAGGCGCTCCTGGGGCGGACAAGCATGAAGGGATTGCCGGAGATGAAGTTGTGGACAGGGTAGCTGACCTCCCCTTTGAAGTGCTCCTTCGAGATCTCCCTGAGCCCATGGAGCAGGCGCTCCACGTGTTCCTTCTCGCTCCCGATCGCGAAGATGCCAAGAAGCGCGTAGGTCTCGCTGAGCTCCATCTGCACCCCATGCCTCTCCCGAAGGAGGCGGAAGACCTCGAATCCGTTGATGTCGAGCCCTTCGAGCCCGATGAGGAGCTTCGTCTCGTCGTAGTCGAAGGCCCCGCGAGCGAGGTAGCGCTCCTTTGTCTCCGGGACGAAGCCTGGGATCTTCGCGATCTCCTCCCTTGCGTACCGGGCGAGGGCCATGACCTCCTCCTGCCTTCTTCTCCCCTCCTCGCTCGCCATATAGGCCCGGGCCCCGTCAAGGGATGCCAGGAGCAGGGAGGAAGGGGAGGTTGAGGTAAGGATGTTCAGCGCCTTCCTCACGTCGGAGGGCTGGTAGATGCCCCTCCTAAGGAGAAGCACCGAGCTTTGCGTGAGGGAGCCCCCGGTCTTGTGGACCGAGAGGGAGGACATGTCGGCGCCCGCATCCATCGCGCTCATGGGGCTTCCTTTGGCGTGGAAGTAGTAATGCGCCCCGTGGGCCTCGTCCACGAGCACCGCCATCCGGTGGGAATGGGCGAGCTCGACAACCTCCTTCAAAGGAGGGACATCCCCGAAATAAGTGGGGTTGATGAGGAAGACGGCCTTCGCGGAAGGGTGGCGGAGAATGGCCTTACGGTAGCTTGCCAGGGTCGGCTGGTTCGCGATCTCGAGGTTTGGATCAACTTCCGGCATCACGTACACGGGCACCGCGCCGGATAGGATGAGGCCGTTCACGACGGACTTATGGACGTTCCGCGGAAGGATGACCTTCTCCCCCGCCTTAAGGGAAGCGAGGAACATCGTCAGGATCCCGCCCGTCGTCCCATTCACGAGAAAGAAGGCGTCGTCCGCCCCGCACTGGGCGGCCATGAGCTCCTGGGCCTCCTTGATGGCGCCCGTAGGGCGGGAAAGGTTATCCAGCCCTATAGGGGCGTTCTCGTCGTTCCGGAAGCACTCCTCCCCGATGATGCGGGAGGCGTGGTTCCTCGCCCCCGAAAGGTGATGGCCGGGCACGTCGAAGGGCGCGACGTCCTCCCGGCGATACTCCTCCATCGCCTCGAGGAAGGGGGCGCGGCGCTGATCAAGTTCTTTCACAAGGCGAGATTCTAGCGAATGCGCTCCTCTAAAGAAGGGGCAGGAGCCCAAACTTTTGAAGCCCGTCCAGCACTCCCTCCTCAAAGACAGGCCGGGCGACGTAGTCGGATTCCTTCTTCAGCTCATCCTTCGCGTTCCCCATCGCGACGAAAGTGCCGACCGCCCGAGCCATCCCAAGGTCCGTGACATCGTCTCCGAAGCCCATGGCCTCCTCCTTGGAAATGCCGAGTTCCGAAAGAAGGAGTGAGACCGCGGGCCCCTTGTCATGAGGGCGAGAGATCACGTCGACGGAAAATGGGGTGTAGCGATCGAAAGTAAGGCGAGGGTTCATCCGCCGGATGAGCGGGTCCGTCGAAGGCGGGCTGAACAGATTCATCGCGATCGCCTGCTCCCCGCGGTAGGGTCGCGTAGGCGGGTTTCCTTCCTCGAAATGAGAGTAGAACTCCAAGGCCTCGGGAGTATCCCCTCCGATCCGGATTCTTTCCTTAGCCATGACGATTTCAAAGGAAAGACCAAGGATTCGCGCGGATTTAATGAATACACGTACATTAAGAGGGTCGATTTCGTCCATGTGGACGATCCTCTCGCCCCAGGTGACGAGGGAGCCGGAGGAAGCGATATAGCCGTCCCAAGGTATCCCAAGATCCAGCGTCCCGATGCGGCGGAAGGAGTCATAGGGCCTCGCCGTTGATAGGAAGAGGAGGACGTCCGGCCTCCGTTCCTTAAGGCTCTTCAGCGCGGCGACCGAACGAGGGGAGAAACGCCTCGCGCTGTTATCGAAGAGCGTACCGTCGATATCGAAGAAGATCGCCTTGATCATTCCCTGCCCTCTTCTAGGCACCGCCTCTCGTAGGCCTCGCGGAGCGAAAGGTTGAGCCTCCTTAGCTCCTCCAGCGGGAACCTGCATTCCGTGCGCGACTCGTCCAGGATCCCGTTCGTCTCGTTCTCCACGTCCGCGAGCTGGGTGTAGACACTCAGGGCTACGCCGGATCGCTCGATGTCCCGCCTAATGTGAGCGAACACGCGCCTCAATGATCGAACGAGCCCCTTCTCCGTGAAAGCGGGCCTCCAGACGGCAAGGTGCATCGGCTTGAAATAGCCGACTCCCCCGAACTCCGAGATCGCGAGGAGCCGCTCCTCCTTCCTTGGAACAGGATAGCCGAAGTAATGGTGATATCCGCGGATGTCCCCGCATCCCTTGTCGAACCATCCCGAGGCAGACTCGATGAGGAAGCCTGGCGAGCGACGCGAGATATGCTCCGTGAGCCTCTTTGTGTCGAACTGTCCCCATCCTTCGTTGAAGAGAACATGGGCAAGGATTGCCCCATAGCGACGCGTGAGGGCGAGATATAGGTCCAGGTCTCGCTCGAAGGCGGCCCGGCCGGAGGCGGACCTCCTCCCTAGGCGGGGGTTCGCCACATCGTCCCTGTCCCCTCCTAGAAGCCCGAGCAGGCTGTTCCGGAAGAAAGGAACCGGCTCCCCGCCCGCAGGAACGTCCTGCATCACGGCGAGTCCGAGCCTGGCGGCCATGTGGTAGAAGACGGGAGGCTCGATCTTCATATGCTTCCTCACCCCATGGAAGCCCGCGCGCTTGGCGACTAGTAGGTCGTCGGCCATCTCCTCGATGGTCCCGGTCATGCCGCCATCGCCGTAATAGCCCTGGTCAAGGACAAGGGAAAGGTACCGGGGGGTTCCATTGAGCAGGAGGAGAGGGTCCTCCTTCGCACGGGACCGCTCCACCTTCCGGAACAGGAAGCTGCTCCGGACGAGATCCTCCCCGTAATGGATGAGGAGGTCATAGACGGCCGGATGCTCGAAGGACCAAGGATAGAACTCGTAGCGAAGGTCGATCCTCGCCCCGAGGTTCTCGTCGAAGGGGGATTCCCCGACCTTTCGCCCATCAAGGAAGCACTCGGCCCAGGCCCCCTCCGTCATTTCCTCGGAAGAATCCAGGAACACGTTCACGGAGCGCTGGTCGTAGACGGGCTCGACCTGGATCGCCTTTATGAAGGGTCCTTCCGGGAGAAGCTCGAGGATGACGCTCTGCCAGATTCCGGAAGTCTCGCGATAGTAGATTCCTCCCGGCCGGTTCCACTGCTTCCCACGGTAGAAGCGAGGATCCTCGACATCGTCCCTCGCCACGACCTCGAGGACGTTCCTTCGCCCAAGGAAGGAGACCTGGGCGCTGAAGGGGAAGTAGCCGCCCTCGTGGTGACGGACACGGGCGCCGTTCCAATAGACGTCAGCGACCTGGTCAACCGCCATGAACTTGAGAAGCCCTTTCCTTCCTATCCATTCCCGCGGGACCTGGACCTCCTTCCGATAATGGAGGAAAGACCCCTTCCGGACGATGATCCCGAGCCCTGACCTCTTGCACTCCGGCGCGTAGGGAACGCGGATCTCCTTCGGATAGACGAGTGGCATCCTCTCCTCCGGCGTGACGGAAAACTCCCATTGCCCGTCAAGGAGGAGGAACGGCTTTCTTACGAAATACGGGTCCGGATGGCCGCCGTAGTCCCGGGCGATCCTTTCGCTGTCGTCGGGGAAGAACATGGGCTAATCTTACCAAAGCGAAGGCGTTTCACGGGAAGGAGCCCTATGAAAGACATCCGAACGGAAATGAAGGAATGGATCGGCTCCCTGGGGGGAGGCGCCTATCTCCTCGTGGACTATGAGGGAAGGCATCCGCTCCTCCCCCGCCTCCAGGGCCATCTCAACCTCACGAGGAAGTCCTTCTTCCTCTTCGGGAAGGACGGGAGCCTCGTCGTCCTCGCGCAGGCGCTAGACGCCTCGCTCCTCTCCTCGTCCGGATTCAAAGGGAAGATCGTTCCCTACCGTACGTGGAGGGAGCAGCTGGACCTGCTTCTTCTTCTCACCGCCAAGGTCGAGGGCCCGATTCTCATGGACATAAGCGAGAACGGGTCGCTGATGCCGATCTCCCTCGCGGACTACGGGACCGTCCGTTTCCTCATCGACCAGGGAAGGGACATCAGGAGCGCAGCCTCCCTTCTTTCGACGATTCTCTCCCATATCGACGAGGAAGGGTCTTGCAGCCAGAGGAAGGCGGCCTCCTTCCTCCTGGAAGCGAAAGACCGGGCTTTCTCCCTGATCGGAAGGGATATCCAGAACCACGGGGAAAGCGACGAGCTCCACGTCCAGCGCTTCCTCATGGATCTCTTCGAGAAGGAAGGGTACGTGACCGACGAGCCCCCGATCGTCGCGATCGGGACGAATGCCAGAAGCCCGCACTACGCCCCCACGGAAGCGTGCCATTCCCGGATTCGGAAAGGAGACCTCATTCTTGTGGACCTATGGGCGAAATCAAGGATTGAAGGCTCGATCTACGCGGATATCACGTGGATGGCATACGCCGGAGATGATCCATCGGATGCGTATCGGAGACGCTTCTCAATCCTTCGCGAGGCCTCCGACTCCTGCTTCGCCTTCCTGAAGGAGAACCTCCCGAGGCGTCCCGTCCGGGGCTTCGAGGCGGACAGGGTCACCCGCGACCATATCGCGCAGGCAGGCTACGGGGACTACTTCACCCATCGGACGGGCCACTCCATCGCCGGGGACGAAGGGCCTCACGGAAGAGGGACGAACCTCGATGACTACGAGACCCACGACGAGAGGATCCTGATGGACGGGACCTCCTTCTCGATCGAGCCAGGGATCTATGCGCCGGACTTCGGGATGCGACTTGAGACCGACGTCGCGATCATCGAAGGAGTCCCGCGCATCATCGCCGGAAGGCAGGAGGAGATCGTCCGGATCAAGGTCGAATGAAAAGGAGGCCGACGCCTCCTTTCCCTATCCCTCCCGCCTTAGGCGAGAAGCGACTCCAGCCAGCGGGAGAATTCCTCCTCCTGGGCCTCGTCCATTCGGAAGTTCGCGCGGAAGCCAGGAAGAACCCTGCACTTCAGCTGCCTCAGCCTCTCGCTGAGGTTCGGGACGGCTTCTCCGCTCCAGCCGTAGTCCCCGAAGGCGGAGGCGGTCTTCCCCTGGGCCTTGGTCCAGGGAAGTCCGTTCAGGATGTCGTAGAAGAGGACGATCGCGTCCCCCGCGAGAGTCGGGGAACCAAGGAGGAACATCCCGGAATGAAGGATGTCTTGAAGGACAAGGGGCTTCTCCTCCTGGTAGTTCAGCGCGTCGATGATATGGAGGCGGACCTCCTTCCCCCGCTCCTCAAGGAACTTCGCGGTCCGTTCCGCGAGCTCCTTCGTATAGCCGTAGGCAGAGGCGGCGCAGATGGTGACGAGGTTCGGATCGTTCTTGGGAAGCCCTTCCTCGGCGAGGCGGCGATATAGCCTCACCTGTTCCATCGGGTTCTCGTCGATGATGCACCCGTGCCCGGGGAGGATGAGCGAGATGTCGAGCTTCTCGACGAGGTCGCACGCCTTGATCACGAAGGAGGGGAAGGGGCCCATGATGTTCTCGAAGTAGTAGCGGAGCGCCTTGTAGTAGCCCTCCTTATCGGGTTCCTTCGAGAGGAAGACCGCGTCGCTTGCGAAATGCGCGCCGAACGCGTCGCAGGAGACGAGGGCCTTCAGCTCATGGATATAGGTGAACATCACGTCCGGCCAATGGAGGTTCGTCCCAGGCACGAAGGAGAAGGTGTAGCCGCCGATCTCCATGTCCTTCCCCGGGGTCATCTGCACTTTCTTGAAAGGCCTCCGGAGGATCTTCTGAAGGTTCATAAGCGCGGGCCCGCTCGCGACGACGGTGAGCTCCGGGTTCTTTTCCAGGAGCAGGTGGATCGCCCCGGAATGGTCGGGCTCGGTGTGGGTGACGAAGAGATAGGAGATCTCCTTGAGGGGGCAGATTTCCTCGATGTGGGCGATCTGCTCCTCCCCGAAGGCCTCCTTGCTCCCCTCAAAGAGGAGGAACCCCTCCTTCGTCCGGAGGAGATAGGAGTTATAGGATGTCCCATACTCCGTGAGGATGGCGACGTCGAATACCTTGAGAGAGTGGTCGATCACCCCTACGTAGTAGAGGTCCTTTGCGATTTCCTGAATATGCATGTCTTCCCGTCCTTTTCCTAGCGGGCGGATTATAACCCGCGGAAGGGCTCATATACTTCCGGGACGAGAAAGAAAAAGGCGCCCCGAGGTGAAGTGGACCCCAAGTCAAGTAGTTGACAAGGGGGAAACAAAAAAGGTCAGGGTCCAATGAACGGGCTAGGCAGCGCTGCCTAGCCCGTTTTCCTTTGCCTCCGTCGAAAGGATGGCCGGGAGCAT
>CALVOS010000024.1 GCA_944350325.1 uncultured Bacilli bacterium | reverse complement strand
GAACCTCGTGGATCGCCTTCACGACGTTGGAGACAAGCTCGTTCCGATAGCCGGCCAGGTTCTTCAGGGGATTGTCCCCGTAGGCGAGCTGCTTCATGGTTAGGAGGGTATGAAGTCCTCCGTTCCTAAGGGGAGGGCGGAAGGTCAGGATCCTCCCGAGGTTATAAAGGCGGAGAAAGGCCTTGCTCTTCCATATGCGGTAGGCGGATCTGGGCGCCATATGGTTGAAGTAAAGCCCGAGGATCTGGGCAGGCTCGTTCCCGGTAAGGAAATAGGGGACTCCCAGCTCGACGAGCTCGGGGTAGAAGAGGACGTAGGCCAGGGAAGGGCACGCGCAGGTATTTCCCGCGAGGGACATGAGCTTCCGGTATATCTTCCGGAGGTCCTCGTCCAGCATCTTCCGCGAGAGGAACTCGACGTTCGGGAAGATGCGCTTCGCCTCCTCGATGCTCTCCTTCGCGCTCCGGGACATGTAGGGGATCTCCCAGGTGAGGGCGAGCACCCGGAGCCCCATCTTTTTCGAGAGATGGTATAGGAGATACGTGCTGTCCTTCCCGCCTGTATAGAAGAGGGCGACGTCGAAGCGGGACTTCTCTGACCTTGGGATCTCGTAAATAAGAGGGACGATGGAGCGCAGCTCCTTCGTCTCCTCCTTCATCTGGCAGATGGGGCAGCGACCGTTCTCGTCGAACTCGAGGCCAGGAATCATGAAATCATTCGCGGCGCAATCCCTGCAGAACCTCGCTTCTTGCAAGGATTTCGGTACATTCGGGTTGTCTTTTTCCTCGACGACGACCGTGCCGACGATTTTCTTGCCAAGAATCCGCATTTCCTTTTGGGAGAGCGTCCTTGGAAGCGAAAGAAGGATCTCTCTCTTTCTTCTTCCTAGGGGAATGTAGTTATGGAAAAGGCTCTCCCTGTTCCGGAGCCCGTAGTAGCGGACTCCCTTTTCCTCCACCTTCCAGCGGGACCTTAGTACGTGCATAGTTCATTTTATCTTTCCCTAGGCGATGGATGAAGGACGATGGGCATCCTTGGGGGCTAGCGCGGGAAGAGAAAGCCTCTTTCCTCTTGGCTCTATATGCAGCCTGCCGGATAGGGAAAAGGGCCGCCTTGCCCGGCGGCCCTACCCCTCTCTTCTTATCTAGAAGGTCTTTTCGTACACCTTCTGGTCGTCCTCGAAGCGGACCTGGTAGGTCGTCGTCCCGTCCGGGTTCTTGACGAGGCTCAGCCAACCCTCGATCTCCCGTCCGTTTCTCTTCTCCACCTCGAAGGAGGCGCCCATGAGCCCGTTCTCGTCGGCGTACAGGGTGATCTCGAACTCCTCGCCTCCGACTTCCCTTTCCAGCCCGAGGGCAAGCTTCCCGTTCCGGAGGGTCTCGAACTCGTATTCCATCGACTCGACCTCGCGGCCGTTCTCGACGAGGGTGTACTCGTACTCGTTCTCGTTGTCTTCGAGGGACTGCTCGATCTCGACGTAGTTCTTGCCATCTAGCGCGATCCTAAGCTCGAGCTCGGTTTCCCATTCGTCGCGTTCCTTCTCCTCGCTCCGCTCGCCGCGGACGGCGTACTCCACCCCGTCCCGGATGGCGATGCCCTCGATCCTCGTGGTCCTCTCCCACTCGTCATGCTCCTCCTCGATTTCCCGCACGGTCTCGTTCAGGTAGAGGGAGTAGGTCTCGCTCGTCCCGTCGATGTCGTTGATGGTGACGACCTGGAGGCTCTCGTAGCCTTCCCGGTCGCTCGGGAGGGTCTCGACGCTTCCAGGGGAGAAGCTGAGGAGCGATCCGAGGGAGTGGGCGGAGAGGAGGATTTCCTCCGCGAGGAGGTCCTTCTCCGTCGGGGCGACGTGGCTTTCCGAGGCGATTTCGTCACCGGGGGCGAGGTCCGGGGCCTTCAGGACTCCCGTGTGGAGGGATTCCGTCCCTCCGATCCCCCCGAGGAGGTCGAGGGAAAGGACGGCCTGGGCGAGGTAGCCCTTCTCCTCCTCGAGGACGAGCGTCCCGGCCGCGTTCCCTTGGGAGCCGCCCTCGCTCCCTTTGTCCGTTCCTGGGCTCGCGCATCCTGCGAGGATCCCGGCGGCGAGGAGCATCCCTGCTCCGAGGATGATGGCGTTCTTCTTCATATTGGTGTTTCTCCTTCCGAGGCGTTTGCCTCTTACGCCCACCAAACGGGGGAGAAGGCCTCTTTATTACTTCGCCTTGCTAAATTTCTTTCGGGAAGCAGGGTCCGCCATAGGCGGAATTCCCCGAGGCGAAAGGAAAGGCGCCGGCCGGGGCCAGCGCCTTCTTGGGAAGCAGGTTCCGCCTAGCGGAGCGAGTAGGCGGCGAAGTAGCCGCCCCGGACGGCCTCGGCGACCTGGCCGACCTGGACGCAGTCGCCGATCACCTGGGTGGTCGGGTACTTCTCGCAGATCGCGTCGACGAACTCGTTGTTCGGGCGGGTGCCGAAGGCGGCGATGACGAGGTCGGCGTCGAGCCTAATCTCACCATCCTTCCCTTCCGCGATGACACCGGACTTGGTGATTTCCTTGATGGTCGCGGAGGTGATCGCCTTCACGTGGTTATCGCGGAGGCGGAACATGAGGGGGTTCCGGTTGTCGAGGATCGCCTCGGGGCAAAGCTCCGGCTTCATCTCGACGATGGTGACCTCCTTCCCTTCCATCGCGAGCTCGAGGGCCATGTCGCAGCCGGAGATGCCTCCGCCGCAGACAACGACCTTCTTGCCGCGGATCTTCTCGGGATGGACGTGCGCGTCGCACACCTCGACCGCGTTCTCGATACCCTTGATTTTGGGAAGGTAGGGCGAGGCGCCGGTCGCGAGGATGATGCGGTCGGCGTCCTTGAGCTCCTCGGAGTCAGGGGTGATCTCGGTGTTCAGCCGGAAGACGACGCCGGCCTTCTCGCATTGGAGGATCTCCCAGTCGATGAACTCGCGGAGCCTCTTCTTGAAGGAAGGCGCCGAAGCGGGGACGAACTGGCCGCCGAGGACGCTCGCGCGGTCGTAGAGGGTGACGTGGTGCCCTTCCAGGGCGGCCACGCGCGCGGCCTCGAGCCCGCCGGGGCCGCCGCCGACGATCGCGACCTTGAGCGGGGTCTCCGCCTTGGTGAGGTGGTACTCGCCCTCGGCGACCGCCTCCGCGTTGATCGCGCAGCCGATCTTCCTGTTCTGGTAGAGGCGCTTCACGCACACTTGGTTGCAGACGAGGCAGGGACGGACGTCCTCCCTCCTTCCTTCGAGAAGCTTGTTGGGGAGGTCGGGGTCGGCGATGAGGGGGCGGCCCATCATCACGAAGTCGCACTTCCCTTCCTCACGGGCCTTCTCGCCCGACTCGGTGGTGTGGTTCCCG
>CALVOS010000023.1 GCA_944350325.1 uncultured Bacilli bacterium | reverse complement strand
TTCTGCGTATCCGTGTAGTCCCTTCCAAGGAAGACGGAGGTGGAGCTCGTCTCGTACTGGACCGGGCCAAGCTCTGACATGCCGTAGGTGGTCACCATCAGGCGGGCCAGGCGCGTGGCCTGCTGGATGTCGTTCTCCGCGCCCGTGGAAATGTCGTCGAAGAAGATCTCCTCGGAGGAACGTCCCCCAAGAAGCCCCGTGATCTGGGCGAGAAGCTCCTTCTTGGTCAGAAGGAAGCGGTCGTCCTCCGGCGTCATCAGGACATGGCCCCCGGTCCTTCCGCGCGGGATGATCGTGATCTTCTGCACCTTCTCCGAGTGGGGAAGCACGAGCCCGATGATCGCGTGGCCCGACTCATGGAAGGCGACCTGCCGCCTCTCATGCTCGTTCATGCCGCGGCCGTTCTTGGCAGGGCCGGCGATCCGGCGGTCGATGGCCTCGTCGATCTCTTCCATTCCGACCGACTCCTTATGGAAGCGGACGGCGAGGATCGCGGCCTCGTTCAGGATGTTCTCGATGTCCGCGCCGGAGAATCCGACGGTCCTCTGGGCGAGGGCGGCGAAATCCACGGACGGATCGATCGTCTTGTTGCGCGCGTGCA
Source organism: uncultured Bacilli bacterium (assembly GCA_944350325.1). Lineage (GTDB taxonomy): Bacteria > Bacillota_I > Bacilli_A > RFN20 > CAG-826 > UBA4951. Next base: position 8,148 of record CALVOS010000023.1, on the reverse strand, counting down.
CCTTGAAGATGGCCTCGCGCCCTTCCCTGTCGGGGAGTCCGACGGTGATGATTCTGTCGAAGCGTCCCGGGCGGAGGAGGGCGGGGTCGAGGACGTCGTCGCGGTTGGTGGCCGCCATGACGAGGATCCCGGCGTTATAGGAGAACCCATCCATCTCGACAAGGAGCTGGTTCAGGGTCTGCTCGCGCTCGTCGTTCCCGCCGCCAAGCCCGGCGCCTCTCTGGCGCCCGACCGCGTCGATCTCGTCGATGAAGATGACGCAGGGAGCGGACTGCTTCGCCTTGCGGAAGAGATCGCGGACCCGGCCCGCGCCGACGCCGACGAACATCTCGACGAAGTCGGAGCCGGAAATCGAGAAGAAGGGCACGCCGGCCTCGCCGGCCACCGCCTTGGCAAGGAGGGTCTTCCCGGTTCCCGGAGGACCGATGAGAAGGACGCCCTTGGGCAGGCGCGCTCCGAACTGGCTGTACTTCTTGGGCTCGCGGAGGTAGTCGACCATCTCGATCATCTCCGCCTTCTCCTCGTCGCAGCCGGCGACGTCGGCGAACTTGACCTTGGAGCGCTCCCTCCTCGCGGGGGACTTGTTGAAGTCCATCGCGGAGCCCCCGCTCTGGCGGGACATCGCCCCCATGCGGTAGATAAGGAAGATGGTGAGTCCGCCGAAGATGAGGACCCAGAGGATCGTCGGGCCCCAGGAATCCCAGAAGGAGACCTGGTAGGCATCGCTCACGATCGGCCCGACGGCGTAGTTGAGCCAGTTCTGCTCGCTGATATAGCCCTGCTCATAGAGGAACTCGGAGTTCTTCCACTCGTAGGTCTTGGCGCGGAACACCTCGCTATAGGCGTCGTGGTTCCCGAAGTCGAAATGCCACTCGTGGGCCTCGAAGACGACATTGACGGAGTAGGTGGCCAGGTACTGGCTCCCGTTGGCGCTTCGGATGGCGAAGCCCGTGAAGGAGACGTTCACCACCTTCTCCCCCTCGGAGACCTCGTACTGCGGGACATAGAGGTAGGTCCCTTGGGGATCGTCGGTGTTGATGCCGGCGATGCTGCCCTTGTCAAGGCCGTCGGGCTGGACCTCTCCGTTCTCGTTCGAGCCAGCGACGTAGCCGAAAAGGGCGTCCGCCTGGTTCGGGACGATCGTCGTAGAACCCCCGCTCATCGCGGAGACGATCCAGTAGATGACGAGCCCGATGAGGATCGCCCCCACGATATAAGGGAGAAAGCTCGTCCAGCTCCTGGTGGGTTTTTCGGGTTGGTCGTTCATTTTCTAGTCATCGCTCCTGCGTCTATCGGGAATCTGCCCTAAGGCACGGGCTCTAACATACATAAGAGCCGTGGTTTGTCACTAGAAATCGCTAGCCTCCCCTTTCGCCTGGGGAGAATGGATGTTCAGGACGGACTTGTGGTACTCCACGAAGTTCTTGTCGTAGCGAGGCACGTAGAGGATTTTCTTGTTCTTCCCGAGGAACACCGGCCAGACGCGCATCAGCTCGGAGGGGCAGCCTGCTGCCGCGAGCATCCTCCTGACCGGGACGAGGTAGCCTCCGTAGGTCGTCACGTCCGCCGGCAGGGCGCTCCGCACGGTGATGGGGTAGTCGGCATCGGTGATTCTCCTGTCCTCCGCCCCCATGGTGAAGTCGAGGTCGAAGGCGGGGCAGGAGAACTTGCAGGGCTTCTCCAGGACGTAGCTATAGGGCATCGCAAGGCCGTCCGTGTCGATCGAGAGAACGTCGTACTCCTTCACGAGATAGCAGTCCCCCTTGAGGTGCATCGTCTTGTTCGCCTCCGGGGAAAGGCAGAAGGAGCGGATCTGCTTCAGGAGCCTCGGGGTGACCGTCACGTGCACGGGACAGCGTGCGTTCACCAGGGTGATGACGGCGTCGGCGTAGTCCCCGTCCGGCAGGGCGAGGAGGGAGCGGATCGGGACTTCCCCGGACCTCAGGATCTCCTGGTTCAGCGTCTTCCGAAGCCCGACGGTGTCCGACTCCTTCCTCCGCATCTCCTCGAGGATCTGCTCGCGCTCGATCTCGTTCAGCTTGCTGACGACGTCGCGCCGGATGATGGAGCGCTGGGTCGCCTCCTCGTAATTGGAGAAGGAATCGCTGAAGGGGACGTTGTGCGAGACGCAGTAGTTCCTGAGGTCGTCCCGGGAATAGTCCAGGAGGGGGCGGACGATGATCATGTCCTCGTAGGTGGAGACCCTGCTCCACCCGTAGTGCTGGCCCTTGATGCCGTGCTGCTTCAGAAGAAGGTAGTTCTCGATGACGTCGTCGAGGTGATGGGCGACGAAGAGGGCGGCGGCTCCGTGCTTCCGGAAGCACTCGAGGAAGAAGCTGTAGCGGAGCTTCCGCGCCCAGTTGGCGATCTCCGCCTCGCTCTTCCCCTCGGGAGGGGTCGCCTCGTTCACTTCAAGGAGGAGGCCGCGCTCCTGGCAGTATCTCTCCATGCCCTCCCTGGCCTCGCGGAGGTTCTCTCCCATGTGGTAGTCGACGAAGCAGACGACGGGCTTGACGCCGTCCTCCTGCATCATGTCGAGGAGGGCCATGGAATCCGGGCCGTAGGTGCAGGCGACGAGGTAGACGTTCTCTTTCCCGAAATCGTAGTTAAGCAGGCTCATCTTCAACCCTCCCGTTGACGACATCGGATAGGACCTCATACATCGAGCCGGCCTCTTCCTTTCGGGCGTAGGGCCTGACCTCGAGGACGCGGACGACGACCTCCCTCCTCCCGAGGAGGAGGCGGATCTCGTCCCCGACGGAAACCTCGCTCATAGGCTTGGCGACCTTCCCGTTCAGGAAGACGTCGTGGTCGTCGCAAAGCTCCTTGGCGGTCTCCCGCCTCTTGGTGAGCCGCGACACCTTGAGGTACTTATCGATGCGCACGGCTGGATTCTAGCACGCAAGGGACGCGCGGAGGCGCGCATGAGGCGGAGCTTCGCCCGCGAAGAGGCGCATGCCTCCGTCCTGATTGAGAAAAATCAAGAAAACAAGCAGGTTATTGCGAGGAAAACCTAAAAGAACCTCAAAGTCGCAGGCTACGACCTGGCCTCGCCTTTCTTCTTCAGGTAGAGCCTATGGATGCCCGTGACCACCTTGCCAAGAAGCGCGAACCATCCCTCGTGGACCTTCACGGAAACACGCAGCTTCTTGTCGGCGAAGGACACCTTGATGAAGGCGATGTCCTCCTGGAGGATGGAGAACAGCTCGAAGCCGATCCCGGGGATGCGGGCGAACTTCGGGGAAAGGTAGAGGTCGAAGTATTCCTTCCCCGACTCATAGGAGGAGAACTCCTCTTCCTTGAGGAGGAGGTCGATCCTCTTCTTCTCGAACAGGTTCTTCAAGGGGGCGGGGAAGCGGCCGTACACGTCTCGGATTCTCTTCATGAGCGATTTCAGCCCCTCGATGGAGGAGACGTCCTCGATCTCCCGGTACATGGAAAGCTTGTCCGCCTTCACCGCGTACTCGTCGGGAATGTAGGCGTCCACCTCGACCATCTGGATGGCCTCCCTGGGCGGGGCCTTTTTGCCCGTCTTCCGCTCCTCGACGGCCTCCGAAAGAAGCGAGAGGTAGAGGTCGAGCCCGATCGCGTCGATGAACCCGGCCTGCTCCGGCCCGAGGATGTCTCCCGCTCCCCGGATCATGAGGTCGCGCTGGGCGATCTTGTATCCCGACCCAAGGTCAGTGAACTCCTGGATGGCCTTGAGCCTCTTCTCTCCCTCCTCCGTCATCTTTCTTCCCGGGCGATAGGTGAGGAAGGCGTAGGCGATGCGGTCGCCTCTCCCGACCCTTCCCTTGATCTGGTAGAGCTGGGAGAGACCGAAGTGGTCCGCGTCCTCCACGACGATGAGGTTCGCCCGCGGGACGTCGATCCCGTTCTCGATGATGGAGGTGGCGACGAGGACGTCGATCTCCCCGTCGTAGAAAAGCCCCATGACGTCCTCGACCTCCTCCTTCTCCATCTGCCCGTGGATGACGCCGATCCGCGCTCCCGGGAGGAGGCGCTGGATGGACGCCGCCCGGAAATGGATGCTCGCGACCTTGTTATGGAGGTAGAACACCTGCCCTCCGCGAGCGAGCTCCCGGGAAAGAAGCTCGCCGATCACGTTCTCCTCAAACGGGATGACATAGGTCTGGATCGGCATCCTTCCTTCCGGGGCGGTCGTGATCTCGGAAAGGGGCCTCACCCCGAGAAGGGACATCTGAAGCGTCCTGGGGATGGGGGTGGCCGAAAGGGTGAGGACGTCCACCCTCCGCTTCAGCTCCTTGATCCTCTCCTTCTGCTCGACGCCGAACCGCTGCTCCTCGTCGATAACGAGGAGCCCGAGGTCCTTGAAGGAGATGTGCTTGGAGAGAAGGGCGTGCGTTCCGATGACCAGGTCGATCTTTCCTTGGGAAACGGCTTCGGCCGTCTCTTTCGCGACGTTGGGCTTCACAAGGCGGGAAAGCTGCGCGATCCGTACGCCCTTCCCCGCGAAGCGATCCTGGGCGAGCTCGAAGTGCTGCCTTGCAAGGAGGGTCGTCGGGCAAAGGATGGCGACTTGCTTCCCGGCAAGGAGGGCCTTATAGGCCGCGCGGAGGGCGACCTCCGTCTTCCCGAACCCGACGTCCCCGCATAAGAGGCGGTCCATGACGATCGGCTGCTCCATGTCCTTCTTGATCTCCTCGAGGGCGCGGGCCTGGTCCGCGGTCAGCTCGTAGGGGAACTCGTCCTCGAACTCCTTCTGGAGCTCATCGTCCTCCGGGAAGGCGAAGCCGGGCTCCAGGGCGCGCTCCTTATAAAGCGCGTAGAGCCTGTCGGCGAGGTCCCCGACCTTCTTCTCGATCTGCTTTTTCTTCTTCGCCCAGTCGCCGGTGCCAAGGCGGCTCAGCCTCGGGGAGACCCCCTCCCTCCCGGCGTACTTCCTAAGGAGGCGGAACTGCTCGAGGGGGACGTAGAGGATCTTCCCTTCCGCGTAGGCCACCTTGATGAAGTCCCGGTGGATCCCGTCCTCCTCCATCGTCTCCATCGAAAGGAACTGCCCGATGCCCCGGTATTCATGGACGACGTAGTCCCCAGGGCGGAGCTCTTCCGCCGAACGAAGGATGGTCGCGTTCTTGAAGCGGGCGGTGAAGCGGCTCGACACCGTCCTCCTGCCGAAGAGCTCGTTCGGGGAGAGGAAGGCCACCTTCAGCTCCGGAAGCTCGAACCCCTGGGAAAGGAAGGCCTTCGAAAGGGCGACATCCCCCTCAGGGATCGAGAGGCCTTCGACCTCCTCGAAGGAAATCCCCTTCTCCTCGAGGAAGGAGGTGACCAGGCCCTGGTGCTCGATGTCCCCTCCGCAGACGACGACCTTCTCCCCAAGGGCGAGATAGCTCTCGATGGTCGGCCCGATCGCGCTCATCCCGGTCCCCGCGGAGACGGCCTCGCGGAACGAGATGGGGAAGTCGGACTCGCTCTTCAGGAAGCGCTGGGAGATCCCCGTCCTCACGCCGGAAGGAATCGCCTCTGCGGGGGTCATGTAGTGACGGAGCCCGAGAGGGATCCGGAAAGAGGATTCCAGCTCGGAATAGTACTCGCGGGACTCCATGTCGATGTGCGTGAGGGCCTCCTGGTAGGAGTCCTGGTCCAGGATGAGCATGTCCCGGGGGCGGAAATAGTGAAGGATTCCCCAGGGCCTCTCCGTGGCAAGGCACATGTAGCGGTAGTTCCCGGGCCGTTCCTCCTTCTCCAGGATCCCCGCCAGGCTGTTCTCCACATTAAGGGAGAGGGAACGGAAGTCTTCCGGGCGAATCCTCTTCCCTTCCTCGTCAAGAAGGGCGCGCACCTTTTCCCCGAAGAGGGCCTCCCCTCCTTCGGGAAGCAGGAACTCGGAGGCAGGAAGAAGGAGGGCCTCCTCCCTCGAGGAGACCGATGACTGGGTCTCGATGTCGAACTCGCGGATGGACTCCAGCTCGTCGTCGAAGAACTCGAACCGAAGGGGCTTCCTCTCGTTCACGGAGAAGACGTCGAGAACGTCGCCTCGCAGGGCGAACTGAAGCGTCTGGTCGATCTTGTTGACCTTGCGATACCCCATCCTCGCCAGGGAATCCCTCAGGGAGGCCAGGTCGTAGCGGGACCCCTTCCTGAGCTCGATGCGCGAGGAAAGGAACGTCTCGGGGCTCATGAGGAAGCGGAGGAGGGCGGAAGGGTGGGTGACGAGCACCCCGGTGTCCGCGCGAAGCGAGGCGTTCATCGCGTAGAGCCGCTGGGCCATCAGCTCCTTCGAGGAGGAGACGGCCTCCGCGCGGAGGAGCTCGTCGGAGGGAAAGAAAAGGACCTTCTCCTCAGGGAGGAAGGAGAGGAGGGCCTCATAGATCTTCTGGGCCTGGTACTGGTTCGGCGCGACGATGGCCCGCCTTCCCGGCTCTCCTCGCTTTTCCAAAAACGCGAAAAGCACCGCGGTTCCAATGGGGGAATTTAGGACAATCCTCCGGTTTGCGCGGAAAATGTCCCCGATCGGAAGGGTGCCGATCGCCTCGAAGAGATCGCGCGCCATGCCCTAGCCCCTCTGGTTGATGCGGCTCATCGCCGTCTCCAGCCCCCTGGTCGCGATGAGAAGGAAGGCGTCCGCCGCCTTCTCCACCGCCATGTCGATCTTCTTCCTGCCCTCCGCCCCGGGCTTCCCCAGGACGTAGTCCACCGGATTATGGAAAGGAGGCTCCCCAATCCCCAGGCGAATCCTCGCGATCTTCTCCGTCCCCATCATCTGGATGATGGAGCCGATGCCCTTGTGGCCTCCGGAAGATCCGGCGGGCCTGATCCGGATCGCCCCTTCCGGGATCGCCATCTCGTCGTAGGCGACGTAGATCTCCTCCGGAGGGATGCGATAGAAGGAGGCGCACGCCTGGACGGACTCGCCGCTCAGGTTCATGAACGTCGTCGGCTTCAGGACAAGAATCGAGTCGCGGAAGACAGGGTCCCGGAGAATCCCATACTCCCCCTTGAAGCCCGTGCGATCAAAAGAGGCGCCCGCCTTCCTGGCGAAGGCGTCGATCGCGTCGAAACCAAGGTTGTGCCTTGTTCCCTCGTATTCCTTCCCAGGGTTTCCAAGGCCGACGAAGAGGATCATGCCTCGGCGGCGCCCTCCCGCTCCCTTTCGAGCGTGCGGATGACGGAAACGACCCGGTCCACCTTCTCCTGGTCGTAGTACTCAATCGCGTTATCGAGCAGCGCCTGGAGCGAGGCAGGATCGCTTTCCGGCGAGATCGACGGGTCGTTGATGCTCATCTCGACGGAGCGCTTCATGAGGACGTTCTGCGGGAAGCGCAGCTTCTTGAAGTCGAAGGAACCGCGGAACTGGTAGTAGCGCACGTGATACATGTCGAGGAGGTTCCTGCTGATCATGTCCGCCCTCCCCTGCTTCGTCGGAACGGAGATGCCGACCGAGTAGATGAGGACTTCCTTCCCTTCGAAGGAATCGTAGCTCGCGAGGAAGTCGTCCAGCCCCTGGATGATGCCTCCGCGGACCCAGCCCCCGAACACGAGGCAGTCGTAGTCCTTGGCCTTCCTGAGGTTCCAGCGGTTCATCTTGAGGACGTCCGCGCCGACGGCCGCGGCGATGTCGCGGGCGTAGCGCTCCGTGTTCCCTTGGTTCGTGCGATAGAGAATGAGTGTCTTCATAGGCGGTGGGATTCTATCACCCCGGAGTGCTTGTCCGCCGATACTTCTATATAGTGTCCCCCATGACTGCGAAAGAATGGTTCTCTGACTTCGCCAGGGGCACCTCCTTCGGCCTCGGCATGATCCCGGGCGTCTCCGCCGGCACGATGGCGATCGTCGTCGGCATATACGAGAAGCTCGTCGGCAACATCTCGCGCCTCCGGAAGGACTTCTGGAACGCAGCGATGACCCTCATCCCCATCTGCCTCGGAGCGGTGATCGCCGCGATCGTCCTCCTCATCGCCGTGACCTACGGCTACGACTACGCGCCCTTCGCGATCTCGTGCCTCTTCACAGGGCTCCTCCTTGGGACGCTCCCAATCATCACGAGGGAGGTTTCATTCAAGGAGATGGGCGCCAGGGACTGGCTCCTGTTGGTTGGGGGGTTCCTTCTCGCCGCGCTCATCGGGGTGTTCTCCCTTCTCTCGAAGATCTTCTGGCACTTCGACCTCGAGAGCTACTTCGTCG
>CALVOS010000022.1 GCA_944350325.1 uncultured Bacilli bacterium | reverse complement strand
TGCATCTTCTCCCTCGCGACGAGGTCGTGCTTCCCGTCCTTAACCGCCCGCGGGAGGTAGTCGAAGACGAGGCGGATCGCGTTGAGGGCGAGCCCGTCGGTGTAGTCGCTCGCCATGACGGAGGTGTGGGCGTCGATGGCGTGGGTGAGGCCGGCCATGCCCGTCTCGGCGGTCGCCCGGGCGGGAAGGTTCGTCGTGAACTCGGGGTCGACGATGGCGATGGTCGGGGTGAGCGAGTAGTCGGTGAGCGGGTACTTCTTGAGGTTCGCCTTGTCGCTGACGACGGCGAAGGGTGTGACCTCGCTTCCCGTCCCGGAGGTCGTCGGGATGCAGATGAGCTTGCTCTTCCGCCCGAGCTCGGGGTACTTGAAGGCGCGCTTGCGGATGTCCATGAACTTCTGCTTGAGGTCGTCGAAGTTCACCTCGGGGTGCTCGTAGAAGATCCACATGCCCTTGGCGGCGTCCATCGGGGAGCCCCCGCCCAGGGCGATGATGGTGTCGGGCTCGAACTCCTTCATGAGGGCGACGCCCCGGCGGATCGTGGTGATGTCCGGGTCGGGCTCGACCTCGCTGAAGAGCTGGTAGGTGACCTTGTTCCGGCGGAGGTTGATCTGCTCGATGATCTTGTTGAGGAAGCCCAGCTCCACCATCGAGCGGTCGGTGACGATGAAGACCTTGCTCATGTCCTTGCAGGACTTCAGGTACTGGATGCTGTTCCTCTCGAAATAGATCTTCTGGGGCACCTTGAACCACTGCATGGTGTTCCTCCTCTTGCCGACTTGCTTGATGTTCAGGAGATTGACGGCGCTCACGTTGCCCGCCACGGAGTTATGGCCGTAGGAGCCGCACCCGAGGGTGAGGGAAGGGATGAAGGAGTTATAGACGTTGCCGATGCCGCCGAAGGTGGAGGGCGAGTTCCAGATGACGCGGATGGCGAGGACCCTGTCCCCGTACTTGTCGGCCATCTCCTGGCTCTTGCAGTGGATGGCGGCGCTATGGCCGAGGCCGCCGAACTCCAGCATCTTCTGGGATAGCTCGGTCCCTTCTTCGAACCCGCTCACCTTGTAGACGCCCAGGACCGGCGAGAGCTTCTCGCGGGAGAGGGGCTCCTCGGGGCCGACGGAATCGAGCTCGCAGCAGATGATCGACGTCCCCTCGGGGATCTCGAACCCGGCGTTCCTGGCCAGGGCGACGGCGCCCATTCCGGCGACCGCCGAGTTCAAGCGCGCGTTCTCCACGCCCGGCTGCCCCTTCTCCACGCCGAACATGTAGCGCTCCAGCTTCCGGGTCTCCTCGGGCGAGCAGAAGTAGGCGCGGTAGCGCTCCAGGAGCCTCTTCACCTCGTCATACGCCGGCTCGTCGACGAAGATCGCCGACTCCGAGGCGCAGATCATGCCGTTGTCGAAGGCCTTGGAGAGCACGACGTCGTTGACCGACTGCTCGAGGTCAGCGCTCCGGTCGATGTAGCAGGGGACGTTCCCCGCGCCGACGCCGAGGGCCGGCTTCCCGCAGGAGTAGGCGGCCTTCACCATCGAGTTCCCGCCGGTGGCGAGAATCGTGGCGACGCCGGGATGCGCCATGAGGGCGCTCGTGGCCTCCATGGAGGGATGCTCGATCCACTGGATGCAGTTGGCCGGGGCCCCGGCGGCGACGGCGGCGTCCCGCATGACGATCGCCGCGGCCTTGGAGGACTGCTGGGCGCCCGGATGGAAGGCGAAGATCACGGGGTTCCTCGTCTTCATGCAGATGAGGGACTTGAAGATGACCGTGGAGGTCGGGTTGGTGACCGGGGTGATGCCGCAGACGATGCCGACCGGCTCGGCGATCTCGGTGATGCCCGTGACGGGGTTCTCGCTGATGACGCCGACCGACTTGAGGTGGCGCATGTGGTTCACCACGTACTCGCAGGCGAAGAGGTTCTTCGTGGCCTTGTCCTCGAAGACGCCGCGGTGGGTCTCCTCGATCGCGGCGCGGGCGAGCGTGCCGTGGTGATCGAGCCCCGCGACGGACATCTTCGCGACGATGTAGTCGATCTTCTCCTGGTCGTAGATGGGGTTGGTCGAGAACTCCTCGAGGGCCTTCCGGGCGCGCTCGACGAGCGTCCCGACCTCTTCCTCGGCGGCCTTCTTCCGCTCCTCGGGGGTCGTTTCCTTGGACGCGGGCTTCGTTTCCTTCTTCTCTGGCATGGGTATCCTCCTTTAAGAACGCATGGCGTCGGAATCCAGACGGTGGGCGAGAACGGCGAGGGAGCTCGCGAGGTTGACCTCCTCGAGGACCACTCCCTTGGGAAGGACGAGATGGACGGGAGCGAAGCTCCAGATCCCGCGGCAACCGGCCCGGACCGCCATCTCGGCGGAGGACTGGGCGGCGAAGGCGGGCGTGCAGACGATCGCGATCCTGGCGTCGAGCCCCCTGGCGAGCCTCTCCAGATCCTTCATGGGGTAGACGGGGACGTCCCCCACGCGAAGCCCGATCTTGCGCGGGTCCACGTCGAAGGCGGCCTTGATGTCGAGCCCCATGTCGCGAAAGGAGGGGTAGCGCAGGAGGGCGGATCCAAGGGACCCCGCCCCGATGAGGATCGCGGAGTCCGCCTCGCGGTAGCCGAGGAAGGCCTCGAGGGTCTCGATGAGGCTCTCGACCTTCCTTCCCTTCCGCGGCCTCCCTCCCTCTTCGGAGACAGCCTGGAGGTCCTTTCGGACCTGCTCCTCGCTGTAGCCGAGGGCCTGGCCGATCCTCGTCGAGGAGACGTACACGGCGCCTTCCTCCCGGAGCCCGATCAGGTACTTCAGGTAGACGGGGTAGCGCTGCAGCTGGTTCTTGGAGTACTTCGCTTGTCTCATGTTCCTTCCCGGCTCGAAGGATAGCGATGCGTGCGCAAGAACTCAAGTATTCAGTGTTTTATTACCGGTTTACCGAAATCGGTATAGGAAAATCACGGAATCCATCAAATTCCTGTCATTTTTGAGTGGTTCAATTCAGGGGAGAAATACTGGTTTAACCAAGTGCCACGTCAAGCGCCATCATGAGCGCGAAGCCGACGGCGAAGGAAAGGGCAAGGATGTTCGAGTGGCCCTCCTCCTTGCTCGGGATCATTTCCTCGACGACCACGTAGATCATCGCCCCGGCGGCGAAGCTGAGGGCGTAGGGAAGCACCGGCTCCATGTAGGCGGCAAGGAGGCAGGCGAGGATCGCGGCAAGAGGCTCCACCACGCCCGAGAGGATCCCGTAGAGGCAGCTCTTCCCCTTCCCCTTCTTCTCGCGGAGAGGAAAGGCGACGACAAGGCCTTCGGGAAAGTTCTGGAGGGCGATGCCGATACCGAGCACGAGGGCGGACATCAGGCTCATGGAGCCGCTGGTGAGGAAGGAGGCGATCGCCACGCCCACCGCAAGGCCCTCCGGGATGTTATGGATGGTCATCGCCAGGAACAGGAGCCCTTCCTTCGACATCGAGGACTTCCTGCCCTCCGGGGCGGAATCCTTGGGGTGGATATGGGGCACGAGGACGTCGATGAGGTAAAGGAAGAGGATGCCGACGAGGAATCCCACGACCGGAGGGATCCAGGAGAGGGAAGGCCCTAGCTGGGCCCCGCTTTCCTCCAGGGACGGCATCAGGAGCGAGAAGAAGGAGGCGGAGACCATCACGCCTCCGGCGAACCCGTAGAGGGCCTGCTGGAGCCAGCGGGGGCCCGCGCCCTTGCCGAAGAGGGAAAGGAGGGAGCCAAGGACCGTCCCAAGGAAGGGAATCACGATGATAAGGGCGGCGTAGCCGATCTGCCCGAGGTCCACGTTCAAGGAGGAAAGGGTCATTGCCATACGGGCAATTTATAGGGAGTCCGCCCGGAAAGAGCAAGGAAAGCAAGAGCTCCGAGAGCTTTCATAAGGAAAAAAACCCGGCAGAACCGGGTTCAAAGGGAGGATTCCGCTACTCGGCCATGTAGCCGGCCTTCTGGATCGCTTCCCTAAGGGAGTCGCGCGAAAGCCCGTTCCCATGGACAAGGGCGCTCTTCCCCTCCAAGGACACCTCGGCGTCCTCGACGCCCGGCACCCCGAGGAGGGCCTCCTTCACGTGCTTGACGCACATCTGGCACATCATGCCCTCGACCTTGATCTCGATCGTCTCCATATTTTCACCTCCTTTCCGTTCCTCTTCCCCAATGGGGCAGGAAAGGGGGCACTCCCCTCCTTCCTTCCCCCGGACTGTCTTCCATAAATTGATTGTAAGCGCGTTCATTACGACGAAGAGAGAACTCAGGCTCATCGCGAGGGACCCGATCATCGGGCTCAGGGCGATTCCAAGGGGATAGTAGAGCGCCCCTGTAG
>CALVOS010000021.1 GCA_944350325.1 uncultured Bacilli bacterium | reverse complement strand
CACCTCGCGGTGCCTCTTCGAACCTAGTGGTTAAGCTAGCCTGTTCTGAACCTGGATGACGCCGTAGCCACCGTCGAGTCGCTTGTAGGCGATCGAGATCTGCTCGTCGTCGGAGTCGAGATAGACGAAGAAGGTGTGTCCGAGCGCGTCCATCCGGGTGATCGCGTCGTCGAGCGTCATCGGCTCGAGGTAGATGCTCTTCGTGCGGACGACTTCTTCCGCATCCTCGCTCTCCGCCTCCTCCTCGATGCTCTGGAGGACAAGGAGCTTCCCGAGGCCGATGGCCCCGTTATGCCCCCTCTCCATCCTCGTCTTGAGGCGCCTCATCTGGTCCTCGAGCTTGTCTACGGCGAGGTCGACGGCGGCGTAGAGGTCGTTGTTCCTCACCTCGGTCCTGAAGTCCATCTCCTTGGTGAAGATGGTGATCTCGACCTTCGCGCCCACCTTGTAGGACTGGACGACAGCCCGGCAGAGCACGTCATCCTTGATCACGAAGTATTTTTCCATCCTGCCCAGCTTTTCCTGGATGTAGGCCGAGATGGAATCGGTCACCTCGATGTTCTTGCCGATGATCGTGTACTTCATGCGTGTTCTCCTCGGGGGAAATCCCCCTATTTGTATCTATATTCTAGGGCAAGCCGGCAGGAATGGAAGGGCGTGGGGTAAGCGCTTACAGTTCCTTCCTCCGGACTAAGCCTTGCGGAAGAAATCCTTGAGCGCCGCAACCTTGTCGAGCCGCTCCCAGGGAAGGTCGAGATCCGGCCTGCCGAAGGCACCGTAGACGCTCGTCGGACGGTAGCGGACCCCATCCCGGAGCCCGAGGGACTCGATGATCATCCCGGGCCTGCAGTCGAAGAACCGGGAGATGGCGGCAAGAATCCTCTCGTCCGAGACATGGGCGGTGCCGAAGGTGGAGATGCCGATCCCCATCGGCTCGCTCATGCCGATCGCATAGCTAAGCTGCACCTCGAGCCTATCGCTGGCCCCGGCGGCGACAAGGTTCTTGGCGAGGTAGCGGGCATAGTAGGAGGCGCTCCGGTCCACCTTGCTCGGGTCTTTCCCGGAGAAGGCGCCCCCTCCGTGGCGAGAGGCTCCTCCGTAGGTATCCACGATGAGCTTCCTGCCCGTAAGCCCGGTGTCTCCCGCCGGACCGCCGGTGACGAAGCGTCCCGTCGGGTTCACGAACCACTGGAAACCCTCGTCCTCGCCAAAGGAACGAAGGACGGGAACCATGATGTTCTGGTGGACGAAGGCGCGGAACTCCTCGATATCCGCCTCGGGGTCATGCTGGCAGGAGACGAGCACCTTCCTGACGCGAGGGTGGGCAGGGTCCTGGTAGTCGACCGTCACCTGGCTCTTCATGTCCGGGCGGGCATGAGGGAAAAGTCCTTCCTTCCTCATCTCGCTCGCGCGCCGGACGAGCTTCTGGGCGATCGAATAAGGAAGAGGCATATACCCCTCCGTCTCGTTCGTGGCATAGCCGAACATGATGCCCTGGTCCCCGGCCCCCATGTCCTCGGGGCGCGCTCGCTCGACGCCAAGGGCGATGTCGGGCGACTGCTCCTTGACGCGGACGTCGATCCGGCAGCTCTCGCAGCCGATCCCGAGCTCCGGGGAGAGGTAGCCGATGTCGCGCAGCACATCCCGGGCGACCTTCTCATAGTCCACGCGGACTCCCCGGCCGCTCATCTCCCCGCCGATGAGGATGTACTCCGTCGTCGCGAAGATCTCGTAGGCGACATGCGCCTCCCTATCCTGCCGGAGCACCTCGTCCAAGAGGGCGTCGGCGATCTGGTCGCAGACCTTGTCAGGATGTCCCTCGCCCACGGCCTCGCTGGTGAGCGTGTTATAGCGAATCGTGCTTTCCATGTTTCCTCCTTCGGGCAAAGACGCCGCCCCGGCGGAGGGAACATTCCCTCAGGCATCGTTCCGGCGGGGGCCGGCTGGGCGGAGCACTTACCTCGCGGAGGAGTTGCTAGGCGGCCATTCGCCCGGGGCCGCCTTCTGGATGCCGTTCTTCGTAGGGGGGAGTATAGCGGGACTCCCCTCAGGAAGGAATAAGAATAGCGATCCCTCGCGGGACCGCCTCTTCACTCGCCGAGGATTTCCCTTCGGATCGCCTGGCTCAGCTGGTCGGGGCAGCTGGTAACCTTCGTCCGCGAACCCCGGCACTCGACGCCGGCGAGGAGGTCCGCTACCTCGCGGACGTCCCTGCCCTTGAGGAGCCGGCCGATGCCCCGGAGGTTCCCTTGGCACCCCCCTTCGACCTCGAAGGAGAGAATCTTCCCCTCCTCGTCGATCGCAAGGCGCATCTTGCGCGAGCAGACGTCCTTAGGCTGGAACTCGTAGGTCCCGGCCTTCACCGCACGATTTCCCCGTAGATTTCCCCGACGGCGTTGCTGGCGTTGCTCTCGTCGGTGTCGATGTGCATGGCGAGGGCGAACTTCTCGCTGACGCGGACGACGACGTCGTCGAAGATCGTCCTCCTTCCCTCGCCAGGGACGAGGACCTTCACGATGTCCCCGTTCCTCACGCCGAACTCCTCGGCATCCTCCGGGGTCATGTGGATATGGCGCTTGGCGACGATGAGGCCTTCCTTAAGGTCGAGCCTCCTGCCGTTGAGAGGGTTGACGATGGAGATCGGGGCGCTCCCCGCCGTGTCGCCGCTCTCGCGGACGGGCGCCTTCACGCCTAGGGTCCTCGCGTCGGTCGCGCTCACCTCGATCTGGTCGCCCTTGCGCACGGGGCCGAGGATCGAGACTCCGGCGATCTTCCTCTCCTTCCCGGTCTTGGGATTGACGGGGCCGACGAGGTCGAGCCTCGTATTGGTCACGTACTGGCCCGGCTGGCTCAGGGCCTTCCTCTCCTCAAGGACGAAGTGCTCGCCCTCCTCCATCCCCATCAGGTAGTCGAGAGACTCCTGCGTCAGGTGGATGTGGCGGGCGCTGGTCTCGACGAGAATCTTCTTGGACATATCTAATCCTATGAAATTCCTTTCCTAATGGTGGATTATACGACCGCCAGGGCTAATCTGCCCCGGAAGAGACAAGAAAGGAGCCCTCATGGACGAGAAGGAACAGAAGGACGGGATCCCCTATCTGCCAGAGGCAGGGGAGGAAGGGGTCTACCTAAGGTCCATATCCCCGGAAGAACTTGAGGAAGCAATCCGGAGCAAGAACAAGAATCACCTGGAGCAGATCCTCGACCAGGTGAGCGAGGTCGACGTGGGCGCGGCCCTCTCGAACCTCGATCCCTCACTGATCATCCAGCTCTTCCGCCTCCTGCCGAACGAGACCGCCGCGCCCCTTTTCGACGACCTCGACCCTGACGCCCAGGAAGGGCTGCTCAAGGCGATGACAGGGAAGGAGCTCTCCTCCCTCCTCGAGGAGCAATCCGCCGACGACGTCGCCGACGCCATCGACGGGGTTCCTGCCAACCTCGTGAAAAAAGTCCTCGATAGCGCCTCCCCCGACATGCGAAGGGACGTGAACCGCCTCCTTGGCTACAAGGAGGAGACCGCCGGCGCCCTCATGACGACGGAATACCTCGAGTTCCGCTCCCAGGAGAAGGTGAAGGAGGCGATTCGCATCATCCGTGAGCGAGGGAAGGACGCCGAGACCGTCTACACCCTCTTCCTCCGGGATGAGAAGAGGAAGTTCCTCGGCACCGTCGACTTGGACGACCTCATATTCGCCGACCCTGAGGACAGCCTTCTTTCCCTCATGAACGGGGACGCCCCTTGCTGCGGGGTCGACACCGACCAGGAGGACGTCGCCAACCTGTTCCGGCGCTACAAGCTGAACGCGATCGCGGTCGTGAACGGGGACGGATGCCTCGTCGGAATCGTCACCGCGGACGACGCGGTCGACGTCATGACGGAAGAAACCAACGAGGACATCGAACACATGAACCAGGTCGGCCACCTGGAGGATAGCTATCTGGAGACGCACCCGTTCAAGATGGCGAGGAAGTGCGTCCCCTGGATCATCGCCCTCATCATCCTCGGAACCTTCAGCTCGATGGTCCTCTCGAGCTTCCAGACCTCCATCGCAGTGCTTCCCGTCCTTGCGGCCTTCGTTCCCGTCGTCACCGACACCGGAGGCAACGCGGGCGGCCAGACCATCGCCCTCATGATCCGCGGGCTTGCCCTCAAGGAATTCCGTCCGAGGGACTACCTGAAGCTTCTCTGGCAAGAGCTGAGGAGCGCCCTTCTCATCGGGCTGGCGGTCTCGCTCTTCGGCTTCATCTGGTTCACCCTCGAGCAGTACCTGGGGATCGTGGCCCTGGACGCGGAGGAAAGCGCAAGCGTCTGGAACGGGCTTTGCTGGACGTGGGAGTTCGCCGAGAACGCCTTCCGGGTCTCCGGAGTCCTGGCCCTCACCCTCTTCGCGGTCATCGTGCTCAGCAAGCTCATCGCGGTCACCCTCACGATGCTTCCGGCCGCCCTCAAGAAGGATCCGGCGATCGTCGGGCAGCCTCTCCTGACGACGATCGTCGACATCATCGGGCTCCTCGTCTACTTCGGCGTCGCCGAGGCGCTGATCCTCGCTTTCCTCTGATTGCTCTGCAAAACTCAATCGAAAATGCTGATTCCGAAACTTTGTCGGTTTGAGATGATCCCAGTGGGCTAGGCTTGATGGATTTCAAAATCCACAACAAAGCCTAAAAAGAGTTTGCAAGCGAGGGGCTGGGGTCCTATAGTAGCGCTCGCCGCGGGAATGGCGGAATTGGTAGACGCGTACGTTTGAGGGGCGTATGGAGCAATCCATGCCAGTTCGATTCTGGTTTCCCGCACCAGGCAACGAGAGGCTCCGGAGCGATCCGGAGCCTTTTTTTCATCGCTCGTCCAGGAACCTCTCCATGTGCGACTTGATCGCCTGGAAGCTTTCCTCGGAGAGGTCATGCTCGATGAGGCAGGCGTCCTTGCGCGCGTTCTCCTCGTCGACGCCCAGGAACAGAAGCGCCTTCTCAAGAACTTGATGCCTCTCATAGACGCGCCCGGCGATCGCCATTCCCTGCTCCGTCAGGAAAATCAGCCCATGCCCGTCGAGATGAATCAGACCCTTGTCCTCCATCTTCCTCACGGCGACGGACACGCTTGCCTTGGAATACCCGAAGCTCCTCGCAAGGTCGACGGAACGGACCCCTACTCTCCCGTCCCCAAGCATCAAGATCCTCTCAAGATAGTCTTCCTGGGACTCGTGGAAACTAGTGATTCCTCTTTCGCTCATATGTCTTGCCTATCGTTACCTGAACATCTAGTTAGTTGCAACTAACTTTTGTATTGACGCTCTTCGGAGGGAGCACTATATTCCCGCATGGTTAGACATAACTAACTCGGAGGATTCATGCCAATTCTGATCGCACCGGAACAAACCCCATTGAAAGTCGCACGGCTTTCCATGGACGAGAAAAGCAAGAAGAGACTTGCCTCTCTCGGTCTCGTCGTCGACAGCGAGCTTTCCGTCCTTTCCAGCGGAACGGAAGGAATCGTCCTTCTTATTAAGGGCACAAGGCTCGCACTCGATCGCGATATCGCCTCGCGCATCTTCGTGAGAATGGCCTAGGAGGACATATGGATCAGCAAAGGCTCAGCACACTACATCCCGGAGAAAGCTGCCGCGTTCTTCTCGTGGATGGGAAGGACAAGCAGATCCGGCGGCGCCTCTTCGATATGGGGGTCACGCCGGGGGCGGAAATCTACGTGCGGAAGATGGCGCCGCTCGGCGATCCCGTCGAAATCACGATCCGCAACTACGAGCTTACATTGAGAAAGAACGAGGCCGAGGCGGTCCTCGTGGAGGTCACGTCGCATGGAAACGAGAAATAGGAAGATCGCCCTCGCGGGAAACCCGAACTCAGGGAAGACAACCCTCTTCAACAACCTGACCGGATCGACCGCCCATGTCGGGAACTGGCCGGGCGTCACCGTCGAGAAGCGCTCCGGTACCTATCGCAACAAGAAGACCGGGGAAAGGATCGAGATCGTCGACCTTCCGGGCATCTACTCGCTCAGCCCCTACACCTCGGAGGAGGTCATCTCCCGGAACTACATCCTTGAGGAGTCCCCTGACTGCCTCATCAACGTCGTCGACGCGACCAACCTCGAGAGGAACCTCTATCTGACGACCCAGCTCCTCGAGATGAACGTCCCCGTCGTCATCGCGCTCAACATGAGCGACCTCGTGCGCAAGCAAGGCGACCTCATCGACGCGAAGGCATTGCAGGAAAAGATCGGCGTCCCTGTCGTGGAAATCAGTGCCCTGCGCGGGGAGAACCTCGCGCACCTGATGGAAGTTGCCTCGCAGGAATGCGGAAAACCCCGCAAAGGCTCGTCCGTTCTCAAGGAATCGAAGATCAATAAGCTGATCGCGAGCCTGGAGATAACCCTTCGGGAGAAAGGGGTCGAGAACTCCCTCTTCCACGCGATAAAGCTCGTCGAGGGCGACGAGATTGAGTGCGAGATGCACAAGGACCTCCTTCCCATGGTGGAGGAGTTCCGCGAGACGTTCCGCGACCCTGTCTTCCAGGACGACTTCGAGGCGTATGTCGCCGATTGCCGCTATAAGGCGATCGGACGAGACTTCAGCCCTGCCTACAAGAGGAAGGAAGGCGGAAGGGATGGCTCGAAAAAGCTTTCCCTCAGCGACCGCATTGACAAGGTCCTCACGAACCGCTGGGCCGGCATCCCCATCTTCATCGCCATCCTCTTCGTCCTCTTCCATCTGATCTTCGGATCCGACCTTCTCTACCTTGGCGCGATGGGCGCCTTTGGGGCCGAAGGGCTCGCCGACCCCCTGGCCGGCACGATCTGGGAAGGGCTCTTCGTGGACTTCGGGATTAACTCACCCGGCGTCATCCTCCACAACTTTGTCGACATCGTCCTCAACAACCTCATTCTCGGGAATATCAGCGAGGCCATGTCCGCCGCCGAAGTCTACCCATGGGCGCAAAGCCTCGTCTGCGACGGGATCCTAGGCGGCATCTTCGCTGTCCTCGGCTTCCTGCCTGAGATCCTCTGCCTCTTCCTCGCCTTCTCGGTTCTCGAGGACACCGGCTATATGGCTCGCGTCGCCTTCATCCTCGACCGCATCTTCCGGAGGTTCGGCATCACGGGAAGGGCGTTCATGCCCATGATCATGGGCTTCGGGTGCTCGGTGCCCGCGATGATCAACACCAGAACCCTGGCCACGGAGCGTGAGAAAGTCGCGACCATCCGGGTCATCCCCTTCTTCTCCTGCGGCGCGAAGCTCCCGATCCTGACCGGATGCGCGGGAGCGATCGCCCAGTCCTTCGGCTTCCCATACGTCGACCTCATCACCGTCTCGATGTACGTCCTCGGCGTGGTCGCGGCGATCCTCATGCTCCTTCTCATGCGCCATACGACGATGAGGGGGGAGGCCGCCCCCTTCATCATGGAGCTACCCGCCTACCACCTCCCCCAGTTCAAGTCGCTGATGGTGCACCTCTGGGACAAGACGAAGCACTACGTCAAGAAGGCGTTCACCATCATCTTCGCCTCTACCGTCCTCATCTGGTTCCTGCAAAGCTTCTCCTGGAACTGGACCTACATCGGCGTGGAGGAAACAGGGAACTCCATCCTTGCCTCGCTCGGCCAGCTGATTCAGCCGCTCTTCACTCCCCTTGGCTTCGGCTCCCAGATCGGGCCCCTTGGCTGGGTGTTCGCCGTCGGGGCCATTACCGGCCTCATCGCCAAGGAGAACGTCCTCGGGACCTTCGCCGTCCTCGCAGCGATGCTCCTGGGCGGTGTTGCGGACGACTACGGCGAGGTGGAATCGGTCCTCGCCATGGTGCAGTCGACCGGAATCCTATGGCCCGGCATCATCGCCTACATCGCGTTCAACATGCTGACCATCCCGTGCTTCGCCGCCTGCGCGACCGCGAAGGCCGAGCTCCCGAAGGGTAAGTTCCGCTGGACCATCCTCTTCTGGCTCACCAGCAGCTACCTCATCTCCTCGATGATCTACCTCGTCCTCTCCTGGTGGTGGACCCTCTTCATCTTCCTCTTCCTCATCGCACTGCTCATCCTTGGCATCTGGTACGTGAACCAGATCCGCGATGGCAAAAGAAGGCTTCCCTGGAGGCGCGCGTGATGGGCGCGGCGATCGGGATCGCCGTCGGGCTGGCCGTCGGGCTCTACCTCCTCTTCCTCCTTGGGAACTACCTTCGGAAGAAGGCGAAGGGCCTCCCTACGGGCGAATGCTCCTCCTGCGGCGGCAGGAAAGAGAGGCTGATCCAGCAATACCGGCGCAAATACGGCGCAAAGAAAGCGGAATCGCAAGACTGAAGCGCATGTTTCCCGGAAGGGGAGGGTCGAGTGGCCCTCCCCTTTCCTTCGATTTTGATACACTAGCGCGGTATGGCGCTCATCGAAGGAATCGACATCGAGTTCAGCTACGGGGACAAAGAGCTCTACCGGAAGGCGTCCTTCAAGGTGAACCCTGGGGAGCACGCCGTCCTGGTGGGCGCTAACGGAACCGGGAAGACCACGCTCCTCCGCCTTATCATGGGCGACCTTGCTCCTGACAAGGGAAGGATCATCTGGGAAAGGAACGTGACGTGGAGCTATCTCGACCAGCAGCTGAGCATCCCCTCGGGAATGACGGTGCTCGACTACCTCTACGGGGTATACGCCCCTCTTTACGAGAAGGAGCGGAGAATGGAGGAGCTTTACCAGGAGGCCGCCTTCTCCCCTGACTTCGAGGCGGTGCTGAACAAGGCCGAGCACATCCGCGAGGAACTGGACGCAGCGAACTTCTACGCCCTCCAGGAGGAAGTGGGGAAGCTTGTGGACGGCCTCCATATCGCCAAGGAGATGCTAGGGAAGGACATCTCGATCCTCTCCGGCGGGCAGAAGGAGAAGGCCATGCTCGCCCGCATGCTACTTGAGAAGAAGGATGTCCTCCTTCTCGACGAGCCGACGAACTTCCTGGACGCGAGCCAGGTCGAATGGCTAGCCGGCTACCTGCAGGAATACAAGGGCGCCTTCATCGCGATCAGCCATGACGAAGGATTCCTCGCCAAGGTCGCGGACGTCGTCCTCCTGCTCGAGAACCAGAAGGTCGTCCGGTACAAAGGAAGCTACGAGCATTTCCTCGAGGCGCATGAGCTCGACAAGGAGCAATACGAGAAGAACTACAAGGCCCAGCAGCGATACATCAAGAAGGAGGAGGCCTTCATTGCCGCCCACATCGTGCGGGCGACCAGCGCCCGGGCGGCGAAGTCCCATAGGGCGAGGCTCGCCCATCTCGAGAGGATGGAGGAGCCGGGAAGGGACGAGCCCGCTGTTCGCTTCCGCTTTCCCTTCACGCACGACGTCGGCGAAAAGCCCCTCATCGTCGAGAACCTTGAGTTCGGCTATGGAGGAGTCCCTCTCCTCCCGCCTGTGAGCTTCATTCTCAAGAAGGGCGAGAAGATTGCCGTCATCGGGAAGAACGGGGTCGGGAAGACGACCTTCCTTAGGACGATCCTCGGCTCCCTCCGCCCTATCAGCGGGGAATACCACTGGCTCGACGGGACGATCGTCTCCTCCTATGAGCAGGAGGACGACCTTCCGGAAGGGCTCTCCCCATTCGAGTACCTTCGCTCCCTCCATCCGGAGAAGACCAACACGGAGCTGAGGACGATCCTTGGCTCGGTCGGGGTAAGGAGCGAGCTCGCCATGCGCCCCTTCCGCGAGCTCTCCGGCGGGGAAAGGACGAAGGCGCGCTTCGCGGTCATGACGCTCGAGGAGAGCAACTTCCTCGTCCTGGACGAGCCGACCAACCACCTCGACAAGAAGGCCAAGGACGCCTTGTTCGAGGCTATCGAGGAATATCCCGGGGCCTTGATCCTCGTCTCCCACGAACGGGACTTCTACGATGGCCTCGTCGACTACGAACTGGACTTCTAGCTAGGAAAGCCTTTCCCTCTTGCGGAAGCCCGCCAGGAGGGTGAAGGGACGGAAGGGGATGGATTTCCGCCAGTACTCGTATCCGTTCTGGTCCCCGTTATAAAGCGCGACGATCCTCCGGTGGGAGGCGTCGAGATCGCCGAACGTGTCCGAGTAGGCGAGATAGTCCTCGTCCTTCAGCACGGAGGGGAAGCCGCGGCTCAGCCGCTTCAGCTCCTTCTCGTAGCCGGAGAGAAGCTCATAGGCGGAAAGCGACTCGTGCTCGCTCTTCAGCTCGGTGCGGAGGGAAGCGATCTGCGCGCCCGCGTTGGTCATCTTCTCGTCCCAGCGGCAACCTTCCCTCTCCAGGAGCTCCTTCCAGGAAAGGAGGACGTCCCGCATCTCGCTATAGACGACGCTCATGGCGACGAGACGCTTTTCCAGGCGGGCGCGGAAGGTGAAGAGGCAGGCAAAGCACACGCAAAGCATCACCACGTAGACGAACGCCAGGCAGAGAAGGCATAGCAGGAATATCGTCAGCCCGTCCATCGAGGGCACTATAGACGAGTTCGCGCCGACTTCCATGGAGAATCGAAGGATTTCGAAACGAAAGGTTATTCTCCCAGAACCGAGCCCTAAACCAAGTTATCAATAACCTCGCAGTTCCCCGCTGAAGAGGGGAAAGCCGGCGAAACCCGTTGTTTCTGCGGTGCGCCTAGGGGATTCCTTCTCTATAATTGGATTATGAAGAAACCGATTGTCGCGCTGCTCTACGACTTCGACAGCACCCTTGCAAAAAGCGACATGCAGAACTTCGGCTTCATCCCCGCCCTCGGGATGACCCCCTCCGAGTTCTGGAAGGAAACGACCGAGTTCTCACAAAGGCACGGGATCGAGAGGACCCTCTCCTACCTTTACATGATGAAGAAGAAGTGCGAGGAGAAGGGCATCCGCATGACCAGGGAGTGGCTGAACGAGAGGGGGAAGGAGGTCGAGTTCTTTCCTGGCGTCCTCACCTGGTTCGACCGCGTCAACGCCTTCGGCCAGGAGAACGGGATCAAGGTGGAGCACTACCTCGTCTCCTCCGGGAACGCCGAGATCGTGGCCGGCACGAAGATCGCGGGGCAGTTCAAGGAAATCTACGCCTGCGAGTTCCTCTTCGATCCGAAGACGGGCCTTCCTCTTTGGCCTAAGCAGGTCGTGAACTTCACCCAGAAGACACAGTACTTCTTCCGCATCTCCAAGGGCGTCTATGACGCGAACGACGACGTCGGAGTAAACGAGAAAACCCTGGAGAGGAGGATCCCCTACTCGAACATCATCTACATCGGGGACGGGATGACCGACATCCCGGCGATGATCCTTGCCAAGAACAACGGGGGCAAGTCGATCGCCGTCTATCCCCAGGGAAGGGAGGACAAGGTCGCCTCCCTCGTCCATGACGGAAGGGTGAACTACGCCTTCCTCGCCGACTACACGAAGGGGAGCCGGATGGAGAAGGCCGTCCAGCTCATCATCCAGGGAGTCGCCATCGCGGAGAGGCTTGGGACAGGCGAAGGCCGCATATAGGTCTATAATCCCCGTCGATGGATGAGCGGATTGCCTTCGCCCTCCTTCTGGGCGGAGAAGGCCGCCGTTTCGGCGGGAAGAAGCAGTTCGCCCCCTTCATGGGGGAACCCCTTTACCTACGTTCCCTCAAGGAGGCGGCGCGCTGGGGCAGGTGCGACTCCTTCATCGTCGTGGTCCGTCCCGAGGACATGGGGCGAGTGAAGGAGGAGACCGCCTCTCTCCCCGTCCGACCGCTGCTCGTGGAAGGAGGGCCTTCCCGCGCGGAGAGCGCGAGGAACGCCGTCCAGGAGGCCTATCGCCTGGATCCCGAGGGGATGATCCTCCTTCATGACGCGGCAAGGCCGCTCTTCGACCTTTCCGTCCTCGACCGCCTCGTCGAGGAGGCGAGGGATAAGGGAGGGGCCGTGCCCGTCCTTCCCCTGGAGGATAGCGCGCTCTTCCTCGAGTGCGGGGAGCCGGCGGGCTATCTTGCCCGCGACAAGGTCCGGCTCGTCCAGACGCCCCAGTGCTTCCGCACGAGGCTTCTCCACGAGGCGGAGGAGAGCGTCGGCTCTTCCCGCTCTCTCTACCGCGACGAGGGCTCCCTCTTCCTGATGGAGCAGGGAAGGCTCGGGCTCGTGGAGGGAAGCCCCCTCCATAGGAAGATCACCAGGAAGGAGGACCTAGGATGAGTTTCTCGGATATCAAGGAAGGCGACATCCTCGTCGGCACCGCGATCAAGAAGAAGGAAACCTACGCGCTCCTCCTTTTCGACGATGGGGTGACAGGCCTTCTCCACCGCAAGGAGATGCCCCGGCACGAGCACCGCCCCTTCCACGACTTCATCCAGATTGGCGCCCTCTACAAGGCGAAGGTGATCGAGAAGGACGAGGAGAGAGGGGGGCTCCGCGTCTCCATGAAGGCCCTGACGATGGAGGAACGGAGGACTCCCCTCCCCCGGTCCCTTCCGAAGGAGCAGGACATCTCCTTCCAAGGCCTTGGCGAGGCGCTTCGCCGGTGGTGCCAAGAGGAGCGATAAGGCGTAATCTTTCCAAAGGAAAGGCTATGGAGGATAAGGACATGATGATTCGCACGAACATCGGGCATATCGGCGAGGCGATCGATTTCGCCTCCTACAAGGACGAGGTCGCCCGCATCCATCGCTCGATCGACGAACGGACGGGGAAAGGGGCCGACTTCCTCGGCTGGGTCGACCAAGCGGAGGAATACCTCCAGAGCGAGGAGCTCCCCAGGCTCCTTGCGACCGGGAAGCGCCTCAGGGAGAACTACGAAGTCCTCGTCGTCTGCGGGATCGGCGGGTCGTATCTTGGGGCGCGCGCCGCGATCGAAGCCCTCAGGGGCACCTTCCCGAAGAAGGGGATCGACGTCCTCTGGCTTGGCGAGACCTTCGACCCCACCTATATCACTCGCGCCCTCGCCTATCTGAAGGACAAGAAGTTCTGCGTGAACGTCATTTCCAAGTCCGGCACCACTACCGAGACCGCCCTTTCCTTCCGTCTCCTCCGGAAGCTCCTTGAGGAAAGGGACGGGAAGGAGGAGGCGAGGAAGGCGATCGTCGCGACGACCGACGGCAAGAAGGGCGCCCTATTGACCCTCAGCAAGCAGGAAGGCTACGAGACCTTCGTCCTGCCCGGCGACATCGGCGGCCGCTATTCCGTCCAGACCGCGGTGGGGCTCCTCCCGATGGCCGCCATGGGGATCGACGTGGTCCAGCTCCTCAAGGGAAGCAGGGACGCGGCGAAGGAATACCACGAGCCCGACCTCATGAAGAACGAGGCATACAAGTACGCCGTCTGCCGCCATCACCTCTACAAGAACGGCAAGCAGGTCGAGCTCTTCTGCACCTATCTCCCGACGCTCGTCCAGCTCACCGAATGGTGGAAGCAACTCTTCGGCGAAAGCGAAGGCAAGGAAGGGAAGTCCCTCTTCCCCGCCTCGGCCTGCTTCTCCACCGACCTCCACTCCCTCGGGCAGTTCATCCAGGAAGGCTCCCCGATCTTCTTCGAGACCATCCTCCACCTCGAAAAGCCGGAGGAAGACCTGGCGATCCCCGAGGACAAGGATGACCTCGACGGGCTGAACTATCTCGCCGGAAAGCCCCTCTCCTTCGTCCAGGAGCGCGCCTTCCAGGGCGTCCTCCAGGCGCACTCGGAGACCGCGGGCATCCCAAACATCGTCCTGGAGATGGAGAGGATGGACGCCTATTCCCTGGGCTATCTCTTCTACTTCTTCGAGAAGGCGTGCGCGATGAGCGCCTATCTGAACGGGCTCAACCCGTTCGACCAGCCCGGGGTCGAGGTGTATAAGCGCAACATGTTCCATCTCCTCGGGAAGCCAGGCTTCTAAGAAGAGCGAGGCGGCACATCCTCCTTCGAGAAAAGCGCGTTGACCCTTCCTTGGGTCAGTGCTATATTCACGCCGCACGTCTGGCGGGGCACTCTCGACGGATGCTTAGCTCAGCGGGAGAGCATCGCCCTTACAAGGCGGGGGTCGTGGGTTCGAAACCCACAGCATCCACCACCTAGCGGACGACGTGCGGCACAAGTGGGCGAATAGCGAAGTGGCCAAACGCGGCTGACTGTAAATCAGCTCCTTCGGGTTCGGTGGTTCAAATCCATCTTCGCCCACCACCCCCTTGGGGTGTAGCCAAGAGGTAAGGCAAGGGACTTTGACTCCCTGATGCGCTGGTCCGATTCCAGCCACCCCAGCCAATCCTCCGTTAGCTCAGCGGTAGAGCACTTGACTTTTAATCAAGGGGTCGACGGTTCGAAACCGTCACGGGGGACCATCTTGAATCGAAGCCGGCCCGGAGGCCGGCGTTTTCTTATCTCCCGAGGAAGGGCTTTGCGTTATCATTCCCCCGCTTGCCCGGGTGGCGGAACAGGTAGACGCAGGGGACTTAAAATCCCCCGGGCGACCATGCCGGTTCGAACCCGGCCCCGGGCACCAGAGAAATCGGCCGCCCTGGCGGCCTTTTTTCTAGGACCGCCTCCCCAGGGCTTGGACGATCCAAGGGAGGATCTTCCGGTCTGCGGGTAGAAAATCGACGGAGCCAAGCTCCTCAGCGCGGAGAAGGCGATGGTCGAGCGCCTCCTTGAAGGAAGGGGCAGCGAGCGGCTCTGCGAGGAAACAGTCCATCGAGAGACGGAAGGAGGGGTAGTCGTGCTCCACCCTCCCAAGGCGTTCCTCGATCCTTATGGCGATGCCGAGCTCCTCCATGATCTCCCGTCGGATCGCCTCCTCGGGGCTTTCCCCCAGCTCGACCTTTCCTCCTGGGAACTCCCAGCCTCCCTTGAACTCTCCGTAGCCACGCTCAACGGCGAGGACCCTGTCCCCTGAACGGAGGACCGCGCAGACGACCTGGATGCGCTTCATTCGCCGCGATTATAGGGATTCTCGGCCTCCTCGCACCCACCCCTGATGTGACAAATTACATTTTCAGGAAAAGACCTACTCTTTTTGCGTTACTTTCACAGAAAAGTTTATTGATTCCCTTGAAATTTCCGAGGATTCGAAAGCAAGCGATTTCTGATTGCAATCTTCTTTGTTAAGCAATCTCGAAGAATCTTCCTGATGTAACCGTTTTCATAGAAAGTATCCTGAAACTTATTAGAAAGGTTAGGCACAAGTGCTGGTAAAAACCCTTCATGGAAAATTCATATAAAGAGCTCGCAGGGCTCCTCCGACGGCTGATGCTCGAGTACCCAAGCCGCAGGAACAAGGCGATCGACAGGCGCGGCGACCCCTTCCCGGAGGAGATGGAACGCTCTCTTCCCTCCGCCTTCAAGGAAGTCCTTGGGGCGAGATGGAGCGCGAGGCTGTACCTTGGAAGGACGACCTTCCTCCCCTCCCCTTTGCTCCTTGCCAGGGAAAGGACAAGGTTCCCGTTCCGAGGACATGGGCTCGCGCTTGCCGCTTCCTTCGATCCGGAGAAGGACAGGATCCATCTTTCCTTCGTCCAGGAAGGCTGCCTGATCGCAAGGCGCATCGGAAAGGAACGTGGCTCCCTCTTCTTGGAGATTGCCTCCGAATCGATCCGGAGGATCCTGCGCGAGGAAACAGGCGACCCTCTTCCGGGCGTGAGCGAGGAAGGCGGCTACCTTGGGGAACGGGCGTTCCTCGCCCCTGTCGTCGCGATCCGCTATAGCTATCTCTCCTTGCAGGAGGACCTCCTCGCGGTTGGCGCAAGGATTCTTCGCCGAGCTTACAGGGTGTTCCTTAGCGCGATCGGGGAAGACTACGACGGCTTCCTTGTCTCCCTCGGGGAGGAAATCATGAGAAGCGAGGCGGAGGTGGTCCGTCCCTTAAGGGAGGCCTTCTGCGAAAAGGGACTTCCAGAGGTCCTGAGAGGAGAGAAGGGCGAAAAGGAAGACGCCATGGGGAAGGCGACCTGCCCACTCCTCATATAGGGTAGGCTAGTCCTCGATCAGCTCGTAGACCGGGATCGAGGAAAGGGGAGCCTCCACCTCGAAGGACTGGCCTCCTTCATGGATCGAGCCGTCCCTGATGTCCTTCCAGCGCCCGTGGGGGAGATAGACCTCCCTCCTCCGCGCCCCTGGCTCAAGGATCGGGGCGACCAGGTACTTTCTTCCGAACAAGTACTCGTCCTCCCTTTCCCAGCACTCCGGGTCCTCGGGGTAATGAAGGAACAGGGGCCTCATCAGGGGAATCCCCGTCCGCTCGCTTTCCTTGAAAAGGGAGGAGACATAGGGACGGAGCTTCTCCCTCAGAAGGATAAAGTCTTTCAAAATCCAATATGTTTCCTCCCCGAAACTCCAGATTTCGTTCGGAAGCCCTGTGCGGCAGAAGCCACCGCCCCAGTCCCTGTCGTCCAGGGGAGGGATATGAGAAGGCTGGCGATCGCCATGGAGGCGCAGCACCGGTGAGAACACCGCCCACTCGAACCAGCGGACGAGAAGCTCGCGCCAAAGGGGGTCGTCGGGAACGCCGGAGAAGCCCCCGATGTCCGCCGTCCACCAAGGAATCCCCGCGATGCCCATGGAGAGGCCGCCGGAAAGCTGGTCCTTCATCGAGGCGAACGTCCCTGCGGTGTCGCCACTCCAGACGAGCCCGCCGTACCTCTGGCTCCCAAGCCATGCGGAACGGATGAGGGACACAGGCTTATCCAACCCGTTCTTGCGGGATCCTTCGTAGAAGGCCCTAAGGTAATGGACGGGGTAGACGTTCCCGCATTCCATCCACGACCCGAGGCTCCCGCGGTACATGTCGAAGTCATAGCAAGTGAACTCAGGCTCCGCCTGGTCGAGCCAGAAAAGGCGGATGCCCTTGTCCCAGTAGCCGTCCTTCGCACGGGAGAAGACGAACTCCTTCGTCCTCTCGCTGGTGAAGTCGGCGATCATGCAGTCCCCCTGGTAGTCATAGGCCTGCGAGCCCCGGTCGAGGGAAATGAGCATTCCGTGCTCGGCCATGTACGGGAAGTTCTCGCTCCTCTTGTCGACGGTAGGCCAGATGGAGACCATCGTACGGATTCCCATCGACTCAAGTTCCTCGACCATGCCCTTGGGATCGGGCCAGTAGAGGGGATCGAACTTCCATTCGCCCTGGCGCGGCCAATGGAAGAAATCGATGACGATGCAGGAAAGGGGGATATTCCGGCGCCGATACTCCCTTGCCACCTCCAGGACTTCCTCCCCCGTACGGTAGCGGAGCTTGCTCTGCCAGAAGCCGGTCAGGTCCTCCGGGAAGGCGGGAGGCTTTCCGACGAGGTCCATGAAATGACGGTGAACCTCAAGAGGAGTGTCCCCAACCGTGACCCAGTAGTCGAGCTTCCTAGTCCCCTCCATCCTCCACGAGGTCCCATTCTTTGCAAAGGACACCTCCCCGATCCCCGGATTGTTCCAAAGGAAGCCGTAGCCAAGGCTCGAAAGATAGAAGGGGACGCTGATCTGGGAATTTCGCTGGGCAAGCTCCAAGGTCGCGCCCTTCAGGTTCAGGAACTCGGCCTGGGGCTGGCCCATCCCGTAGATGCGCTCCCCCTCCCGGGCTTCGAACCGCGCGGTGAGTTCAAATAAGCCACCGCGCTCGCCCTTCCATTCCCGCGCGAGCTTCCGGAGCGCGTATGCCCTTGGCTGATCGAAGTCGAAGGAGCGGTACATTTCCTCGAGCACGAGGTCCCCTTCCTTGTAGAAGCGGAACTGCCCAAGCCCGGTCACGCTTGCCCGAATCTTGCCGTTCTCGATCCAAGAAAGGCCATTCTCATCCGTCCAGATCCGAGCGCTTCCTGGCGTTAATCCCTCAAAAAGCCACTCGTTTCCCAGATAATCGCCGACATTCGTGGCCTCCACGCGAATGCCGTCCTTCCCATAGGCGCTGAGCGAGACCTTCTCGCTCCCGCGCACGTAGATGAGCTTGCCGCCTTCCTTTTGAATCATGCCAAACCCTCCCTATGAATCATCGGGCCCTTCCCGAGGCGCTCCCCCTTTGCCATAGAGAACCAGGCTTCCGCCCGCGGTCTTCCAGGCTCCAAAAGAAATAGGAGAGAAACGGCGTCCTAAAGAGGAGCGATCCTCCATCCATGACGAAATTTTCGCCAATATTCTGGTAAAGGGCAAGAAAGGGAAAACGGAGCCTAGTCCTCTTTCTCCTCATCCTTCTCCAAGGGATGGATGCGGACGCGCCGGATCGCCTTCCTCGCCCCGAGCGCAACGATGGTAAAGAGATAGCCCTCGTAGGACACCTCGGCCCCGACGCGGACGTTCTTCAGGGTCAAAAGCTCGATGAGGAAGCCCCCGAGGGTGTCTGATTCGGAGCCGCTTTCCTCGAGATCGAGATCGAGCGCATCGAAGAGCTCCTCGAGGGTCAGGGCGCCATCGGCGATGAAGTCGCCGTTCTCCTGCTCGACGAGAGGCTCCTCCGCGTGGTCGGTCTCGTCCCAGATCTCGCCGACGACCTCCTCGACGATGTCCTCCTTCGTCAGGAGGCCCTCGAAGCCGCCGTACTCATCAAGGACGGCGGCAAGCTCCCCCTCCCCCTTGCGGAAGGAGTCGTAGATGACGCTCGCCTCCTCGCTCCGAGGGAAGAAGAGGAGTTGGCGGATGATCGAGGAGATGTCCTCAGAGTTCCCTTCCAGATGAAGGCGAACGACGTCCTTCAGAGCGAGGTAGCCAAGAAGATCGTCGATGGTCTTCCCGTAGACGGGGATCCTCGTATGGGCGAAGGCGGACTCGTCGGCGAGGATTTCCGAGGCCTTCGTCCCGGAGGGGACCGCGTACACCTTCACCCTCGGGGTCATGATCTCGTAGGCCTTCGCCGTCGCGAAGTCGAAGGTCCCGCGAAGGAACTCGGCCTCCTCCTCCCGGAGTGTGCCCTTCTCCTCGCTTTCCTCGATCATCGCCTCCAATCCCTCCTCGGAGGGCTTGGACTCAGGAAGGAGCCTGAGGAAGGGCCAGGAGACGAGGTTCCCGAGCCCGCCCACGAGGTAGGTGATCGGGAAGGTCAGGAAATAGCAGGCGGTCAAAGGATAGCTGTACGCCTTGGCAAGCTGGAGGTTCCGGAGCTTCCCCATGCTCTTGGCGATGATCTCGCCGAAGATGATCTTGAGGACCAGGAAGGACATCGAGAAGATGAGCCCGTAGTTCTCCAGCACGTCGGGATCGGTGATGGAGAAGCAGTAGCCGGCCACCGCGATCCCAAGAAGCGTGGAGACGCTATCGAGGCCCGCGTTGATCGCGTCGTTCCAAAGAAGGATCGTCGAGATCGTCCTGTCGTAGCCCCTGGCAAGGGACAGGGCGCGCCTTCCCCGCTTGTCCGGGTGGGAGTCGACCTCGCGCTCGATCTTCGCAAGGGACAAGGACCCGTAGGCCATGTCCGCGCTTGAGAAGAAAAGGGAGCCGCAAAGGAGGAAGAAGAGGGCGATCGCGTAGCCGACGATGAGCTCCATCACTCGTTCCTCCCGGCCGGGATGAGCTCGTCGAGCACATCGTCCAGCGTGATGAGGCCCTTGAGGGCGCCTTTCTCGTCCCTCACGAGGGCGAGATGGATCTTTTCCTCCGTCAGGACGTTAAAGGCGGAAAGCAGGTCGTCCCCGTCCTTCACCTCGACCACGTCCAGAAGGACGCTCCGCGGGTCGAGATGCTCGTCCTGGAAGTATTCGCGGAAGAAGACCTTCGTCGAAAGGATCCCGAGGCAGTTCCCCTTCTCCCCGAAGACAGGAAGCCTCGTATAGGGAATGGAAAGCAGGGCGTGGGGAAGGGTCCTGGGCGACATGTCTTCCTCATGAAGGAGGACCGCCTTCTCGAGCGGCGTCATCACGTCCCGCGCCTTCTTGTGGGAAAGGGCGAGCGCCTGGCGGAGCATGCCGACCTCCTCCGGCTCGAGGAGTTCCTCTTCCTCCTTCGTGAGCTCGTTCTCAAGGACGGCCTCGTCCGCCTTCTCGAGGATGTCCTCCTTCGAGAGGAGGTTCTCTTCCCCGATGTGGAAGATCCTATGCACGAGGCGGAGCAGCTGGCGGAACACCCAGGAGACGGGATAGAGGAGGACATAGACGAGGAAGTCCGGCCAGGCTAGGAGCCGGGCCATGCGGTTGGGGAGCGACTTGGAAAGGATCTTCGGGACCGTGTCGCTCACCACGTAGACGAGGAAGGCCATAACCACCGTGGAAAGGATCGCCTCCACCGCGTCCCCGAGCCCGTAGGCCTGGCAGATGTTATAGAAGATGATCGCCGAGATGGAGGACATCAGGGTCTGGACGATATTGTTCGCGACCAGGACGGAGACGAGCGTCCCCTCGAACTTCTCGGCAAGGTAGGTCACGATCCAGGCCGTCCTGCTTCCCTTCTCCGCCTCTGCCTTGAAGGCGAAGCGGTCGCAGTTGCTGAAGGCGTTCTCGCTAGCGGAAAAGATCGCGCTTACAAAGAGGAGCGCCGCGATGAGCACCCAGGCCCCCCACATGGGCATGCCAAGGACGCGAACGGAATCCAATGACTGTTCGGGAAGTACGTCTAGGATCGGGAGAAGCAATCGTTCAGGGCCGGCAGGGTCTGACATATCGCATTGCAAAATACAAGAAAGCGAGAAAGGACGCAAGGTCCCTATAAGGATAGGAGGCCACAACAATCGGGCCCAAGGGAACGAGAAAAACGCCCAATTGATTTCGAAACCTAGAAATAAAGCAGGGTTCTGCTGAACTTTTGGAAACTTAGCAAGCAAGGAAGCGCGCGCGGAACTCCTCAAAGTCCGCGGTCCTGCCGTCGGCGACCTTCTCAAGCTCGGCCATCTCGACGTCGGACCAAAGGGAGACGCGGACCACCGTGTCGAAGGCAAGCTGCTTCCAGTCCTCCCCTTCGAAGAAAGGGAGGCACTCCACGCGGACGAGCCTACCTTCCAAATCGAGGGCGTAGCGACCGCAGGGATCGGAGACGCTATTCGCGAAGCCGAGGCACTCCATGAGGAGCTGGCGGTCCACGGGGTTCACCGCGATCGAGGAGTAGACGTTGGCCCAGGTGAGCTCTCCCTTCTTGGGCTCTTCCTCAGGAATCTCCACAATCACGTCATAGGAGGTTTTCCCCTCGACCCTGGAGACGTAGGGGATCTTGAAGACGCCCCCGGATTCCTCGAACTTTATCCCATGGGAGCGAAGCCCATCCCGGACGGCGGCCTTCCGGGAATCGCTCTTGGAACCGTAGGAATCGAAATTCATCTTGCCGAACATAAGCTAGCCTCCGAACGCCTCGTCGCAGAATTCCTCGAGATTCTTATAGCCTCCCGAGAGGGCCTTCCGGAGGGGCGGCATGTAGTCGAACGCCGCGCTGGCGGCCATGTCGACGTAGGCGCGGAAGAGTTCGTCGGAAATCTCCCCTCCCCGGTAGTAGAAGCTGATGTCGAAGATGAGGATGTCCCCGACGACCTCGTCCTCCTCGACCCGAAGCGAGCCCATGACGAGGGATAGGTTCACGAGGTTCAGCGCCTCCAGGAAAAGCGGCAGGTCCGTCTCCTCGTTTAGCTTGTAGTCCTTCACGGAGAAATGGAGGCGGATGAAGTTCTGGTCGTCGCTCCGATGCGTGGTGTCCGCGGAAAGGGCGATATCCACGACCTTCTCGTCCTTCCCCTTCATCGGAAGCACGAGCTCGCCGTCCTTTCTGGCGCATTCGAACCCTGACCTTGCCGCCGCCTTCGCCAATGCGGCCATGCCTTCCTTCGCAAGCTCGTCGAACTTACTCATCGCCAATCCTCCTTTTCCTCTGAATTAAACCACCCGGGCCCCACCGCACCAAGGGCTGGGGAAGAGGATCCCTTCCCCATCCAGGGAAAGGGAGGCGAAGGAGAAGCCCTCCTCTGGGCCCTCCTCCCTCCGGATCACGTAGACTCCCTCCTCGAGGTCCATGAGGGACTGGTAGAGGGTGACCTCGTCCCGTCCCTCCTCGTCCTTCACGACTCCTCGCGGGAAGCTCACGGAATCGAGGATCTTCCAGAAATCCCTCTCCTCTCCTCCTTGCAGGAAGCGGTTCATGTAGGCGGCCTTCTGGAAGCGGGAGGGCGCCGTCCAGTCCCCGGGGAGGCCGAGCGTCCCTCCTCCGACCCCGAGGGCGGCCATCCCGAGCCCGAACCGGTCCTCCATGGTAGAGGGGGAGATTCCTCTGAGGCGCCGGAGCATCTCCAGCTGGACGGGGAAGGAGGGGCTGTTCGTCAGGACCCCGACGGGGTTCTCGTAGATATGGAGGCCGTCCTTATCGCTTTCGATCACGTAGGAGCGATCCTTGTCCGCCAGCATGTAGTGGAGGGGAGCCAGGGGAAGTTCCGAGGAGAAGGGCTCGTTCACGAGGGAGCATCCCTCCAGAAAGGAGATTGCCTCCCTCGCCTCGGAGAACTTCCCGAGGAGGTAGGTGAACATCTCGTAGGGCGCAAGCGCCTTCCTTCCCTCTCCGGCCTTCTCCGGATAGAAGGCGAGCCCCGGGTAGTTGAGCCCGGCCAGGGCAAGGCCCTTCTCGTTGAGGGCATCGAAGAAAAGAGGATATCCTCCCACGGGAAGCGCGGCCCCCAGGATCGCGAAGTGGCGAGGGAGGCCCCCGAGGTGGCGGGAAGGAAGGGGGTGGTTCCTCGGGGAAAGGACGACCTGTTCCCCGAACCTCGTCGAAACGTCGAGGTTCCGTCCGAAAAGGACATGCCTTCCCTTCCGATGGACTGCGGTGCACATGCCGTGATTATAAGGGAAGGATGGCCTTGCCGCTTCCTAGGCCCCTCAAATCCTGCTTCCTCGGGTACTCCCCGGCGATTCCTCGCGAAAGGAAAAGGCTCCCTTTCCGGGGAGCCTTGAGGATGAAGGGACTAGTCGTCCTGGCGCTCGTGGGGGGCGTCGTGGGCCTCGTAGTACTGGGCCTTGACCTCCCTCATCTTGCCAAGGACGCTGAAGTCGGCGAGGCGCTCTTCCTCCTGCTCCTCGCTCAGGAGCCCGGTCCCGGCGGGGATGAGCCTGCCGGTGATCGCGTTCTCCTTGAGGCCGTGGAGAGGATCGAGCTTGGCCTTGATCGCCGCGTCGGTGAGGACCCTCGTCGTCTCCTGGAAGGAGGCGGCGGAGAGGAAGCTCTCGGTGCGGAGGGCGGCCTTGGTGATGCCGAGGATGTCGTTCCGTCCGACCGCCGGGCGCTTCCCTTCGAGAAGGGCCCGCCCGTTCACCTCGCTGAAGCGCTCGAGGTCGACCTCGGTCCCTGGGAGGAGCTCGGTGTCGCCGGCGTCGATGACGAGGATCTTGCGGAGCATCTGGCGGATGATGACCTCCAGGTGCTTGTCGCTGATCGCGATGCTCTGGAAGGCGTAGACCTTCTGGATCTCCTTGATCATGTAGACCTCGACCTTCTCCGCGCCGCCGTACTCGAGCAGGTCGGAAGGATTGATCGCGCCCTCGGTGATCTTGCCGCCGGCCTCGACCTTGTCCCCCGCCTTGACGCGGAGCCTCGCCCCGTAGGGGGTGACGTACTCCTTGACCTCCTGCTCGTCGCTATCGACGGTGGAGAGGACCTCACTCCGGACGAGCACCTTGAAGCGCCCGTCCTGGAGGTCCGTCACGGAGTCGACGATGCCGTCGATCTCGCTGATGATGGCCTCGCCCTTCGGCTTCCTGGCCTCCACCAGCTCCTGCACCCTCGGAAGACCCTGGGTGATGTCGGTGCCGGCGGTGCCGCCGGTGTGGAAGACGCGCATCGTGAGCTGGGTGCCCGGCTCGCCGATCGACTGGGCGGCCATGATGCCGACCGCATCCCCGAGCTGGACGAGGCGGCCGGTCGCCATGTTCCTGCCGTAGCAGTGCTGGCAGACGCCGTTCTTCGTCTCGCAGGTGAAGAGCGAGCGGATCTCGACCTCCTTGATGCCGGCGTCGACGATGCGCCTCGCGCACTCCTCGTCCATCATCTCGTTCCCATGGACGAGGACCTCCCCGGTCCTGGGATCAAGGACGTCATGCATGGCGAAGCGCCCGGCAAGGCGATCCTCGAGCTTGACGATGACGGTGTCGCGGGAGGTGTCGCGGATCTCGCGCACCTTGAAGCCGTGGTCGCAGTGGCAGTCCTCCTCGCGGACGATGACGTCCTGGGCGACGTCCACCAGACGACGGGTGAGGTAGCCGGAGTCGGCGGTCTTCAGGGCGGTGTCGGCGCCGCCCTTCCTCGCACCGTGGGTGTTGATGAAGAACTCCGCGACCTGGAGGCCCTCCCGGTAGGAGGAGGTGATCGGAAGCTCGATCGTCTCGTTCTTCGGGTTGGCGACGCAGCCCTTGATGCCGATCAGCTGGGCGAAGTTGTCGAGGGAGCCGCGGGCCCCGGAGTCGGACATGACGACCATCGGGTTCCGCTTGTCCTCGGCGAGGTACTTGGCGACCTTCTTCTTGACGTCGTCGGTCACCTCGCGCCACACCTCGGTGACGGCCTTGTGGCGTTCCGGCTCGGAGAGGAAGCCCTTCTCGAAGAGGATCTCGATCTTCTGGACGCGCGCCTGGCCGCGGGCGATGTCCTCCTTCTTGGACTCGATCGTGCGGATGTCGCTGATCGCGACCGTGACGGAGCTGACCGTGCTGTACTTGAAGCCCTGGTCCTTAATCTTGTCAAGGATCGCGCTCGTCTTGCTCGGACGGACGTCCGTCCCGACGGGCGAGGCCATGTCGTACTTGCGGAAGATCAGGTCGATGATGACGCCCAGCTGCTTCTTCTTGATCGGCTGGCGGAGCGGCCGTTCCTTCAGGGCGGCCTTGATGTCGGTGCCCATCGGGACGAACCAGCTCTCGATCGTCTTCCTGTCCGCGCGCGGGTCGTCCCCGTTCACGAACACGAAGTCGTCCGGGAAGATCTCGTTGAAGATGACCTTCCCCACGGTGGTGAGGAGGTACTGGTTCTCCACGGAGCTCGGGAGCGAGCACTTCTCGAGGTCCTCGCCGAACGTCTTGTGGAGGCTTCTCGCGCGGATCGCGATGCGACTGTGGAGACTGATGCTCTTCGTCTCGTAGGCCTCGATGACCTCCTGGACGCTGGCGAACGCCTTGCCCTCGAGCGCGGCGAAGCGCTCGAACTTCTGGGCCTCCTCCTCGTTGGCGGCCTTCTCCTCGGGATCCTGGACGGGGATCGCGCGGAGGGCGCGGGCGCGGTCGAGGAAGTCCTCGGCGCTTTCCTCCTGCGTCAGGTAGTAGTTCCCGAGCACCATGTCCTGGGAGGGGACGACGATCGGCTTCCCGTCCTTGGGGCCGAGGATGTTGTTGGAGGCGAGCATGAGGTCGAGCGCCTCCTCCTGGGCCGCCCGGCCGAGCGGCAGGTGGACCGCCATCTGGTCGCCGTCGAAGTCGGCGTTGAACGCCGTGCAGACGAGCGGGTGGAGGCGGATCGCGTGCCCGTCGACGAGCTTGGGCTGGAAGGCCTGGATGCCGAGCCTATGGAGGGTCGGGGCGCGGTTGAGGAGGACGGGGTGCTTCTCGATCTCCTGCTCGACGATGTCGTAGACGATGGGATCGAGCCGGTCGATGACCTTGTCCGCCTGCTTGTGCGCCTGGACGAAGCCGTCGGCGATGAGGCGCGCGGCGATGAAGGGCCGGAGGAGCTGGATCGCCATCTCCCGCGGAAGCCCGCACTGGTACATCTTGAGGTCGGGGCCGACGGCGATGACGGAACGCCCGGAGTAGTCGACCCTCTTCCCGAGGAGGTTCTGGCGGAAGCGGCCCTGCTTGCCCTTCAGCCCGCTGGAAAGCGACTTGAGGGGGCGGCCGGAAGGCCCGGTGACGGGCTTGTTGCGTCGGCCGTTGTCGATGAGGGCGTCGACCGACTCCTGGAGCATCCTCTTCTCGTTCATGAGGATGACGTAGGGGGCGTGCATGTCGACGAGCTTCTTAAGGCGGGTGTTCCGCGAGATGACGCGGCGGTAGAGGTCGTTCAAATCGCTCGCGGCGAAGCGCCCGCCGTCCAGCTGGAGCATCGGGCGGAGGTCGGGCGGGATCACGGGGATCACGTCGAGGACCATCCACTCGGGCTTCTGCCCGCTCTTGAGGAAGGCGTCGACCGCCTCCAGCCTCTTGGCGAGCTTCGCCCGGCGCTGGGCGTCGTTGCACTCCTTGAGCGCGGCGCGGATCTTCTCGCTCTCCCCGGCGAGGTCCACCTCCTGGAGGAGGGCCTTGACGGCGCCCGCCCCCTCGCCGAACTCCGCGCCCGTATGGGCGTGGATGAAGGCGGAGGTGGTGAAGAAGTCGAAGGTCTCGCGCTCGTTCTCCAGGCGCTCGAGGATCTCCTCCCCGTGCTCCCTCTCCCCTTCCTCAAGGTCAGGAAGGAAGGCGCGGATTGCCTCGCCGAAGGCCTTGCGCGCGGCCTTCTCGTCGAGGATGTCCTTCTTGTGAAGGGTGCTCGTCCCCGGGTCGAGGACGATGTGGGCGGCATAGTAGACGACCTCCTCGAGCGCCTTGGGAGGCACCTCGAGGATGAGGGCCATCCGCGAGGGGGTGCCCTTCAAGTACCAGATGTGGGTGCAGGGGGCGGTCAGCTCGATATGGCCGAAGCGCTCCCTCCGCCACTCCTTGCTGATGACCTCGACGCCGCACTTCTCGCAGGTGATGCCCTGGTAGCGCTGCTTCTTGTAGCGCCCGCAGTGGCACTCGTAGTCCTTGGCGGGGCCGAAGATCTTCTCGCAGAAGAGGCCGCCCATCTCGGGCTTCTGGCTCCGGTAGTTGATCGTCTCGGGGCGGGTGACCTCCCCGTGGGACCAGCTGCGGATCGTCTCCGGGGAGGCGAGGCCCACCTGCATCGAGGCGAGCTCGCCGATGTCGAAGATCTTGCTCTCGTTCATACGCTCTCCCTTCATCATTCCTCACCCCCCTCGTGGGTCGTAAGGCCCTCCTCGGCGATCTGCTCCGCGATCACTTCCTCCTCCTGGGGGGCGGCGGGGGAAGGACGCTCCTCCCCCTCCTCCGTCCCGGAGAAGCGGCCGAGGCTCCGGATCGCGCTGTTGACGCGCCGCTCCTCGATCTGCGCCTCCTTGGCGAGGACGTCGAGGTCGATGTCCTCCCCTTCCTGGTCATGGAGATGGACGTCGATGCCAAGGCCCTTCAGCTCTTTGGTGAAGACCTTGAACGCCTCCGGCATGCCGGAGTGGGGGATCTCGTTCCCCTTGATGATGGCCTCGTAGGCGCGGCGGCGTCCGATGCGGTCGTCGCTCTTGATGGTGAGCATCTCCTGGAGGGTGTGCGCGGCGCCGTAGGCCTCGAGCGCCCACACCTCCATCTCGCCGAAGCGCTGGCCGCCGTTCTGGGCCTTCCCGCCCAGAGGCTGCTGGGTCACGAGGCTATAGGGCCCCGTGGCGCGGGCGTGGAGCTTGTCGTCGACCATGTGCACGAGCTTGATCATGTACATGATGCCGACGGAGATGCGCTCGTCGTAGCGATCGCCGGTCCTTCCGTCGTAGAGGACCGCCTTCCCGTCGGCGGAAAGCCCGGCCTTCTCCATGATGTCGAAGATCTCCTCGTTGCTGACGCCGTCGAAGACGGGGGTGGCGACCCTCATCCCGAGCCTCTTGCAGGCGAGACCGAGGTGCACCTCGAGGATCTGGCCGATGTTCATGCGGCTCGGGACGCCCATCGGCGAGAGCATGACGTCGATCGGGGTGCCGTCGGAAAGGTAGGGCATGTCCTCGACCGGAAGGATCCGGGAGATGACGCCCTTGTTCCCGTGGCGGCCCGACATCTTGTCGCCCTCGCTGATCTTGCGCTTCTGGACGATGTAGACGCGGACCTTCATGGTCACTCCGGGCGGGAGCGGATCCTTCCGCTCGCGGGTGTACACCTTGACCTTGAGGACGATGCCGGCGCCCCCGTGGGGGACGCGGAGGCTCGAGTCCTTCATGTCACGGGTCTTCTCGGCGAAGATCGCCATGAGGAGCTTCTCCTCGGGAGAGGGATCGCTCTGGCCCTTCGGGGTGACCTTGCCGACGAGGATGTCGCCTTCCTTCACCTCGGCGCCCGGGATGATGATGCCCGACTCGTCGAGGTAGCTCTTCGCCTCCTCGCCGACATTGGGGATGTCGCGGGTGATCTCCTCGGTGCCGAGCTTCGTCTCGCGACACTCGATGTCGTAGGCCTCGATGTGGATGGAGGTGTAGATGTCCTCCTTCACCATCCGCTCGCTCATGATGACGGCGTCCTCGTAGTTGTAGCCGTTCCAGGTCATGTAGGCGACGAGGACGTTCTGCCCGAGGGCGAGCTCGCCGTTCTTCATGGCGGGCCCGTCGGCGATGATGGCGCCTTCCTTGACCATGTCCCCCACCTTGACGATCGGGTTCTGGTTGATGCAGGTGCCGTTGTTGGAGCGGTCGAACTTCTGGAGGCGGTAGACGCGCTCGTAGCCGTCCTCCTCCTCCACCTTGATGGTGGCGCTGTCGGTGTAGGTGACCTTCCCGTCCTTCACCGCGCAGACGGCGAGGCCGGAATCCTTGGCGATGATGCCCTCGAGGCCGGTCCCGACGTAGCTGAGGGCCGGCTTGAGGAGCGGGAGGGCCTGGCGCTGCATGTTCGCGCCCATGAGGGCGCGGTGGCTGTCGTCGTTCTCAAGGAAGGGGATGCAGGCCGCGGCGATCGAGACGATCTGCTTCGGCGAGACGTCGACGTACTCGACGAGCTCCACGGGGACGACGACGTTGTCCTCGTCATGGCGCGCGACGAGCTCCCTGGAGAGGATCTCCTTCACCTTGAGCTTCCCGTAGGGCGCGCCGAAATCGACCTCGCCCTTCTCCCCGAGGCGCATGTTCGCCTCGGCGATGTAGTGGCCCCTCTCGTCGTCGGCGGTCAGATAGACGGCCTCGTCGCCGACGTAGTAATGGACGTTCCCTTCCTCATCCTCCTTGCGGAAGACGAGGCGGTAGGGGGTCTTGATGAAGCCGCGGTCGTCCACCTTCGCGTAGGTCGCGAGGTTGGAGATGAGGCCGATGTTCTGGCCTTCCGGCGTCTCGATCGGGCAGATGCGGCCGTAGTGGGTGTAGTGGACGTCGCGGACCTCCATGCTGGCGCGGTCGCGGGTGAGGCCGCCGGGGCCGAGGGCGCTGATCCTGCGCTTGTTGGCAAGCTCCGCGAGCGGGTTCGTCTGGTCCATGAACTGCGAGAGCTGGCTGGAGCTGAAGAACTCGCGGATCGAGCTCGTGAGCGGGCGGATGTTGATGATCGCGTTGGGCTTGCTCGACTGGAGGTCAGGCATGATCGACATCTTCTGCTGGACGGTCTTCGCCATCTTGGTGAGCCCGATGCGGAACTGGGTCTGGAGAAGCTCCCCGACCGAGCGCACCCGGCGGTTCCCGAGGTGGTCGATGTCGTCCGTCGAGCCGATGCCGCTCTGGATGTTCAGGAAGTAGCTGAAGCAGGCGATCATGTCGCTGACGCTCACGCGGGCGAGGGGCTTCCCTCCGTTGATGCCGGTGAGGTAGAGGTCGGTCCCGACGATGGGGACGATTGCCCCGTCCTCCTTGTCGAAGGCGTGGACGCGCACGATCGTGACGTCGCTATGGTCGTCGAGGTTCGGGTCGGCGTTCACGTGGAAGCGGTGGGCGCCCTTCTCGAAGAACTCCGCGTCGCGGAGCTCCTCCACCTCCTCCTTGGCGAGGCGGTGCCCCTCCACGAGCGGGATCCCTCCCTTCGTGATGAAGGGCTCGCCGTCCTCCCCCTGGAGGGTCTCGGCGAGGATCCTGCCCGGAAGGCGGTCGTAGATCCCGAGCTTCTGCGCGTACTTGAAGCGGCCCGCGCGCCCGAGGTCGTAGCGCTTGTCGTCGAAGAACTTCTGGATGAGGAAGTTGCGGATTCCCTCAGGAGTGACGGGCTCGCCCGGCTTCAGCTTCCGGAAGATGTCGGCGAGGGCGTCCTCCTGGCACTTGATGTCCTCGTCCTTCTGAAGGGTGAGGGCGAGGGGCGACTCCTTCCCGAGGTCGCCGAAGAGGTCCATGATGTCGTCCGGGCTCTTGATGCCGAGCGCCTTGAAGAGGGTGGTCGCCGGCATCTTCCTCTGGCGGTCGATCCGCACCCAGAGGATGTGGCGGGAGTCGCTCTCGAACTGGAGCCAGGTCCCGCGGGAGGGGATGATCTCCCCGTTATAGATATGGACGCCGCTCTTCTCGGGAGTGTCCTGGAAGTAGGCGCCCGGGGAACGGACGATCTGGCTGACGATGACGCGCTCGGCGCCGTTCACGATGAAGGTGCCGGAGTCCGTCATCATCGGGACGTCGCCCATGAAAACCTCGCTCTCCACCTTCTCGCCCGTGGCCTTGAAGTTCAAAAGAAGGCGGCACTTCAGCTTCGCGCTGTAGGTAAGGTCCCCTTCCTTGCACTCAAGGGGAGTGTACTCCGGCTTCTCGAAGCGGAAGCCTGCGTAGGCGATCTCCGCCGTGTTGGAATAGTTGGCGATCGGGAAGCACTCGCGGAACACCTCGTCCAGCCCGTGGTCGAGAAACTCCTGGAAGCTGGAGGTCTGGATCTCGACGAGGTTGGGAAGAGGCGTGGTTCCGCTGATCTTGCTGAAGTTCACGCGGCCGTTCTGGAGAGTGCCGTAGTTCTTGTAGCCGGCGGGAGTCTTGTTGCTCATTGCTGCTCCTTCGTTGTTGTTGCTTCGATCACCCAGTAGCCCTTGTCCCGGGCGATCCGGGTCGCCTTCCCGAAGAGAT
This sequence comes from uncultured Bacilli bacterium, assembly GCA_944350325.1. Classification (GTDB taxonomy): domain Bacteria; phylum Bacillota_I; class Bacilli_A; order RFN20; family CAG-826; genus UBA4951. Next base: position 2,480 of record CALVOS010000021.1, on the reverse strand, counting down.
CCTCGAGGTAGCGGAGGGCGCTCGGGGCGCCCTGCTCCTTGCGGATCACGACGAGAAGCCTTCCTCCGGGAAGAAGATGCGCCAGGGCCCCTTGGTAGATGGCCTGGCAGGTCTTCTTCCCCGCGCGGATCGGCGGGTTCGTAAGGATGGAATCGAAGTGGTCGGAGATGGCGGAGAACGCGTCGCTTTCGACGAACGTCGCCTGCGAGGAGACGCCGATCCTCCCGGCGTTCTTCTCGGCAAGGGCGAGGGCCCGCGGGTTCACGTCGGAGAGCGTGACGCGCCGCGACGGGTCCAGGGCGGCAAGGAGCAGTCCGATCGCTCCCGCGCCGCACCCTACGTCGAGGATGCTCTTCCCCAGGGGCAGGGCCGCGGCCGTCTCGAGGAGAAGCCGCGTGCCCTTGTCGAGCCCATGCTTGGAGAACACCCCGTTGTCGCCCAGGAAGGGCCATCCCCTCCCGAAGAGAGTGAAACCCGCGTCGATCTCTCGATGCGGGAGGCTCTCGTCGTTCACGAAGTAATGGCTCATCGGGAGGTACCCCCCTTAGGCGGCAAAATCCCTGTCCCGGGAGGACGGTATCCCGGGGCAGGGCGGTCGTTGACAGGTTGCGAGACTACTTGATCTCGACTTCGGCGCCCGTGTCGGCGAGCGTCTTCTTGTGGGCCTCGGCCTCGACCGGGGAGAGTTTCTCCTTGATCGCGACCGGCGCGCCATCGACGAGCTTCTTGGCATCCATGAGGCCAAGGCCGGTGATGGCCTGGACGGCCTTGATGACGGCGACCTTGCTGCCGGAGCCGATGCCCTTGAGGATGAGGCTGACCTCGGTCGGCCCCTTCTGGGCGGGGCCCTCCTCCTCGGCCGGAGCCGCGGCGGCGGCCACGGGGGCGGCGGCGGTGACGCCGAACTTCTCGCAGACGGCGTCCACGAGCGCCTTGAGCTCGAGGGCGGTCATCTGGGAGAGGGTGTCGAGAATCTGTTCGTTGGTGAGCTTTTCAGCCATGGGAATCTTCCTCCTTCATTAGGCGGCCTCGCCCGGCTGGGCGATGGCATCGACGGCGCGGGCGAAGCCGGCCATCGGTTCGTTGAGAACCATGCAGAACATGGAGAGCAGCGCTTCCTTCGTGGGAAGCTTGGCGACGGCCTTGAGCCCGTCCCCGTCCAGCGCCTGGCCCTCGACGATCCCGCCCTTGAGGACGAGATGCTCGTGGTAGCGGCTGAACTTATAGAGGACGCTCGCGCCCGCGGGCGCGTCCTTGGCGAAGACGAAGGCGTTGGGGCCCTCGAGGATGTCCCCGAGGGAGCTGGCCTTCTCCTCCCCGAGAGCGCGGCGCACCATCGTGTTCTTGTACACCTTGATGCGGGCGTCCTTCTCGGCGAGCTTCTTCCTGAGCTCGGAGAGCTCGGCCACGGTGAGGCCGTGGTAGCTGACGATGGCGAAGCCGGCGTTCTCGTCGAGGCCCTTGCGGATTTCCTCGACGGCGACCTTCTTCGCCTCGAGCGCTTCTTGGTTCATGCTCCTTTCCTCCTTTCCTTGTTGTGCCTTGCGGCTATGTTCGCGACGCTGGGAAGCCGGACGGAGCCACGTGTTGGATCCCTCGGCAAGGTTGCTTCTTTTGAGGCGCTTTCGCCCCTTGCTTTCTCAGGCACCCGGCGGTTCGCTCTGGTGATTCTCCCGATTAGTTCCGGGAGGGGAAGGTGACCTTAAGCCCGGGGCCCATGGTCGTGTGGACGACGACGTTCTGGATGAAGGCGCCCTTCACGCTGGAGGGACGGGAGCGGCTGATCGCCTCCGCCACGGCGTTGAGGTTGTCGAGGATGTCCTGGTCGCTGAACCCGCAGCGGGCGATGGAGATGTTGAGGTTCCCGTTCCGGTCCACGCGGTAGCTGATCTTGCCCTTCTTGATCTCGTCGACGGCCTTGGCGATCTCCATCGTCGCGGTGCCGGTCCTGGGGTTCGGCATGAGGCCCTTGGGGCCGAGGAGGCGGCCCATCTTCCCGAGCTCGCCCATCATGTCGGGGGTGGCGACGATGACGTCGAAGTCGAACCAGTTCTCGCGCTGGATCTTCTCCAGCATCTCCTTGCCGCCCACGTAGTCGGCGCCGGCCTTCTTGGCCTCTTCCTCCTTCGTGCCGGTCACGACGAGCACCTTCTTGGTCTTGCCGTTCCCGTGGGGAAGGACGAGGGTGCCGCGCACGAGCTGGTCGGCGAGGGTCGGGTTGACGTTCAGCCGGGAGCTGATGTCGATGGTGCTGTCGAACTTGGTGACGCTCGTCTTCTTCAGGAGGGGGATCGCCTCCTCGAAGGTGTAGACGCGGCCCGCTTCGATGAGCTTCAGGGCCTCGCGATACTTCTTTCCGCGCTTCATCCTAGCGATCCACGGCGATGCCCATCTGGCGCGCCGAGCCCTCCACGATTCTCTTCGCGGCCTCGATGTCCGCGCAGTTCAGGTCCGGAAGCTTGTAGGCGGCGATCTCCTCG
>CALVOS010000020.1 GCA_944350325.1 uncultured Bacilli bacterium | reverse complement strand
GCCCATCTTCCCGAGCTCGCCCATCATGTCGGGGGTGGCGACGATGACGTCGAAGTCGAACCAGTTCTCGCGCTGGATCTTCTCCAGCATCTCCTTGCCGCCCACGTAGTCGGCGCCAGCCTTCTTGGCCTCCTCCTCCTTCGTGCCGGTCACGACGAGGACCTTCTTGGTCTTGCCGTTCCCGTGGGGAAGGACGAGGGTGCCGCGCACGAGCTGGTCGGCGAGGGTCGGGTTGACGTTCAGCCGGAAGCTGATGTCGATGGTGCTGTCGAACTTGGTGACGCTCGTCTTCTTCAGGAGGGGGATCGCCTCCTCGAAGGTGTAGACGCGGCCCGCCTCGATGAGCTTCAGGGCCTCGCGATACTTCTTTCCGCGCTTCATCCTAGCGATCAACGGCGATGCCCATCTGGCGCGCCGAGCCCTCCACGATTCTCTTCGCGGCCTCGATGTCCGCGCAGTTCAGGTCCGGAAGCTTGTAGGCGGCGATCTCCTCGAGCTGCTTCTCGGTGATGTGTCCGACGATCTGCTTGGGATTGCCGGAGCCTTTCTTGATACCGGCGGCCCGGAGAAGCCTCTCCGCGACCGGGCTGGTCTTGATGACGAAGTCGAACGACTTGTCCTCGTAGGCGGTGATGATGACGGGCACCGTCTCCCCCTTGCGGTCGGCCGTCTTGGCGTTGAAGTCCGTGCAGAACTTGTTCATGACGACGCCGGCGCTGGCAAGCTTCGGTCCGGGACGGGCCTCCCCTCCGGGGAGCTCGAGCCGCAGGACCTTGGTGATCTTTTTGGCCATGTGGTTCCTCCTTGTGGAATGATGGCGGTGGTTATCGGGGCATATCGCCTTGCCCCATCCACCGGGTGCACTCACGTGCGAGCGGGATTATGCGCACGCAAGAGGCCCGTAGCAAGGAAAAGTTGAAGAAGTCTGCTTAGGACACGGATTGAAGGATAGGGCCAAGAGGGCCGTCCGAGAATGCCTGGCAATGCCCGAGGGAGGGAAAGGCCGGCAAGAGAGAAGCTGAAGGACCGGGATGTAGCAGGAATATATCCCCAAAATCGCGGTTGAATTGCGGAGTTAATCAAAGCGGCTGTATTTGGAGGAATTCAGCCGCGTGCCTAGGACAGGAGCGACCGCCTCGGTCGCCTCGCTCAGGGGAAGGGCTCGCCTACCCCTTCCTTCCCCGTCCCCCAACGGCGAGGCGACTCAGCGAGATCCCGGCGGTCAGGATCGTGAGCCCCGTGTCCCCGAACACGGCCGCCCAGAGGGGGAAGGCGGTCCCGAGCGCCAGGGAGACGATCATGATGGCGAGCTTGAGGAGAAGCGTGAGCGCGAGGAGGAAGTAGGCCATCCCCCTCGTCTTGCGCGCGATGTGGAGCGCAGCGGCGAGGGAGGAGGGATCGTCCTCCATGAGAAGGACGTCCGAGGCCTCCATCGCAAGGCCCGAGCCAAGGCCGCCCATCGCGATGCCGCAGTCGGCGAGGGCGAGCGATGCCGCGTCGTTGATCCCGTCTCCGAGATAGCCAAGCGTCCTTCCCTTGGGAAGGGAGGCCTTGGCTTCCCGAAGCTCCTCGGCCTTCTCCTCCGGGAGAAGCCCGCCCATCGCCTTTTGGATGCCGAGGTCCTCTTTCGCCTTCTTTGCCATCTCAGGACGATCTCCCGTGAGAAGGAGGCTCCCGATGCCCCGCTGGGAGAGTTCCTGGAAGAGCGCCTTGCTGCCGCGCTTATAAGCGTCCTGGAGGACCACGCACCCCCTATATTGCCCGTCGACCGCAAGGTGGACGTTCGTCCCATAGGAAATGTTCTCGGCAGAAATCCCCTTCTTTTCTAGGAACGATGCGGTTCCTACGTAGATTTCCTTGCCATCCAGGGCCAGATGGATACCGTTTCCGGGAATTTCCTCGTAGTTCGCAATTCTTTGATTAGAAATCGCGGAGAAGTACTCATGGAACGCCTTCGCGATCGGATGCGAGGAACGGGATTCCGCTAAGGCGATCGTACTCAGGAGTTCCTCTTCGGACATCCCCACGGGCCTTGCCTCCGCGATCGAGAAGCGCCCCTCGGTGAGGGTACCCGTCTTGTCCGTGGCAAGCAGCCCAAGGGAAGCAAGCGCATCCACGTACTCCGTCCCCTTGAGCAGGACGCCGGACTTCCCCATCGCCCCGACCCCGGAGAAGTAGCAAAGGGGCACCGCGAGGACGATCGCGCAGGGGCAGGAGATGACAAGGAGGGAGAGGGCGACCTGGCCCCAGCGGGCCCAGACCATAGGGTCCCCCGCTCCCAGGGCAAGGGAGGGAATGACGGCGATGAGGACGGCGATCACCATCACGAGGGGCGTGTACCACCTCGAGAAGCGGTCCACGAGCTTCTCCGTCCTCCCTTTCTCTCTCGTCGCTCCTTCGACGAGCGCGAGGATGCGGGCGCTCGTGGAGTCCCGGTAGTCCTTCCTTGCCTCGATCTCAAGAGTCCCGGTCTTCAGGATGGCGGAGCTGACGACCTCCTCCCCTTCCTTCACGAGGCGGGGGGCGAACTCCCCGGTCAGGCTCGAGAGATCGATCTCGCCTTCCCCTTTCGTGACGATCCCGTCCGCGGGGATGCTGTCGCCTAGCTTCACAAGGAAGCGGTCCCCCGCGCGAACCTCCTCCAAGGGGATGTCCCTCGTCCCTTCATCCGTTAGGAGATGGGCTACGGCCTTCCTCATCCCCAGGGCCTTGAGGACCGCGTCGTGCGACTTCCTGGTGGCAAGGTCCCCGAGGATCTCCCCGACCTGGTAGAGGATGACGACGAGCACCGCGTCGAAGGCGGGGTCGTAGTCCCCTGAAAGAAGGGGCAGGAGGAAGGCCCCGAGGGAGGCCACGGACATGAGAAGGGCCTCCCCGAAAACGTCCTTCCCCCGGAGGATCCCCCGGAAGGCCTTGTAGAGGAGGTCCGCACCCGAGACGAGCCAGGCGGCCGCCATCATGAGCATGAAGGGCAAGGCCCCGTAGCTTTCCACAGGGAGGAGGAACATCCCGAGAAGGGCGATCAGAAGCGAGATCAGGGCCCTTCCCCCGGCGATGAGTAGCGGCATGTATTTACGGAGGGGTGCCTCCTTCTCCTCCATCTCGTGGAGGCGGCACTCCGGCTCGGCCTCCCTCATGAGGCGCTCCGCCTCCTCGCGGGTAAGCCCCGAGGAAAGGAGGAGGGTCCCTCCCAGATAGTCGACCTTCGCCTCCATGACGCCAGGGGCGGAGGAGAGGGCCTTCTCCGCCTTGAGGGCGCACTCCGCGCAGTCGAGGCCGCTCACGCGATACGTCTTCTTCATTTTCCTTCCTCCAGCACGTGCTCGTGCACGATCGAAAGGAGCCGCGTCACGTGCTCGTCGGCAAGCAGGTAGTACACGTTCCTCCCCTCGCGCCTTGTGACGACGAGCCGGGCCTTCTTCAGGACCCTGAGCTGGTGGGATACGAGCGACTGGCTCGCCCCGACCTCCCGCACGATCTCGGAGACGTTCTTCTCCTCCCCCGAGATCGCGTAGAGGATCTTGAGCCTCGTGGAGTCGCTGGCGATGTTCAGAAGGTGCTCCATCCGGTCGATGACCCTATCCTCAGGCACGTTTGACATATGAATTCTCCTTCATGTTTCAACCATATGATATGACTGCCTATTCATGTGTCAAGTATGAATCAAGATTCATTTATCAAGGCACGAGAAAAGGCGGCGCGCACGCCGCCTCAGTCTCCTCGCCTAGAGGATATCGATCTCGGAGAAGTCGAGGTCTACGGGCGTGACGCGCCCGAAGAAGAGCGTCTCCACGCGCACGATCCCGTTCTCGCGGTCGAGCTTGGTGATCGTTCCCTCGGTCCCCTCAAGGGCGCCCCCGATGATCTTGACGCGGAGCCCGACCTGGTAGCGGTCGTACATGCTCGCGTCGACGATCCCCATCCTCTTGAGGACGGGCTCGATCTGCTCCCGCGGGACGGGGGTGGGCTTCTGGCCGCCGCCCGAGGAGCCGGCGATGCCGGTGACGCCCGGGGTGTTGCGGACGATGAACCAGCTCTCGTCGGTCATCACCATCTCGATGAAGAGATAGCCCGGGTAGAGATTGACCTTCTTCGTCTTCCCGGTTGGGATCCCGTCCTTGAGGACAGGGACCTCCTGCTCGCAGATGAGGATCCTCTGGATGAGGTCCTCCATCTTCATGGAGACCCGGCGCTTCTCCAGGTTCTCCTTCGTCTTCGCCTCGTGCTGGGCGTAGGTGGTCACCACGTACCACTGCTTGTCGGCAAGCTGCTCTGGCATCCTACATTCCTCCGAACGCGTCCTTCAGCTGCTGGATGATCGATCCGGCGGCAAGGTCCTCGAGGGCGAGGCAGATGGCGACGAAAAGGGCGACGCAGACGACGACGAGGATCGTCGACCAGAGCTTCTCGCGGCTCGGCCAGCGGATGCGGCGCGCCTCGCGCGCCACCTCCTTCATGTACTTGATGGGTGGGGTCATACGGTCGAACTATACTCCTTCCCTTTCCTATTTGCTCTCCTTATGGAGAGTATGGCGGTTGCACCGGGGGCAGAACTTCCGGATCTCGAGGCGGGACTCGCTGTCCTTCCTTCTCGTGACCTGGTAGTTCCGGGAGAGGCACTCCTCGCAAATCAAAAACCTCTTCTCTCTCATCCGTTTCCTCCCCTAGGCGAGCGGATTATCCACGAAAGGGATGCCCCAGGCAAGGGCTTCCTCCTATTCGACGGGCTGGTAGACCGCGTAGAGGTCGAGATCGTCCATCACCGGGGTGAGGGAGGTGAAGTGGCCGGTGTTCGGCCCGATCTCCTCCTCCGTGTACCAGCCGAGGAACTCGGAGCCTTCCAGGACGCATTCGGGGAGCTCGCCGGGGAAATAGTTCCCATGGACCACCTCGAAGGAGGTGGGGCGATTGGGATCGACGAACGTCCCTTCCCCGGGATGGAAGGTGACCACGTGGCGCTCCCCGTCGAGATTCCCTGCGGAAGTGCCCTCGAGCACCATCTGGAGCACCCATCCCGTCTCGGTCTTGCGGTAGATGGCCCCGCTCGAGGTGTTGAGGTGGAAGTCCCCGACCCTCCCCGAGGAGGGAAGGGGGTCGCCGTTGGAGACGTGCCACTCCGTCGCATGGGGCACGGGGAAGGTGAGGCGCTGGCTGAAGCCGGAGTCGTAGGTGATGAGGAGGACGTAGTTCTCCCCGTCCTCGTCGACCCCGAGCTCGATGTTCTGGATGCCCTCGCCGCGGATGCTCTCCATCGAGAGGGAGACGCGCTGCTCGGTGCCGTCGGACATCTTGAAGACCAGGATGAGATTCCCCTCCTCCATGAGGGAGGTCACGGCCTCGATCCCGACGCCGGACTCCCCCTTGGGGATCCCGAAACTCGTCGTCGGCATGCTCGGGTCGGTGTAGAAGATCTCGACGGTCGTGAGCCCCGTCTCCGGATCCCTGCTGACGTCGACGTGGTCGATCCCGACCCCGTCCTTCCCCTGGACGATCGGGACGTCGATCGTCACCGGGAGACGGGAGGGATCGTCGTAGGTGATGGTCACCCGGAGGAGATTGTTCTCCGCGTTGAGGGCGGTCTCGATGTTGGCGATCCCGACCCCATCCTCCCCCTTCGGCAGGGTGATGGAAAGAGGCGGCACGCTCACATCGTCGAACGTCACCTCGAGGACGGTCTCCCCGTTCTCGTTGACGGAGGTCCCCATGCTTTCGATGAGATAGCCCTCGCTTCCCAGGTTCAGGAAGCCGCAGGAGCTGAGGGGCAATGCCCCGAGGAGCGCGAGAAGGGCGCCCAGCATGATCTTCTTTTTCATAACTTACCTCCGCGATTCATGATGAGGGAGACGTCGGGCGACTTCCCGAAGGTCTCGGGGACGCCCTCGTAGGATCCGCTCGTGAGGAAGCGGAAGGGATGGAAGCCCGCCGCCATGGGGACGCAGCGGGCGATGACCGGGGCGAGGATGTTCCCGATGTCGCTTCCGGCGGAAGCAAGGCCCTCCCCGGTGATGGAGCTCCTGGCGAAGTCGATCGCGATCTCCTCGCCGATCCCCGACTCCTCATGGATGAGGAGGGAGTCGTTCCTCCCGCCGCCGTAATAGCCGGCGACGGGGCAAAGGTAGACGTCCTCCTCGCCCTCCTCCCCGTCCTCGGACGGCACGTGATAGCTGTAGCCGAGACGCTCGGCCTCCTCGACGAGGAGCGCCTTGATCGGGAAGTAGCTGTCGATGGGGATCCGGGGGAGGGCCTCGCCGCTCGCGGTGCCCAGGATGATCCCAAGGAACTCCCCGATCCTCTCCTCGATGAGGCAGCTCGCGTCGATCGTCTCCACGTCCTTCCAGTCGTAGAAGCGGCAGTCGCCCCGGAGGGTCACCTCGCTTGGCCGGGAGGTCCCGCCCACCTGGTCGGGGACGATCGAGGGGAAGGGGATGTCGAACTCCGTGAAGATGGAGAAGACGTCCTGGATGAGGGAGGGGAGGCCGTTATAGAGGAAGGGCCCGTTGAAGAGGGAGTCGAAGGCGATCGGGAAGAGGCCCGACCTTCCGAAGAGGGTGTCCTCGACGAGGATCTCGGCAGGCGGGAGCCCGGGGTCCCCGTCCAGGGCCTCCTGGATGACCATCGCGGGCCCCAGGGTGGCTTCCGGGTCGTCCCCTTCCTTGAGGCCGAGGGCCTCGTTGAAGAGGCGGTCGGCCGCCCCGTAGGAACGATCCATGAGCCCCGAGATGGCGCCGCTATAGTAGTCGCTCCCGTGCTGGTAGGTCACCCTTTTCTCAGGGTCGGTGCCCGCGAACTCGTCCGAGCCGACCTTCATCAGGAACTCGCGGGAGTTCTCCATCAGGCAGTTCCTTACGAGGAGCCCGTCCGCGTCCATCGCGCGGAGGCACGTCCGCCCGTAGCGGAGGAAGGAGTTCTGGATGGTGATGCCCTCGCCCTTGAGGTCGATGACGCTACCGACGTAGCTCAGGTCGTAGAGATTGGCGAGGTTGTCCGTGTTCTGGAGGCGGACGTCGTCGATGAGGATCTCGTCCCCTTCCACGTAGAAGCCGGAGTTGTCCTGGCCGAAGGCCTTGATGATGGGCGTGTCGATCAATCCGATCGAGACAAGGGTGAGCGGACCCTGGAAGAGGTCCTCCTCCCCCGGCTCGATGAGCCCGGAGTAGTCGTCGTACTCGCCGTGGCTGGGATAGCAGAGCTCCTGCATCGAGATGGTGAAGCCGTTCCCGAAGAAGTCGTCGCGGACATGGACGCCGGCGATGACCTCGAGGCGGTCCTCGAGGATCGCGGGGTCGTCCCCCTCCTCCTCCTCGACGTACTGGCGGATGTAGAGGTCGTTGTAGGTCGTGGGGAAGCGATAGACGTCCTCCGCGAAGGAAAGGACCTCCTGCCTCCCGAAGTCGAAGCGCCCGAAGAGCCTCGTGTTCTCTGCGAGGAGCTCCTCGACGTAGCGGCCATCCTCCTGCCGATAGGTATTCTTGACGGAGAGAAGGTTGCGCTGGAGGCAGACGGGGTCCCCGTCCTCGCTCTTGTTCGTCGCCAGCATCAAGTCGTCGTAGTCGTAGACGTTGACCGCCCCCTCCTCCACGAGGAAGCGGTATTCCTCCTCGACGAAGGGCATCTCCCTGAGGCGGAAGCGCACGTAGCTCTCCCCTGCGCCATGGATTTCGACGATTCCGTTCTGGAACTGCAGGTTTTCGCTGAGCGAGACCAGCTGGACCTCATCCCCGGCGATCGCGCTGAGGGCCTCGGTCTCAAGCTCGATCCTCGCGTAGGCCTTCCTCCCCTCCTCGTCGAAGTCGTACTCCCCGTAGTGCCGCAGCTTCCCGACCATCTGGCCCGAGGAAGGCGCCGAGATGTCATTGATGAGGATCGCCCCGTCCTCGTAGATGAGGGCGCGGAGCGAGCGCGAGACGGTGTTCTTCTCGTTCCGACATGTGAGGCGCACGTTCCCTTCCTCAAGGGCCTGGAGGTAGAAGGAATCCCCGGAATGGGAGATGGAGGCGCACTCCGTCTCCTCTCCCTCGAGGGAGGAGACCTCCCAGACGAGGTCGTTTCCCTCGCCTAGCTCAAGGCTCGGGTCATAGATCGGCTCCGCCTCCAGGAGATAGCCTTCCTCCCGGACCTGGAATCCCTCGTTCTCGCGATAGTCCCAGCGGATGCCTGAAATATCGACGGGAACGGTGTTCTCGAGGATGATGATCGCCCCGAAGGCGAGGATGGCCACCGCGAAGGGGGCGACGAGGAGCACTCCGAGAGTCTTCTTCATACGTAGTCCACCCTCATGCGGAGAAAGAGCGTCGGGAGACGCCAGCGAAGGAGCAGGAGCAGGGCCCCCGTGAGAAGGAGGGGCACCAGGAACTCCACAAGGTAGAGGACCGGCACCGCCACCGCGAGAAAGGTCATGAGGAAGTGAAGGAGGGCGAGGAGGACCGGGAGAAGGATGCTATAGAGAGATAGCAGGGAGACTCCTCCCTTGCCTCCCTCCCCGAGGCGACGGAAGTCGTCCAGGGCGCCCAGGAGGTTGAGCGACACGATGAAGAGGGAACCCGTCCCGAGAATCGAGAAGAAGACGTGTACGGGGAGGAGCGAGAATCCGAGAAGGACGATGGACGTCGCAAGAAGCGAGACCAGGGAGACCGAGGTCGAGACGACGAGCTTGGCGAGGAGCTGCTCTCCGGGAGGGACGGGGATTTCCTTCATGAGGATGCGCCCGCTTCCCTCGCGCGAGACCCCGTCCGCGCTCGCCCCGGAGATGAGGGAGGCGAAGAGAAGCACGAGGAAGATGAGGACCCCGTTGATAAGCTCCGGGAAATAGGCGAGGAACATCCCCATCCCGTCCTGGAGGATCCCCGAAAGGCTCTCGATGACGAGGAAGGCGAGGAAGGGCTGCATGATGAGGAGGGAGGTGTAGCTAAAGAGGTAGGAGCTGTCGCGGAAAAGAAGCACCCATTCCTTCTTGAGGAGCGAGAGCATCCTGCTTCTTGGAAGACGCGCGGGCCGGGGATTCCGGACGCCCTTCTCCTTCCTTCCCTTCTCGAGCCGTCCCATGAGGAAGGAGAGGATGTAGAAGCCAAGGACGAGGAAGAGGAGGGAGACCCCGAGGAAGAGGGTCAGCTGTCCGGCGAGGTTCCCGTCCCCGGTCAGGAGGGCCAGGTAGCTTCCCGCTGGGAAAAGGTATGGGGAAGCCCCATGGAGCGACTGGAGGAAGGGCTCGCTGAAGTAGCTGTCGAGCTCCGACCCGGCAAGGAGGTCGAGGAAAAGGTCAAGCACCTCGCGATAGAGGAAGCAAAGCCCCACGACAAGGACGGAGGCGAGGAGGAACTGGACCACCTTGTGCCTCCTCATGACATCCATCAGGAGCCCATAGGGACCGAGGAGCATCGTCAGGAGGCCAAGGCTCGCGAAGGAGGCGAGCGCCGGATAAAGCGCCGAGAAGACGTAGTAGATCGCGGTCTGTCCCCTCGCGATCCCGTAGGCGAGGAGCGCGGGGAAGCTGAGAAGAAAGAGCGATACGACCAGTTTCAGATAAAAGAAGGCGGCTTTGGCAAGGATTCTCTCGTCCCTTGATATGGGAAGAGGGGAAAGGATGAGGCGGTCCTCCGGCCGCTCGAGCGCCCGGTAGGATCCGGGAAGCGAGGCGAGGGAGGAGGCGAGGGTCGCAAGGAAAAGGTAGAGGACCAGGAAGTCGTAGGTCCCGTAGTCGCTGAAGGAGCGGAGCTTCGCGTCCACCCCCCAGAAGAGATACCCCGCCAGGAGCATGAAGAGCGCGCCCCCCACGATCTTCAGGGCGAGGGAAAGGACCAGGCGCCAGCCGCGCTGGGTCCAGCCGGATCGAACCTCCTCCGAAAGGAGCGCGAGGATCATAGGTCCTCCCTCCCCTGGATATGGAGGAAGATGCGCCGGAGCTCCTTCCTCTTGAAGGGCTCGAGGGCGAAATCGATGAGGGAGGCGATCCTCCCTTCCTTGAGGAT
>CALVOS010000019.1 GCA_944350325.1 uncultured Bacilli bacterium | reverse complement strand
GGGGGCTCCCGCGAGTGGAGGATCGCGCGCGAAAAGGGCTTCGACATCTACGTCTCGGGGGACTGCCCCCACCACGTTAGGAGGGACATCGTGCGCTACGGCTTTAGCTATCTGGACCTCCCCCACGAGATCGAGAGGATCTTCCTCGACCGCATGAGGGAGGTCCTCCTCCAGATGGACCCGGGGCTCGAGGTCCTCGCCCTCGACCACGAGGAAGAGCCGCTCCTCGTCTAGAGGGAGCGGAGATATCGCTCCGCCTCGAGGAAGGGCTCCTCGGGGTAGGAGGCGCCGCTGGTGAGGGCGATCTTGCGGTAGCCTCCTAGCGGAAGGGAAAGGAGAGCCTCCTTCCCTTCGGCCAGGAAGATGGGGAGGGCGGGGAAGAGCGACTCCGCCCTTTTCTTAAGGGCCATGGTGTTCCGGCTCTCCGCCCCTCCCAGCACGAGGAGCGCCTCGACGTCCTCCTGGATCTTGAGGAGGGCCCTTTGCCGCTCCTCCGTCGCCTTGCAGGGGTGGAGGACCTCGACCGGGGAGTGGGACCGGGAGAGCGACCTCGCCGCCTCCTCGACCTCCCCGAGCCCCATCGTCGTCTGCGAGACGAGGAGGAGGGGCCCTCCTTCCGGGACCATGTCCCTCCCGTAGAGGGGAATCCTGGGGAACTCGGAGAGGACCGCGCGGCATTCCGCGTGACCTTCCTCCCCGAGGTAGCAGACCTTCCTCCCCTCCTTGAGGGCGAGGCGGATCCTCTCCGCGTTCTTCCTCACGAAGGGGCAGGTCGCGTCGAGGATCCTCGCCCCCCTCTTCCGGGCAAGATCCTCCAGCGAGGGGTCGTGCCCGTGGGCGCCGAAAAGAAGCCTCGCCCCCTCCGGGAGCGAGAGGACGGCCTCCTGGAAATCCTTCTCCTCCAGGTCGAGGAAGAGGGCCCCTTCCTTCCGGAGGGCCTCCCTCGCCTCGCGGTTATGGACCAGGGGGCCGAGGACGAAGAGCGTCCCCTCCTCCCGGAGCGCGGCCCTGGCAAGCGCGATCGCGCGGCGGACCCCTCCGCAGAAGCCATGGGGCTGGAGGACCTGGACTTCCATGGGGAAAGGATAGCATCTCGCGATGAGGAGGGCTCCCTCGGGGAAGACCCTCCCATCGGGGAATTCCGCGCGTTAGGCCCTTCCCGAGGCCGCCCCGGTGGGCAAACCCCGTCCTCCTTCCTTATAATCACGGCCATGGATTTCAAGGGAATGAACCTCTCGCCCCGGATGATCGAGGCCCTCCGGGGGCTGGGCTACAAGGACGCCTCGCCGGTCCAGGCCCGGGCGATCCCCGCGATCCTCCGCGGGGAGTCCCTCCTCGTCCAGTCGGCGACGGGGACGGGCAAGACCCATTCCTTCCTCATCCCGCTTCTGGAAAGGACCGACCTTTCCCTTCCGCGCCTCCAGTCGGTCGTCCTCGCCCCGACCGCCGAGCTCGCGCGCCAGACCTACGAGTTCGCGCGGGAGTTCCAGCGCTACTTCCCCTCCTTCAAGCCGCGGCTATACACCGCCGAGGACGAGGTGAGCCAGAACCTCGAGGGGAAGGAGGTCCCGCCCCACATGGCGATCGGGACCCCCGGGAGGATCAAGGACATCCTCCTCACCCGCGGTGCCTTCTCCCTCCGGAACGTCCGCTACCTCGTCCTCGACGAGGCGGACATGCTCCTCGACATGAACTTCATGGGGGAGGTCGAGTCCCTGGGGAAGGCGCTTCCCCCCAGGTGCTCCTTCCTCGTCTTCTCCGCGACCCTCCGCCAGAACCTCCGCGACGCCCTCTCGAAGTTCGTGAGGGAGGACTTCCGCTACGAGGCGGAGGAGACAAGGACCGCCTCCGGGGTGAGGCACCACGCCGTGGACATCGGCCATATGGGGGCGATGAACGCGCTCCTCCAGCTCCTGAGGATCCGGAACCCCTACCTCGCCCTCGTCTTCGCCTCCACCAGGGAGGAGGCCTCCTCGCTCCACCGCTTCCTCCGCGAGAACGGGGAGGAGGCGCTCCAATATAGCGGAGCCATGGAGAGGCGCGAGAGAAACCGGGCGCTCCGGAGGATCCGCGAGGACAAGGAGAGGACGATCGTCGCCACCGACCTCCTCGCTCGGGGGATGGACATCGAGAACGTCACCGACGTCTTCTCCCTCAGCTTCCCCCAGGACCCGGACTTCTACTTCCACCGGGCCGGGAGGACGGGCCGCTTCGGGAAGGAGGGCGACTCCTGGCTCCTCTATAACGCGGACACCGCGAAAGGCCCGCGCCGCCTCCTCGAGGAGGGGGTGCCCCTTCTATTCCATTCCCTCAGGAACGGCGTCCTCAAGGACGAGAAGGGGACCGACCTCCGGCCCCGGAAGGCCCCTCGGAAGAAGGAACTTCCCGAGGAGGAGAGGAAGGAGATCCTCATCGCCAAGGCCATGAGCCGGAAGAAGAGGGTCGAGCCGATGCATCGGAAGAAGACCCAGATCGCGATCGAGCAGGTCAAGAGGAAGTACCGGAGGAAGGCGATCAAGGAAGCCGTCCGCGGGCAGCTCGACAAGAAGTTCCGGAAGGGCGGGAAGTGACCCTTCCTTGGCTTCTGCCTAGCGGAGCCCCTCTCTCTTTCCTAAGAGGAGGCCACCCTAGGAACGAAAAAGGTGGATTCCCGGATCCGCCTCTTTCTGGAACTATCTCTCGCTGGCAAGAAGCGAGTCGATCGCCTCGAGGAGCCTATCGTAGGCTTCCTCCTCAGGGAAGGAGAGGACGTGCTCGCCTTTTTTATAGAGGGCCCACCTCCCCTTGCCCCCGCAGAGGGCGAGGTCGGCGTGCCTCGCCTCGCCGGGCCCGTTCACCGCGCATCCCATGACCGCGACGGTAAGGGGGATCCTCCTTTCCTCGAGAGTGTCCCGGACCTTCCGCGCGAGAGGGAGGAGGTCCACCTCCGTCCGCCCGCAGGTGGGGCAGCTGATGAAGGTCGGGAAATCGGGGAGGAGCCCGAGGTCGTGGAGAAGGCGGTTCGCCGCCTTGATCTCCTCCTCGGGAGGCTCGGTGAGGGAAATGCGGATGGTGTCCCCGATCCCGTCGAGGAGGAGGGGGGAAAGGCCCGCGGCGCTCCGGACGAGGCTCGTCTCCAAAGGCCCCGCCTCGGTGATCCCGAGATGAAGGGGATAGGGGTAGCGCTCCGCGGCGAGGCGATAGGCCTCCACCGTCTCCCGCACGTCGCTCCCCTTGAGGGAGAGCACGATGTCCCGGAAATCAAGGGACTCAAGAAGGGAGACGTAGGGCGCGATGGAGGAAAGGAGGGCCTCCGCGCGCACCTTGGGGGAGCGCTCCTCCAGCTCCTTCGGGATCGAGCCGGAGTTCGCCCCGATGCGGATGGCGGCATGGTGCCTCCTCGCGGAGTCTACGACCTCCTTCGCGCAAAGAGCCCCCCCGATGTTCCCGGGGTTGATGCGGACGGCGGAGGCCCCGGACTCCAGGGCAAGGAGGGCGAGGCGGTGGTCGAAATGGATGTCGGCGACCAAGGGAAGCCCGCTTTCCCTCGCGAGGAAGGAGAAGGCGCGCGCGTCCTCCTCGTCGAGGACGGAAAGGCGCATCAGGTCCGCGCCGAGGGCCTTCGTGCGGAGAAGCTCGGCGAGGACCTCCTCCTTCCGCGAGGTCTTGATGGAGCACATGCTCTGGACGAGGGGGCGCCCGCTCCCTCCGATCTGGATCCTGCCGACCTGGACCTTCCTGGTCTCTTCCCGCCTTCTCATGGGCGAATGATACATCGGGCGGGAGAAGGAGGAGGCCTTCTCCTCCTCGCGGGGAGGGGGACAATCTTGTGGCGCGGCCCTTCCTCCTGTGGTAGAGTCACGCCCGCAACGGGAAGGAAGTGATTGGACATGGCGAAGGCGAAGAAGCGCGAGAACACGACGCTCAAGTGCTCCGAGTGCGGG
>CALVOS010000018.1 GCA_944350325.1 uncultured Bacilli bacterium | reverse complement strand
TATGGAGCACCTCGACCCGCGCGGGCGCGAATCCTTTCCATGCCTTGAGGCGCACCCTCAGCGAGTGCCCATCCAAGGGGAAAGAGAAGGGGGAATCGCTATGATGCTCGAGGATGAATCGCTCCATGCCTCCTCCTTTCGGTGTGGTGTAAGATGCAGCTATGAGCGCGAAGCGCGTGACCATGAAGGACATCGCCAGGGAAGCGGGCTGCAGCACCGCGTCCGTCTCCTATGTCCTTAACGACGTGAAGGGCCAGAAGATCAGCGAGGAGCTGCGGAGGAAGATCCTCCAGATCGCCAACCTCTACCACTACTCCCAGAACCTCGCCGGCAAGGCTCTCGCCCGCGGGGAGTCCGGGCTCGTCGGCTTCCTCTACCGCACGCCCAGGGGCGACTTCGAGGCGGCCGACATGATGGGGGTCTCCGACACCCTCTCCTCCCTCCTCCAGAGGAAGGGGAAGAGGCTCGTCCTCGTCCCCCACAGGGAGAGGGAGGCGCTCAAGGGGATGGACGCGATCATCGCCTTCCGGCTGAGCGAGAAGCGCTTCCTGGAATCGGCGAACCTCACCTTCTCCCCGATCCTCAGCTACGGGACGGACATCCCGAACTCGATCTTCTTCTCCCTCATCACCGATCCGGACAGGATCGACGAGGCGGGGAGGGGCAGGAGGATCCTTTCCGGAGGAAGGATCGGCGGGGAGGCCGCCGGGGTCGACGTGACGGAGGTGTCCACCTATGAGGAGGCGGAGAAGGTCCTCCGGGAGGGCGGGCCGTTTCTTTCTCTCTCCCCTAGCCTACACGAGTATCTTCTCGCGCGGGGCGGGGACTCGGTTCTCTTCCCTCTGGATGGGAAGGAGAAGCTCTCGCTCCTCCTGGAGACGATCGGGAAGTCCCTCGAGGAGGATCCCCGGGACTGGGAGCACCACCTCCGGGCGTAAGGGGGAGGGCGACCTCCCCCTTTCCCTTAGAGGCTAGAGGGCGGGGGTGATCTTCACGATCTCCGAGTAGAGGTCGATGGTCACCTCGTACTCCCCGGCGACGTCGCAGACGATGTTCCCGGAGTGGCCGTTCATGCCGTGGAAATACTCGTTCTCAATAGCAGGGATGTCGAAGGAGACGAGCCTGTCGTAGGACCAGAAGGGACCGTAGTCCTCACCGTCCATGAGCTGAATGCCGAGCTCCTCCCCTTCCTTTAGGGTGATGGGGAAGGAAGCTCAAGCACGTCGGGGTCCTCCGCGCTCGGGACGAACTTGTACTCATCGTTCCCGATCTTGTTCCCCCAGGAGGGGTCCTCGTCGAAGTTCCCGTTCACGTAGATGTCGTAGGTCGGGCGGACGTAGTCCTTGTCAAGCTCGACCCCGAGGACCTTGGTGGCCGTGTCGTAGGTGAAGCTATAGAGCCCGGAGGTGTTGATCTGCATGTTGCTCCCGCCGAGGGAGGTGATGTCGCTCTCAAGGATCGGATCGTCCGCGGCGATGTTCTCGGCCTTGATGTAGTCGTTCCCCATCGAGTACTCGAGGGTGGCCGTGTCCTGGTTCCGGGAGGCGAACATGACCTGGTCCCCGGCTTCGAGGTATATATCCTTGGTATAGACGGTCCTATCCTTGTTCGGCGTCATGAGGGTGTGGTCGTTGATATAGTCCATCCACTCGGAGATGTTCTGGCCCTTGATGAAGAAGTCCGTGATCGACTCGGCCTGCTCCTCGATGGGGTCCCCGTTCCTCGTCCACTCGACGTAGTCGTAGTCGTTGTAGTTGTCCTGCACCTCCTCGAGGGTGCCCTCGGAGACGGCCGGCTCCCCCTCCTCGGTGCGGTCGTACTGCGGGAAGGTGTGGAGGCGGAAAGTGTAGTTCCCCGCGACGAGCGTGGTGAGGTTCGTCTTGTAGTTGGAGCCGCCAAGGCCTCCTCCCGCGGAGAAGGTCTCCGTGCCGTCCTCGTCCACGAGGGACTGGACGTAGGCTCCGCCCCTCTGGACGCCCCAGCTGATGGAGTCGTCCTCGTTATAGACGGGAACCATGAACTGGAACTGGTCGTTGACGAAGGCGTCGAAGGTGATCGAGTAGACGTTCTCGCCCTCGCTCTCCTCCTTGACGAGCTTATGCTCCTCGTTCACGACGACGCCCCAGCTGCTGCTCTTGAGGATCGAGGAGGACCCGGAGCCGGCGATGACCCACGTGCGGGTGTCCTCGACGTAGCTGGTGAACTTCCCGTAGATGCTGGTGTCCTGCGTGATGGCGGTGGAGAAGTCGAACTCGTGGGCGAGGGAGGGCTCGATGTACCAGCCCCCGAAGGTCTTGTCGGTCACTTCGGAGGTCGGGTCCCACTCCTCGACCGTATCGCCAGACTCGACCTCGACCGTATGGAGGGCGACGTCCTGGTCGTAGAAGGTGACGGTGAAGGTCTCCTCCTCCTGGACGGAGCTGGAGACGGGGTCTGAGGCGGTGCTGGACGTATCCACGCCCGTTTGGTCGCACCCGGCAAGGAGCAAAAGCCCCGCCGAGGCGAGCATAACCGTTGTCAGAGCAAGTTTTTTCATGGTTCCTCCTCTCTACTTAAGCGGTTAAGTTGACATCATGAAAACACCATCCCGGACTTTTGGCAATAGGAAACCGTAAGCGCTTTCATAAATTTCTCGCCTGAATGCTGTAACCGCTTTCTCACATCTAGGGCCCTTAACCCCTCTCACTCCTTTGGAGTGGCCGGCGTATCTTTATCCGGCTTTCGAGCAAGGGGGTTCTCTATGGCAGAGATCGGTGTCAAAGCGACCAAAACTGTCGACATGACCAAGGGGTCGATCATCCGGGGGATGCTGATCTTCCTTGTCCCCCTTCTGATCGGCAATCTTTTCCAGCAGGCCTATAGCGTCGTCGACTCCATCATCGTCGGGCAGATCGTCGGGGACGCGGCCTTCTCCGCGGTCGGGGCGACCGGCTCCTCGAGCTTCATGATCCTCGGGTTCGCCTCCGGGCTCACGAGCGGCCTTGCCGTCCTCGCCGCCCAGTACTTCGGGGCAAAGGACGCGGAAGGGCTCCGGAAGTCCCTGGCGACCTCGATCCTCATCTCTGCGATCGCGACGGTCGTCCTCACCATCGTCGGCGTGGCCTGCATCGACCCTCTCCTCGCCCTTACGGAACTCGGGGAAGAGTTCTACGGGTATGCGAAGGAGTACCTCTTCCCCATCTTCCTCGGGCTCGGGGCGACCATCTTCTATAACCTCTTCTCCAACATCCTCCGTTCCCTCGGGGACACGAGGACGCCTCTATACGCACTTATCCTCGCCTCCCTCGTCAACATCGGCGCCGACTACCTTTTCGTCGGGCCCTTCGGGATGGGCACCGCCGGGGCGGCGTGGGCGACGATCCTCTCGCAGTTCCTGAGCGCGGCCTTCTGCGCCTTCTGGCTCTTCTGGCGCTACGACTACGCGCGCATCAGGAAGAGCGAGTGGAAGCCCGACTGGAAGATGTGGAAGGACCACGCGAGGGTGTCCATCCCGATGGCGATCCAATTCTCCATCGTCGGCATCGGCCTTCTCATGCAGCAAAGGGGCGCGAACATGATCAACGCGATGTACGAGGCATCCTTCGCCGGGAGCCCCGACTACTACAGCGGCCTCTACACGACCGCCTATAGCGTCGCCGGCAGGATCGACGGCTTCAGCAACTGCGTCATCCTCGCGATCGGCACGATGATGGCGACCTACTGCGGGCAGAACTACGGCGCGGCCGACCTCCCCCGCATCAAGAAGGGGCTCGTCCGGGGCACCCTCATGGGCATCTCCGTCTGCCTCCTCATGGCGGCCGTGGTTATCCCCCTCATCCCCTACCTCGTGATGCTCTTCCTCTCCAACGTCACCCCGGCCATCCAGGACGCCGTCCTCCTCTATCTCGGGATCCAGCTCGGCTGCTACTCCCTCCTCTCGACCCTCTACGTCTTCCGTAGCTCGATCCAGGGGCTCGGAAGAAGCGAGATCACCATCATCGTCTCCTTCGTCGAGCTGACCCTCCGCATCATCTTCTCCCTCGTCCTCGCCCAGTACGCCGGCTGGATGGGGCTCGCCTTCTCCAACCCGATCGCCTGGCTCGGCGCGGACCTGGTGCTCATCCCTGCGATGATCCTCATCATCCGGAAGTTCAACCGCGAGAAAGAGGAAGGGACCTTCGGCCTTAAGAAGGGCAAGGACGAGAAGAAGGATTTGCCCGAGCCTGTGGAAAACGCCTAAGGAAGGAAGATCGTCCCTTCGCCCAGGAGGACCTTGTCTCCAAGGAAGATGACGCCCTCCTGAAGAAGGAGGGCTTTCTTCATCTTCGCCCCGTAGAGGAATCCTCCGAGGGTGCCATCGCTTGCGATAACCCTATGGCAGGGATAGAGAAGGGGAAGGGGATTCCTTCCGAGTGCCCCTCCCACGGCCCGCGCGTACCTCCTGGAGCCCATCGCCATCTCCGCGAAGGAGGCGTAGGTCATGACTCGCCCCCTGGGGATCCGAAGGAGAGAACGCCATACGCGCTTCTCAAAGGCAGTCCCCTTCAGGGCCAGGGGAGGAAGCCCAAGCGCCTCTTCCTTCCCTTGGAAATAGCCTTCCAGCCATTCCCTCGCCGGGCAAGGGGGAAGGGGAGGGAGGGACTCATCCCCATGAAGCGATAGACGAGCGAGAACATCCTCCTTGAAATCTAATATCAAGGAAAAGGGATGGCGTTCAAAGGAATATCTCGTCATTCACGCCTTTCTCTCCAAAAGGGCAACCGTCTCCACGTGGGGAGTCATCGGGAACATGTCGAAGGGCTCCGCCGAGCGGAGGCGGTACTCCGGAAGAAGGAGGGCCAGGTCCCGCGCGAGGGTCGCCGGATTGCAGGAGACATAGACGATCTTCCTCGGGGAAAGCTCCTTCGCCGCGGAAAGGAAGCGCTCGGTGGACCCCTTCCTCGGAGGGTCCATGAAGAGGACGTCGCACTTCCTTCCTTCCCTGGCAAGGACGGAGAGCACCTCAGGGCAGTCCCCCAGGACCATATGGAAGTTCGTCCTGCCGTTCCTCTCCCTGTTCCGTTCCGCGTCCCTCACGGCCTCCTCGACCTCCTCGATCCCGAGGACATCCTTCGCGAAGGAGGAGGCGACAAGCCCGATCGTCCCGATCCCGGAATAGGCGTCGATCGCGAAGTCTTCCTTAGTAAGCCCTGCCGCCTCCATCGCCCGGAGGTAAAGCCGCTCGGTCATCCAGGGATTCGTCTGATAGAAGCTCTTCGAGGAGATGCGGAAACGAAGCCCGAGGAGCTCATCCTCGATGAAGCCCGGGCCAAGAAGGACCTCCTCCTTCTCCCCGAGCACGACGTTCGTCCTTTCCTTCTGGATGTTGAGGACGAGCGAGGAAACCTCGGGAATCTCGGATTTGACTCGTTCCACGAGCTCCTTCTTCCCCGGGAAGGAGCGGGAGCGGGAAATAATCACAAGAAGGGCCCTCCCCTCCTTCCTTGAGGAACGGGCGAGCATCCCTCGGATCGCCCCTCGCTCCTCCTTCTCGTCGTAGGGAGGAATCCTCAGCTCGTTCAGCAGGTGCCCAGCCTTCTGGATGACCTTAGAAAGAAGAGGGTCCTCGATGTCACAGGAGGGGCAAGGGACGATCTCATGGGTCCCCTTCCGGAAGAAGCCCCAGATAGCCTCCCCCTTCCTGCCCCTTCTCACAGGCACGCTCGCCTTGTTGCGATAGCCATGGGGATTCTCCATCCCCACCGTCGGAAGAACCTCGATCCCTTCCCCGAGCCGCCTTTCCAGCTCCCGGAGGACGAACTCCCTCTTGACCCGGAGCTGCTCCTCGTAGGAAAGCGCCTGAAAGGAGCATCCCCCGCAGGCGGTAGGGACGGGGCAAGAGGGCTTGACGCGGGAGGGAGAGGCCTGAATAATCCTCCTCAGCCTTCCATGGAGCGCTCCGTTCCGGGAGTAGAGAATCTCAAACTCCCCTTCCTCCCCGAGGAAGACCCCGGGGACGAAGGCGATTCGCCCGTCCTCCAGCTGGATGACCCCTTCGCCAGAAAGAAGATAATCCCTGCAATTTCCTCTCGAAACGAAGGGAAAGCGAAATTCCATCAGGCCGCGGCCTTCTCCTTGGGCGAGGCCATGAGGGCCTTGAGCCAATCCGTCTCCTGGAGGACGTCAAGACGCGGGAAGAGAGGCGCCCCTTTCTCGACGTGGAGCGCAGGAAGGTAGATGTCCTTGAGGGAATCGAAGGTCCGGATCTCCTCGGGGATGCCGAGCTGCTCGAAGAGGGACCCTGCCTTCTTGATGAGGATCGGCGAAAGAAGGACGCCCGCCATGCGGAGGGCCATCGCGAGGTGGCCCATCGCGGAGGCGAGCTCCTCCCTCTTCCCCGGATCCTTCGCAAGCGCCCAGGGCGCCTTCGTATCGATGTACTTGTTTGCCAGGGAAAGAACGTCCATGACGCCACGATAGGCCTCCGTCACCTTGAGGGAGTCGATGTTCTCCCCATAGGCGCGAATGCAGTTCTCGATGGCCTCGCTCAGCATCCGGTCCTCCTCGTCGACGTCGCCCTTGGTCGCGGGGAGATCGCCCCCGAAATACTTCCCGATCATCGAGACGGTGCGGTTCAGGAGGTTGCCGAGGTTATTGGCGAGATCCGCGTTGAGCCTATCGACGAAGAGCTCCGGGGTGAACTGGCCGTCGGCCCCGAAGACGATCTCGCTCGCCAGGTAGTAGCGCACGGCGTCCACCCCGTAGCGCTCCACGAGGGGTTCCACATAAATCACGTTCCCCTTCGATTTGCTCATCTTCCCGTCCTTCATCATCATGAGCCCGTGGACGAAGATGCGGTCGGGCGCGCGGAGCCCGAGCGCTTCGAGGAACATCGGCCAGTAGATGGTGTGGAACCTCGTGATGTCCGCGCCCACGAGATGGACGATCTCCGACTCGGGATCCTGCCAGAACTTCCGGAAGAGGGAGTCGTCCTCCTGGAGATAGCCGAGGGCGCTCACGTAGTTGAGGAGGGCGTCGAGCCAGACGTAGACGACGTGTTTCTCGTCCTCCTTCACCGGAATCCCCCAGCGGAACGTGGTCCTCGTGACGCAGAGGTCGTTGAGGCCCGGGGCGATGAAGTTGTTGACCATCTCGGTCTTCCGTCCCGTCGGGGTGATGAAGAGGGGACGCTCCTCGAAAAGCTTCAGAAGCCCGGGAAGGTGCTTCCCGCAGGAGAAGAAGTAGGCTTCCTCCTCCTTTTCCTCGACGGGACGGCCGCATTCGGGGCAGACGCGATCCTTCCCGACCTGGGTCT
The DNA here is from genome assembly GCA_944350325.1 of uncultured Bacilli bacterium. Lineage (GTDB taxonomy): Bacteria > Bacillota_I > Bacilli_A > RFN20 > CAG-826 > UBA4951. Next base: position 144 of record CALVOS010000018.1, on the reverse strand, counting down.
CGGTCCAGAAGGTCTCCTCGTGGACGCAGTACCAGCCCTTGTACTTGGAAAGATAGACGTCCCCTTCCTTGAGGAAGCGCGAGAACACTTCCTGGACGGTGGACACGTGGCGAGGCTGGGTCGTGCGGATGAAGTCGTCGTTGG
>CALVOS010000017.1 GCA_944350325.1 uncultured Bacilli bacterium | reverse complement strand
TCCCCTCGATGAACCAATCCTGATGCCAGTCGTTCCCGCTGCTCTCGACGGAGAGGACCTCGCAGTCGGTGAGGCAGATCTGGCCATACTCCTTGCTTGAGGCCTTCCAGACGTCCCGCGTTCCCTTAAGATAGACGATATCGCCGATATTGGCGGAATCGAAAATGGTGGGCACGCCTTGCTCGACGTTCCCTTGGGCGCAAGTGATAGCCTCTTCCCCATCAAGGAGATAGAAGGCGTCCCAGTTCACCGTGGAGGGCCCGACGACGCCCTTGACGATGACCTCCTCGCCCACGGGCTTGGCGATCGCCTCGGCGATGGAAATGTGCTCGTAGGTCGGGGGCTCGCTGTAGGAGATATCAAGGGTGAACGTGGTCGTGCTGTTCCCCACGACGTTCACGGTGATGGTCGCAGTCCCGTGCTTGGTGCCGGTGTGGAGGAGGATCTTGTCACCGCCCTCCTGCTCAGAAATCTCCTCGAACCAGATGACGTCGGTGTCAGAGGAGGAATAGGAGACGAGGACCTCGTCGATGCCCAGGAGCTCCGAGCTCCAAGACTGGATGAGCTCGAGGTCCGGATCGTCGTAGTAGACTTCCTGGAACTGCTCGCGGATGAAGTAGTCGGCGACGAACTCATCGGCCTGGTCGATGTCCATCTTGTAGCCCTCGTCAATGACATCGGCGGGCTGGAAGCGCCAGAAGGAGCCGGTGGAGCCGCACTTGGCGTTGAGGACGGTCAGGTAGACCGTGCAGATCTTGCCGTCGAACTCGTCGAGCCAGCCGAAGTCGTTGCCGTTGGCCTGGCTGTAGCAATACGACCCGGTGGCATCGTCAAGGTCGTTGATGTAGTAGTTGACGAAGCCGCTTCCGGGAACCTTGCGGATGACGGCGTTCACCTTATGGACGAGGCCGGTGAAATCCTCGGAGAGCGGGGTGCGCATTATGTCGCGGACAGTGGTCTCCTCGACCCAGGAGTAGTCGGGGTCGGTCTTGCCCTTGTCGTTCTCTTCGACATAGGCGTCGGCAATCTGGTTCGAGCCTTTGTAACCGACCTCCGCGGCGGCGTCCTTCTCCCCATCAAGGATCCAGTGGTCCTTCTCGCCCCTGAGGGTGACGGTGTTGCCTTCTTCAACCTGATTGGCCGCGGCGGCGCCGTGGACATAGATGGAGGAAGAGCCATCAACCAGGAGGAATCCGGTCGGGCTCATTCCGGAGGCGTAGGTACGGCGGGCCACGATGCCCGAGACGCGGACGAGGGTCCCGTCCTCCGCCTCGCGCGCTTCCGCGACGGTCATCGCTTGGTAGTCGGAGGGATCGGCGGGCTCCTGGTTGGATGCATAGTCAATGATCCAGCCCGAATAGATCTCCGCCTCGCCTTTGTACATCTTGAGGTTCCCGTAGAGGAGGACTTCGTCTCCGGCGACCGGCTTGTCCTGGAGGGCGCTGTAACGGAGCTCTCCGTCCGCGGAGTAGGTGCCGTAGACCTCGAGCGTCCCGGTCTCGTCGGAAATGGTCATCGCGCCATACTGCTCGTCGGTGACTTCGTCGATATGGGCGGCGACGTAGTAGCGCTCAGGAGAAGGATCCTCGCCTGTATAAGGCGCGGCCAGTTCGATTAGCTCGGCGATGGTCTTGAGGTCGTAGTCGGCCCAGGGGTCGCTGTCGACGATGCTGGAGCTGCCCGTTCCGGTCGAATCGGGCGTCGTGGACGACGTGCTGGAATCCCCGTCCCCGCAGCCCGCGAGAGCGAGCCCGGCGGCCAGGATCCCAAGGAAAAGCGCCTTGGGTTTCATGAATCCCTCCTTCAAGCGGCACCGATATGTGGGTGCCATCCATTTAAACGCCCAATGGTGGGAAGGGCAATAGCGGGACGGGCGGAAAATTGGAGGCAAATCCAAAGGAGGTCGTGGAGAGGTCCTTTTTATTACACCTTAAAAGCCCGAAGCCCTCAGTCGGAAAGGGTATGCGGAGGGAAAGAGGCAGGGGTGGCGCTTCAGCGGAAAAAAGCGCGACCTAGGGGTCTCATCCGCAAGAGGGGCAGATTGGATGCGAAGAAGCCATAGGAATCATCCTCTTCGCCGTCCGATATTTCTCTCACTCGTGGCGAGGAAAGGCTTTTCGCCGGCCCGCGAAGCTATCCTTCATCCATGGAAAAGAAGAGCGAAGAGAAGAAGACGAACAGCACCATCGCCCTGCCTGTACTGGAAATCTTGAGGAAGGAGTCGGACAAGGAGCATCCCCTCCTCCAGAGCCAGATCATCCACTTCCTCAAGAAGAAACTGCCCGAAGGCTCGCGCGCCCCCAACCGGAAGACGGTCAAGGACTCCCTCGACTATCTCTCCCTCGACTATGTGGGCCCGAAAGGGGAAGGATATGACATCCAGCCCGCGGTGCAGGGACAGGGAATATTCCTAGGAGAGCGTCTTTTCGACGAAGGTCTCGCGCTCCGGCTATCCATGCTCATCGCGGAATCGAACGAGTTCACGAAGTCGGAGAAAGAAGACCTCATCAAGGCGATCTACAAGGACCAGAGCCGCTATGCGGAAGGTGCGGCACGGCCAGCCATCAACGAGGCCATATCCCAAAGTCCTGCCGCGGGAATGGCGCGTTCAGCCATCCTGCGCTCCATGACGGAGCGAATCAAGGATAGCATCCCCGTGCTCGCCAAGCTTAAGGAAAAAAAACGGAGCAATCACGCTTCTTCCGCTCCGCTGGGTCTTCGCTTCAGGGCTCTCCGTCGAGGCGCTCGTGCGCGACGAGGATAAGGGGGGGGTGAAATTCAAGGCGTTCGCCATCAACGACTTCGAATGGGCGAAGGAAGCGAATGCCGATGAAGAGGATTACAAGATCCTGAGCGAGGCCTTCAACGAAAAGATCAGGAAG
>CALVOS010000016.1 GCA_944350325.1 uncultured Bacilli bacterium | reverse complement strand
AGGCCGATTTTCTCCCCGTTCTCCAGGGCGACGCCTTCGTAAAGGCGCTGGGCGATGGACTGGGTCCTGGAAGGAGTGAGGCGGTAGCGGTTATATGCCTCCTGCTGCATGGTCGAGGTCGTGAAGGCGGGCTTGCTCTGGACCCGCCGCTCGACGTTCTGGAGGGAAATGAGGCGAAGCGCGCTCCCGATGCGGGAGAGGACCTTGTCCGCCTCCTCCTTGGAATGGATCTCCGGGGCCTTCCCGTCGACCTTCTCAAGGGATAGGACGAGGGACTTCCCCCCTTCCAGCGCGATCGTCGCGGAAATCGTCCAGTACTCCTCGGGGCAGAAAGCGGCGATCTCCTCGTCGTTATCGCAGATCATGCGCAAGGTGACGGACTGGACGCGCCCGGCGCTCATCGCGCTGATCTTGCGCTTGAGGAGGCCGGATAGCTTGAAGCCGATGACGCGGTCGTACATGCGCCGGGTCTCCTGGCTGTTGACGAGATTCATGTCGATGCGGCCGGGATGGGCGATCGCCTCTTCCAAGGCAGGCTTCGTAATCTCGTGGAACTGGAGCCGCTTCGTGTCCTCGATCGGGAGGGAAAGCACCTGGGCGAGATGCCAGGAGATCGCCTCTCCCTCGCGGTCGGGGTCGGTCGCGAGGATCACTTCCTCCGCCTTCCGCGCCTCCCTCCTGAGGGAGTCGACGATGCGCTTCTTGTCGGGGTTGATGACGAAGTCGGGAAGGAAGCCGGCCTCGACGTTGATGCCGAGCCCGCCCTTCCCCTTCGTGCTGAGGTCCCGGATATGCCCCTGGGAGGCCATGACCTTGTACTCAGGGCCAAGGTAGCCCTGGATGGTCTCGCATTTCTTCGGGGACTCAACGATCACAAGCTTCATAGGGAAACCTCCGCTCGAGGCAAGAATATAGGGGCGCTTCTCTTCTTGGCGCAAGAGAGAGGGAGGGGTCCCTGTCCCTGATAAATAAAGGATTATTTATCCTCTTCCGATTTTTCTTTCCGCGGGAGCCCCTCCAGGAGGAAGAGAAGGTCGTCCAGGCCATCGATCAGGTAGGCCCCCTGGTTGATGAGGCGGTTGCAGAGGGACCCTTCCCCCGCCGGGAAGGGGATGCACCCTACGTCCTTCCCGCTTCCGATCGCGTAGTTCGCGGTGACCGCGGTCCCGCTCCTGGGGCCGGCCTCCCCGATCACCACCACCTTGCTCAGGAAGGCGAGGATGCGGTTCCGCATCGGAAAGTGCTCGGGACGGGCCTTCGTTCCCGGAGGATATTCGCTCAGAATGAGCCCGGAGCGCCGGATCCTGTCGTAAAGGGGCCTGTTCCCCATGGGATAGCAGACGTCCACGCCTGTCCCAAGCACCGCGACCACCCTGCCCCCTGCATCGAGAGCGCCTTCCATCGCGGAGGCGTCGATCCCGCGGGCGAGCCCTGAGACGAGGACGTAGCCGTTCCTGGCAAGCCCCGCCCCGATCTCCCTGGCCATCCTCGCCCCGTAGGCGCTGCAGTCCCTCGAGCCGACGTAGGTGACGCACCTCTCCTCCCTCTGGACGAGCGTGAAGTCCCCTTCGTAGTAAAGGACGAGGGGCGGCTTCCATGCCGGACGAAGCTGGGGCGGGAAGGAGTCGTCCAGCATCGTGACCGTCCCTATGCCCCCGATCTTCCCGATGGCTTCCTCGACGGTCTCCTTGCTCAGGTACTCCCTTCGCCTTACCGCCCCCATCTCCTTATCCCAGTCCCCGCCATAGTGCGCGGAAAGGGCCAGGAGCAAATCGCTACCTTTGCGCATTCTCTCGTTCCTCCCAAGCCCTTATAGGAGGGAGACGAGGAAACCTGCCCTAGAACAGGAGGAGTTTCTTTTCCAGCGCCGCCTTGACCGGGCCGAAGGAGCAGCGATGGATTCCGGGGATCGGACCAAGGCGCTCCAGGGCATCGAGATGCTCCCTCGTCCCGTACCCCTTGTTCCTGCGGAACCCGTATTCCGGGTAGCGAGCGTCCAGCTCGTCCATGATCCTGTCCCTGGTGACCTTGGCAAGGATCGATGCCGCGGCGACGTTGAGGCACTGGGCATCCGCCTTGACCAAGGGAACCACGGGGCAGGAGATTCCTTCCAGGGGCATCGCGTCCGTGATGACGAGGTCGGGCGGAAGGGAGAGGGACTCCAGCGCATTTCCCATCGCCGCCTTCGTGGCCTGGTAGATGTTGAGCCGGTCAATGTCCTCCGCGCTGAGGATCGCGATCCCATAGGAAAGCGCGCTCTCCTCAATCAACCCGAAAAGGGACTCCCGCTTCCTCGCGGTCAGCTTCTTGCTGTCATCGATCTCCTCATTCCGGAACTCTTCCGGAAGGATGACCGCGGCGGCGACCACAGGACCGGCGAGAGGGCCTCTCCCCGCCTCGTCCACCCCGGCGATCCAACGGAAGCCTTCCTTGAAGAATCGCCTCTCGTAGCTAAGCACGGGGACGCTCCAGGCTCATCTTTCCCAGGAGCCCCGCGCGGAATTCGCGGAGCAAAAGGGACTCCGCCTCCTCCAGGCGCGGCTCCCCGTGCATGCCAAGAAGGCCCCGCCGAAGGGCAATGCGGAACTCGATATCCTCAGGAACAAGCCCGGAAAGGCTCTCGATACCGAACCGTTCCTTCAAGGAGGTTGGGTAATATTCTTGCAGAAAGGCTACCAAAGAGAGGAAAAGCTGGTCTTCCGGGAGAATGCGGTCGGGGATGGAGCCAAGGAGAGCAAGATGAAGCGCCTGCTCCTTCTCCTCGTAGCGCATCGGAAGGATCCCCGGGGTGTCAAGCAACGTGAATTCCCCCTCGATCCGGAGCCACTGCTCGGCCCTGGTGACGCCGGGACGGTTCTCGCTCTTGAGCCGCCTTCTTCCCGCCAAGGCGTTGATGAAAGTCGACTTCCCGACGTTCGGGACGCCGAAGACGAGGATGCGCGCGTCCTGGGGCTTCATCCCGATCCTCCGCTCCTTCTCCCTCTTCCTTTCAAGAAGGCCCTTCGAGCATTCCCTTAGGAGAGGAAGAATCTTCCCGGCGACAAGGTTCCCGGAGAAAGCCGGGATCCCCTTCCCGCGGAAATACGCGACCCACGAGGAGGTGACGGACTCGTCGGCGAGATCCCCTTTCGACAGGACGATGAGTCGGGGCTTCGTCCCGGCAAGAGTGTCGAAAAGAGGGTTCCTGGTGCTGACGGGGGCCCTGGCATCACATATCTCAACAAGGAAATCCGCCCCTTTCACGTAAGGGGCAAGCCTATCCAGGGCCTTCTTCATGTGGCCCGGGAAATGATGGATGCCTTGGGAGAAAGTCGCGCTCATAGGCACATGACCTCCCATGGCCAGCGATAGGACTGGAAGCTCGTTGAGCCGTCATAGGCGCGATAGACGCACTTCCCGACGACGGCGATCGCTCTCCCGATCAGCGAGGAAGAGGAGACGGGACCCTCGAACCTGCTGTCATCAGAAGCGCCCTTCGCGCGGTTATCGCCCAGGAGGAAGTACTCATCCTCGCCAAGCGCATAGGAGGCCACGGATCCGGTCTCGTGAAGATGGTCCTGGAAATAGTCCTCTCCCCATTCGGGGACGAAGTCCTGAGGAACCTCCTCTCCGTCAACGAACAAGGAGCCGGAAGCGTCGATCTGGATGGTCTCCCCTGGGAGCCCGACGATCCGCTTGATCTTAGGGGCGGCACCGGGAAGAAGCTCGCCATTCCGGAAATCCCCGTCAAAGTAGGTGATAACTATAGAAAAACGTTCAAGGGAATCACGGAAGTCCTCGGAATCGTCCATCAATCCGAAATCGCAGACATACTCCGTCCCTTCCCCGCCGTCGAAGGCGCCGATATCCGCGGGAGGGATCTGGGAAAGCCTGCCGTCCACCCACATTTCCGCGTCGTGGTTGAGGGTCGGGTACATGGAGGACCCGTTCACCAGAAAGGTTCCGTAGGCATAGCGCCAGTAAAGGATCTGCGAGCCCCCCGATAGAAGGACGACGATGAGCGCGGAAAGAATGACCTTCAGGAACGCGCGGCCCCCCTTCTTCCAGGAAAGCCCGTTCTTCTTCCCAAGAGGGGATAAGGATTCCTTGCGCACGCCATATCCGCTTTCCATGCGGTTGGATTATAGGCGCAGGAGCGCTGGCGAGCATCCCGTCCTGATTGCGCTAGCCAGGGAAAGCGGCGAAAGGAACGTAGGTTGAGCCTGCCGTTCCTTCATCCGCAATGGCTCCCTCACCAAGCGGGTAGTCGTCCGGATAAGCGGTCCGCTGCCCGTCCGTGAAACATCCATCGCTAATTCTTGCCATGCCATCGGCGAGCGCCCCGGCCCCCCAGGAAGCCACGCCATCCTCAAGGAGGACATAAGGGGAAAGGCGAACCCATTTCCCGTTGGAAACGCCATCAAAGCCCTTAGCAGTCCCGAGCCCATAGACAAGAGAAGGCATCGCCATCCTGAACCGATCCATGTCGATTCCGTCCGAGGAGCGCCCGAACAAGGCCGCAGCCGCCCGAAGGATCATCTCCCCGTGCTCCTTGGCAAGGAAGTCGTGCCGAACCTCCCAGCCTTCCGAATCCACGTAGCGAAGAATTCCGCCCTCGATCTCAAACGAGGATACGCCTTCCAGGTCCATGGCGATCTCGACAAGGTCCCTTGCCACTTCCCCGGAAAGGAAGTCGATGTTCATCGCCGGAACATAGCCGCCGGGCGCCACCCTCTCCAGCTCCCTCCAATAAGGATGCCAGGAAAGATTCATCGAGCCTGATCCCTGCCCAAGGAAAGAGGAAGCCCCGCCCGGGAGCGCCTGGGCAAGGGTGAAATGGAGCGGAAGCCCCTGCTCCTCGGCATCCAAAGCGTCAGGGGAAGGTGGCTCGGAAGCAGAAGGCTCCTCGAGAGAGAAGGACAAGGAATAGTCCTTGGCCTCCGCCAAATTCCCCTTCGCACGAACGGAAAGAAAGAAAGAACCCGGGGAAGGGAGATCTGCCTTGCCGGCATCCCCCGGAGATGCGACGCCAAGGATCGACAGTTCCTGCGGCGAGCTCGCAGAGGCAGGAAGGAACCAGCCCGCCGCGTAGAGGCCTTCGCCATCGATCCCCCAGGAGACTTCCCCATGGCATTGGACATGAAGTAGATACCAGTCCTCGTCGGCCCACGTCGACCCGTTCCCGTCCCCTTTCAGAGAAAGCCCGGCCTCAAGGGTGCCGGAAAGAGAAAGAATCCCGCCCATCCGCATCTCATTGAGCGGAGTGGCCCTCTCCCGGGAATCGTTCTCGCCCGGGACATAGGAGCCGGGAAGCCCCTTGCTCGACTCGGCTTCATCAAGCGTCCCTCTTTCCCTGATCGCCAGGGAGGGCGCCTCCCCCGTCTCGAAGGGGTCCATGCCGCCGAGAACATTTGATTTTTCCGCCGAACCACAGGAAGAAAGTAACACGAGAGCAGCTACCATTAGCAGGCATACATTACGTTTCATACTAACGAGTCCTATCAGAGGCTATGGCGTTGAGGTCAGACAGCGACGTAACAGAGGCAACCTTTCCCTCAAAGCAAGAATCAGGACGAATATAAGGGATGATGGCCGAACTTTCAGAACCTTCCGCGACAAAGGAAACCGCATTTGCAGAATAGGAGTCAAAGGGCCATTCAAGTGTTGACCCAATGATTCGATAAAAGAAAGGTATGACCAAGGTCCTGTGTCCGCCCTCACCTAGGGCGCCATTCAAAGTTCCTAAATAATAGGAAAGATCGAGCGCGGCAGGAATCCAGGAATGAGAAGTTGTCAAACTAACGACGAGCCCAACCATATCGCTGGCCAAAGATAAACCATTCAACAAATAAGAAAAACTCGAGGAGGAAACAAGTGCTCCAGCGACATACATGCCGATTCCCGAAACGCTTTCAATTATAGAAATGGCGCTATTTTTACTATATTTACCCTCAACATAGGTCTTATAAGACTCATAAGCCCATTGCACATAGCGCCGCAATAACAGTTTTACTTCTTGATCCCAAAGATAAAACACGGCAGTACACACACGGTCACCGGAAGAAACATTACGAACCTCACCAAGAAGCGGGTCATACATGTTAAGGAGGCTAGAAGAACCGGTCATTTGAGAACCAAATGGTGTAGGAGAAACCCCTTCAGGTTGAAAGTTTTCTACCCAAAGAGCGCCAATAGCCCCGGAACGGCTTTTCAGTGAGGAAAGAGAGACCCCCTGACCTTTGCTGAACCACGCGGTGTCTGTCTTCAACTCTACCGTTAGCAAATATGGTGAATCACCATCGACAGAATCGTTGTGACTAACAACCCTGACATACATCGTCCTGGCAGAATCCGCTTCCGAACTAATCACGACGGATCTGCGTGCTGAATTCGTAAATTTGGCAGATTTGATAATCGCGTCCGCCGGTTTCTTATACGGCTGGCTGGTGTCATATTCATAAATTTCAACCCTATAACTAAGATGAGCCTCGGTCTCCAAACGCGCTTGGATCTTGCCCGGCCCATGCAAGAAAAACATGTAGAAATCCTCATCCAGCCTGTGAATGAACCAAGAACTTTTGTTCGTCAAGGTGGCTGAAATTTGAATTTCCTGATAAGTGAGAAAGCTTTTCCCGTTAAAAGGAGTCAAATTAGTTGCGTCATTGAACGAGTCGTTGGATTCGTGCGAGTCATCGCTGAGCGGTTTTATTCTAGGAACTTCGATACTAGAAGGCCCGAAATATTCTTCTTCAGACAAAAGGTATTTTTGCCCCTTGTCGTTATTTCCATAGACAACAAAATCTTGACCATACGATTGGTTGCCAGATTCAAAAGGATCATCGCCTGAAGTTTGCGATAAAGTTACCCGATCGCCATAAAATTTCATCGCGACTTGAGGTAGGTGCTCTGACCAATCAAAAGAATCCAACGGCCTAGCGGAAGTGCACAAGACGCAGGACAAAAGCAACAAGACAACAAAACCTGTAACAGATTGCAACAATTTCTTCATGGGAAAATTAAGACATGTAATATGGAAAAATGCTAATCATATTTTTTATAGCCGCATAAATTAAAGCCTCAAACAGCGTAAGCGGCAGCAACAGCCGGGTGGAACTGACAATCAATATGCAAGATAACAAAAAAGCGCCTCGCGGCGCCTTCTCGTCGAGCTAGCAGCCTACTTGCGGCTCGCCTTGGCTTCCGTCTCCTTGATGCGGGCGGCCTTCCCGGAGAGCTTGCGCAGGTAGTGGATCTTCGCGCGGCGGACCTTGCCGTGGCGGACCACTTCGATCTTGGCGATCGAGGGGGCGTTGATCGGCCAGATCCTCTCCACACCGATGCCGCTGGAGATCTTGCGGACCGTGAAGGTCTCGCTCACTCCGTGGCCCTGGCGAGAGATGACCACGCCTTCGAACGCCTGGATGCGCTCCTTCTTGTTCTCGACGATGCGGACGCTCACCCTGACGGTGTCGCCGGCCGAGAAGTTCGGGATGTCGTTCCGAATCTGACGGGAAGTGACCTTTTCGACCAAGTTCATGTCCATAGTCATTTCCTCCTTATGATTCCCGGGGTTCATGGGGGTCGGCCCAGCGGAGCCCGTCGGCGCGCTTTCGCGTGCTCGAGGAATATACGCCACCCATGGTGCCTGGGCAAGGGCGAACCTCCCCCATGCCGATCGACAAGGGCGATTCCCCGCCTCATCGCGCCTCCACGCGGGGATTCCTAACCTAGGAAGGCGGGCTCCCATGCGAAAGGCGCCTTGCCGAACGGGTGCTCATGATGTCAAGCAAAACAACTTGACAACGAGTGACAGGAAGAGGATATTCCGCTCCGTAGAAAACAGGAGAAATCACCATGGTCAAGCTCAGACTCACCCGCATCGGACGCCACAAGGATCCCTTCTTCCGCATCGTCGCCAGCGACAGCCGCTCCGCCAGGGACGGCCGCATCATCGAGCAGATTGGCATCTATGACCCCGCCAAGGGCGCCAAGGAGGCCGTCATCGACGAGGAGAAGGCTCTCAAGTGGCTCCAGAACGGGGCCATCCCCAGCGACTCCGTCCGCGCGATGCTGACCGCCAAGGGCATCATTGCCAAGCTGAACGCCATCAAGGCCAAGAAGAACTAAGGATGGCGGACTACGTCAAGGCCATCCACGGCCTGATCGACCCGATGGTCGAGCATCCCGACGACATCATCATCCGCGAAATCCCCTCCGGGTCCGAACGCGACCTGACGATCCTCATCTGCGCGGACGAGGAGGACACCAAGCGCCTCATCGGGAAGCGCGGGGTCGTTGCCAACGCCCTCCGCGAGGTCATCCGCATCGCCGCCAAGGCCGAGGACGCGAGCACGAGGGTCCACCTGAAGTTCGAGAGCTTCTCGGACGCCGAGGAGGAGAACGCCTAGAAGGGCGTTCTTTTTCGCCGTGGACGAGTGGATCAAGGTCGCCGAGCTCGGCAAGCCCTTCGCCCTCAAGGGCGAGGTCAAGGCGCGCTCCTTGACGAGCTTCCCCGAGCTCCGCTTCACGAAGGGAAGGAAGCTCTTGGCGAAGCCGGAGGAGGGGAAGGGCGAGGAAAGGATCCTCACCCTCCGCTCCTACCGTTCCTCAGGGGAATCCCTCACCTTCCTTTTCGAGGAGATCGGGACTCCCGAGGAAGCCAGCGCCCTCCGCGGGCTATCCCTCTACATCCGGAAGGAGGAGGCCCCCCTTCCGGAGGGCTACTACCGGCTCGAGGATCTCAAGGGGCTAGCCTGCTACGACCAGGACGGGAACCTCCTCGGGAAGGTCGTGGACACCATGCAGAACGCGCCGGTCCTCAACCTCGTCGTCGAGAAGGAGGAAGGCGGGCGCTTCACCGTGCCTTTCCTCGACAAGAAGTTCATCCTCGACCTCGACCTTGCCCAAGGAAAGATCGTCATCCAGGTGATCCCGGGGCTCCTATGAAGATCCAGGTCCTCACCCTGTTCCCCGAGATGTTCGAGGGCTTCCGGGGCCAAAGCATCATCAAGCGTTCCCTAGGGAAGGGAGTCGCCTCCTTTGAGGCGCTCCAGATCCGCTCCTTCACCAAGGACCGCTACGGAAGGACCGACACCCCCTCCATCGGAGGCGGGGCGGGGCTCATCCAGAAGGCCCAGCCGATCGTGGACGCGATCGAGGAGGCGAAGAGGAAGGCTCCGGGAAGCCGCGTCCTCCTCATGTCGCCCCGGGGACGGAAGTTCTGCCAGGAAGAGGCGGTGAGGCTATCCCATGAGGAAGGCCTCGTCCTCGTCTGCGGCCACTACGAGGGGGTCGATGAGAGGGTGTCCGCCTTCGTGGACGAGGAGATGTCCATGGGCGACTTCGTCCTCACGGGCGGGGAGATTCCCGCGATGGCGATCGCCGACGCGGTGATTCGTCTCCTCGACGGAGCGATCGCGAACGAGTCCCTGGGCGAGGAGAGCTTCAACGAGCCCCTTCTCGAGTATCCTCAGTGGACCGAGCCCTACGAGTTCCGCGGCATGAAGGTCCCCGACATCCTCTACTCCGGGAATCACGAGGCGATCCGCCTCTGGAGGAGGAAGGAGCAGCTCCGCGTCACGCGGGAGAGAAGGCCCGACCTCTTCGCGCGGCTTTCTCTCAGCAAGGAGGACAGGAAGCTCCTCGAGGAGCTGGACGGCCTGAGAGAGCCCAAATGGGAAAAGGCCGCCCTCGAGAAAGGGCGGCGCTTCCTTCATAAAGAGGAGGACTAGCGCCTCTCCATCAGATAGCGGATCTCGTCCTGGTTAGCCTCCAGGGCCTCCTGGAGGGCTAGGTTGCTGTGGAAGACGTGCGAGAGCGGGGCATTTTCCCCGACGTATTCCTTATATCCGTGCGGGATCCCTTCCTTCTCAAGGAGCCTATGCATCTCCTGGTTCTCTCCGAGGAGGAAGTCCCCGTCTCCCGTCAGGAGGTACATCGGCGGCAGGTAGTCCCCGACGAAGGCGAGGGGCGCGAGCTCCTTCCCCTTGCGCCCCGCGGTCCCGAGCCATAGGTTCAGCGCGTCCTCGGGATCGGAAAGGTCGCGGAAGGTCGCACAGTTGAGCCCGAGCCCGCCGATCCGAAGCGGGCACTTGAAGTTCGCGCCCCAGTGCTGGTGGAAGAGGGTCCTCAGATCCGCCCTCCCGACGATCTCCGCGTAGTGGAAGGCCAGGTGTCCTCCCGCGGAATCCCCGAAAAGAAGGGGTTTCTCCAAGGATATTCCCAGTCTCTCCCCGTTTTCCTTAAGCCACTCCATCGCATGGTCCACCGCGAGGAGCTGGGTCGGGAAGCGCGCTTCCGGCGCCAGAGGATAGCTGAAGACGACGACCCCGAAGCCCTGCTTCGCGAGGTAGCGCCCGTAGAGGCGGTAGGTCTCCTTCGTCCCGTAGGAGAAGCCGCCTCCGTGGACGACGACGATCGCCGGGAGAGGCTCTTTCCTCTCGTCAGGACGGTGGACGTCGAGCCGCCAGTACTTCCCCTTCCCGGGGCCATAGGGGAACTCGAGGCTGGAGACCCCCTCGACATCCTTGATCTTGCGGTCGCGCGCGTCGTCGACCTTCTTCGTGCCGCGCCGGCGATGCCACGCGACGAGCCTGTCCTTGATGGATGCCATCTTTTCCTCCTAGAACCCACGGAATCCTGGGGGAAGGCCGCGCCCTCCCTTGAGACCCCTCATTTTCTTCATCATATCACGGCTTTGCTCGTACTTGCGGAGCACGCGGTTCACGTCCGCCTGCGTGGTCCCGGAACCCCGGGCGATGCGCTGCTTCCTCGAGTTCTTCAGGCACTCTGGATGTCTGCGCTCATAAGGGGTCATCGAGGAGACGACGACCTCGAAGATCCTCATCTCGCGCTCCGCCCTCTCCTTCTGCTCGTCCGTGAGGGAGGGCATGCCGGGGATCATCTTCGCGATCGACCCGAGGGAGCCGATCCGCCGGACCATCCTCATCTGCTCGATCATGTCCTCGAGGGTGAACTCCCCCTCGAGCATCTTCCTCCCGGCCCTGGCGGCCTCCTTCTCGGAGATGACTTCCTGCGCCTTCTCCACGAGGCTCACCACGTCCCCCATCCCGAGGATGCGGTCCGCCATGCGGTCGGGATGGAACTCCTCGAGGTCCCCGAGCTTCTCCCCGACGCCGGCGAACTTGATGGGAAGCCCGGACATGTGCTTGATCGAAAGCGCGGCGCCTCCCTTCGCGTCCCCGTCCAGCTTGCTCATGACGATGCCCGTCAAAGGGACGGACTCGTGGAAGGCCTTGGCGACGTTCACCGCGTCCTGGCCCGCCATCGCGTCCACGAGGAGGAGGGATTCCTCCGGATGGACACCCGCGATGATCCTCCTGAGCTCCTCCATCAGAGGTTCGTCGATCTGAAGCCGTCCGGCGGTGTCGAGGATCAAGGTGTCCGCGCCAAGGCGGAGGGCCTCCTCCCGCGCCTTGAGGGCGATGTCCACGGGATCCGCCTTCGTCCCGAGGCTGAAGAAGGGGACGTCGATCTTCCCGGCGATCTCCCGGAGCTGGTCGATCGCCGCCGGGCGGTAGACGTCAAGCCCCGCTAGGAGAGGCTTCCTTCCCTCCTTCGTCTTCAAACGGAGGGCGAGCTTCCCCGCGGTCGTGGTCTTGCCCGACCCCTGGAGGCCGACGAGAAGGATCGTCGTCAGGGGCTTCCCTCGCTTGAGCGCGGTCTCCCCGGAGCCAAGGAGGGCGAGGAGCTCGTCATGGCAGATCTTGACGAGCATCTCGCTCGGGTTGACCTTGAGGAGCACCTCCTGCCCGAGCGCCTTCTCGCGGACGTGCTGGAGGAACTCCTTCGCGACCTTGTAGTTGACGTCGCTCTCCAGAAGGGCGACCCGGATCTCCCCGAGCGCCCCCTCGATGTTCTTCTCGCTGAGGGTGCTCTCCCCCCTCATCTTCTTGAAGACCCGCTGGAACTTCTCCGCCAAGGACTCAAATGCCATTTTCTAGAATCTCCTTCGCTTCATCGTCCTTTCCCTCCGCAAGAAGGGAGAGGGCCCTTTCCAGACGCAAGAGGAAGTGGAGCCTCCGCTCGAGATCCTCGAGCTTCCTCTCCGCCTTCTTCACCGCGTCCTGGATCCCCGCCCGCGAGATCCCCTCCTCCTCCGCGCTCTCGCCGAGGGAGAGGTCCTCCAGGTAGCGGCTCTCGAAGGCCCTCCTCTGCGCGGGGGAGAGAAGAGGCCCGTAGAGGTCGTAGAGCCGGACGAGCCTCACCCGGCGGTCCAGCTCACTCATGGGCGAGGAGGAGCGCGTGCAGGTACTCCTCGAGGTCGAACTCGCGGAGATCCTCCATCCTTTCCCCGAGGCCGATGAAGCGGACGGGCACCCCGATCTCGTCCCGGATCGCGAGGATGATCCCGCCCTTGCTCGTCCCGTCCATCTTCGTGATGACGATGCCGGTGAGAGGGGTCGCCTCCTCGAAGGCCTTCGCCTGGCTGACGCCGTTCTGGCCCGTGGTCGCGTCGATGACGAGGAAGGTCTCGTGGGGCGCGCCCGGGATGATCTTCCCGAGCACCTTCCTCATCTTCGAAAGCTCCGCCATGAGGTTCTGCTTCGTCTGGAGGCGCCCGGCCGTGTCGACGATGAGGAGGTCGATCCCTTCCTTCCTCGCGCGCTCGGCCCCCTCGTAGCAAAGCGAGGCGGGGTCGGCCCCCTCCTTCCCCAGGACGATGGGGCAGCTAAGGCGCTCCGCCCAGACGGAGAGCTGCTCCCGTGCCCCGGCGCGGAAGGTGTCCCCGGCGACGAGCATGACCTTCTTGCCCTCCTTTTGGTAACGGAGCGCGAGCTTGGCGATCGTCGTGGTCTTGCCCACGCCGTTCACCCCCGTCATGAGGAGGACGGTCGGCCCCTCGGGGGCGAAGCGGACCTCGTTCTCGATCTTCCCCTCCCCGACGTAGCCGAGGAACATGAGGTCGACGAGCTCCTCGTTGAGCCGCTCGGTGTCCTCGATCCCTTCCTTCCGGGCCTTCTCCATGAGGCCCTGGACGAGGCGGAGGGTGAAGGCGACCCCGACGTCAGCCTCGATGAGGATCTCCTCGAGCTCCTCGAAATAGGCCCCGTTCGCCTTCCCATAGCGCTTCGCAAGCTCCTTGAGGCGGTCGCTGAAGGCGGCCCTGCTCTTCCGGAGCCCCTTCTCGTAGCTATCCTGCCGCTCGTCGCGAGGCTTCTTGGAGAACTTCTCGCGGAGGAAGGAGAAGAGTCCCATCAGGCGTCCTCCTCCTCGCGGTCGGCAAGCTTCTCCAGGGCAAGGCGCGCCGCCATCGTCTCCGCCTCCTTCTTGCTCCGGCCCGTCCCGCGCGCGAGCTCCTGGTCCTCGAAGTAGACGCCGACGAGGAAGGTCCTCTCGTGGGCGGGCCCCTTCTCCGAGATGAGGCGGTAGGTCACCGACTCCCGGTGATCGGCCTGGATGACCTCCTGGAGCTCGCTCTTCGGGTTCTCCAGCGTGGGAAGGACGGTGGAGGCGACCTCCTCCTCGAGGATGTTCCGCACGAAGGAGCGGGCGAAGGGAAGGCCCTGGTCGAGGAGCAGCGCGCCGAGGAAGCTCTCGAAGACGTCCTCCATCAGGGAGTCGTTCTTTTCCGGGTCCCCCTGGAAGCTATTTCCGACGAGGACGAGCGGTCCGAAGCCGAGCTTTCTCCCCAGGGCGGCCTCCCCCTCCGTCCGGATGAAGTGGGCCCGGAGGGCGGTGAGCCCGCCCTGCTGGAGCTCCGGGTGGAGCTCATAGCAAAGCTCCCCCACGAGGAAGCCCATGAGGGCGTCCCCGAGGAACTCGAGCCTCTCGTAGTCCTTGTGGCGCGTGCCGGCGTTCCCGTTCACCGAGCTGTGGGTGAAGGCAAGCTCGTAGAGGGGGAGGCTTTCCTCCCGGGGGTACACCCCGAGCGCCTGGAGGCGCTCCTTGATCCTGTCCATTCCCATCGCCTACGAAAGAAGGCGCGCGAGCTCGGCGGCCATCCCTCCCTTCGCCATGCGGGAGGCCAGGGAAAGGGCGTTCAAAAATCCCTTCGGGTCGCTTGCCCCGTGGGCCTTAACCGCGACTCCCTTCACCCCGAGGAGCATCGCCCCGCCGATCGCGGAAGGGTCGAGGCTCTCCTTGAGCCCCGCGATCCCCTTCTTTGCCAAAAGATATCCCAGTTTAGTAGAGATATTGGTCATGAACGCCTTCTTGAGGAGGTGGCCCACCGCCTTGGCGGACCCTTCGACGCCCTTCATGAGGACGTTCCCGCTGAATCCGTCGGTCACCAGCACCTCCATCGGCCCCTCGAGGACGTCCTTCCCCTCTACATTCCCGATGAACTCGTACTCTTCTTTCGGATTTTCCTTCAGAAGGCGGTAGGCCTCCTTCCCCTCGGGAGAGCCCTTCCCCTCCTCAGCCCCGTTCGAGAGGAGGGCGACCTTAGGCCTCTCCACCCCATACACAATCCTCTGGTAGAGGGCGCCCATCAGGGCGAACTGCCTTAGCTCCTCCCCGGAGTTCTCGTTGCTCGCCCCGCAGTCGAGGAGAATCGTATGCCCGCCGGTTCGGAAGTTCGGGAGCGAGGCGGCAAGGGCGGGACGAAGCACCCCCTCGGCCTTCCCGAGGATCAAGGCGGCGCTCGAGAGGAAGGCGCCGGTCCCGCCCGCGGAGACCACGGCCCCGCACTTCCCCTCCCTCACGAGGGAGGAGGCGCGGTAGATGGAGCTTCCCTTCGCCCGGATGACGTCCAGGGCGCCCGCGGTCATGGGGAGGACGTCCGGCGCGTCGATGATCTCCCCGAGGGAGGAACTCTCCCCTAGCTCTTCCTTCCTTCCCACGAGGAAGAGCCCGACGTCCGGGTTCTCCTTATGGAAGGCGGAGACGGCCTCCAGGGCCATCCCGGGGCCCTTGTCGGAGCCCATCATGTCCACTGCGATCGCTAGCTTTTCCATAGAGGCGATTATAGCGGGTTTCCCATCTCCTTATGCCTCCGCCTTACCCCCGAGGGGCTTCCTCCTCGCTCTCGGCGAGGAGGAGGACCCTCTCCTCCTTGGCCCCCGGGTCATTAAGGAGCCGCTCCGCGTCATGGAGCGCGCACTCGAAGACGCGGAAGTCGTCCACCGCGTTGAGGAGGCGGAAGTCGGGGAGGCCGGACTGCCTCGTCCCCGCGAACTCCCCGGGCCCCCGAAGGGCGAGGTCCTTCTCCGCGATCTGGAAGCCGTCCTCCGTCGAGAGGAGGGTCTTGATCCGCTCGTTCTCCCGGGGGCCCCGTTCGTCGACAAGGAGGCAAAGCGCCTTCCTCCCATCCCTCCCGATCCGTCCCCGGAGCTGGTGGGCGGCGCTGAGGGAGAAGCTTCCCGCCTCGTACAAGAGGAGGAGCCCCGCCTCGGGGACGTCGATCCCGACCTCGACCATGCTCGTCGCGACGAGGATCGGGCGCTCCTTATTCAGAAAGAGGCGCTCGCTCTCCAGCTGCTCCTCGCGACTCATCTTCCCGTGGAGGAGGACGCACTTCCCGGGGAAGAGCCGCGCGAAGCTCTCGAACGCCTTCCGGGCGCTCCTCAGGGTCTCCTCCCCCTCGATATGGGGAAGGACGACGAAGCATTCCCTCCCCTCCTCCAGGGTGTCCAGGACCGCCTGGAGGACCTCCGGGTCGTCGGGACGGCACCACTTCGTCTCGACCTTCCTCCTTCCCTTGGGGAACTCCCGGAGGGTGCTCACGTCCATGTCCCCGAAGAGGGTTAGGGCGAGGGTGCGCGGGATCGGCGTGGCGCTCATGAGGAGGAGGTCGGCCCCCTCCCCCTTCCCCAGGAGCGAGGTCCTCTGGGCCACCCCGAACTTATGCTGCTCGTCGATGATGACGAGGCTGAGGTTCAGGTAGTCCACGCTCTTGGCGAAAAGCGCGTGCGTCCCGACGAGAAGGTCGATGTCCCCGTCCCGGAGGTCCTCCAGGATGGCGGATCTCTCCTCCATGGGCGTCCCTCCCGTGAGGAGAGCGACGTGGAAGGGCGCCCTCTTAAAAAGCGAGGACAGGGTGCGGAAATGCTGCCTTGCCAGGGTCTCGGTGGGCGCCATGAGGGCGGTCTGGCCACCCCTGGTGGAGTTCATGTAGGCGCTGATCGCGGCGACGAGCGTCTTCCCCGTCCCGACGTCCCCCTGGAGGAGGCGGTACATCGAGGCGCTCCCGTCCATGTCCTCCATGATCTCCTGGAGCGCCTTCCTCTGGTCCTCGAGGAGGGCGTAGGGAAGGGAGGAGAGGAAGCGCTCCGTCTTCTCCCTGTCGATCGGGCGCGACCTTCCCCTCCCTTCCTTCCGGTGGCGCTTCCTGGAAAGAAGGTTCCTCAGCTCATAAAGGAGCGCCTCCTCGTACTTGAGGGTGCGGAGCGCCTCCTTCACCTCCCCGTAGGAGGAGGGGAAATGGGCTTTGTGGAGCGCCTCCTCCCGATGGAGGAGCCGGTAGCGGACCCTAAGGTACTCCGGGACGACGTCCTCCACCTTCCCCTTCAGCTTCTCCTCCTGACGGAGCAGCTGGAGGCGGAAGGAGCCCTGGGAGAGGCCCTCCGGGAGGCGGTAGACGGGGACGATCCTCCCTCCTTCCTCCGGGCGGTGGGCGCTGAGGAAGGAGTAGCTTCTCCTTCTCTCCTCGCGCCGGAGGACGAGGAGGAGCTCCCGCTCGGGGAAGGTCTTGTCCCGCATCAGGTAGTCGCGGTTCCAGGCCTCGATCTGGAGGGTGCGCCCGCCCTTCGTCTCGAAGCGGAAGCTCACGAGGCTCCTCTTGAGGAAGCGCGTCAGGCGGAAGGAGCCCGGGATCGCCCGCCCAAGCGCCACGATCCTCTCCCCGTCCTTCGGCTCGTGCCCCTTCGTGAGGGTCAAGTCCTCGTAGCGAGACGGGAGATGCTCCAGCACGTCCAGGGGGGTCCGGAACCCGGCGTTCCGGAGCGAGGCGCTGAGGGAAGGCTCCTTCATGGGGAAACTATAGAAGAAAAAAGGAGGGGCCGAGGCCCCTCCTTCCTACTGGACGCCGATGAGGAAGCTGTAGATCGGCTGCCCGCCCGGATGGACGTTCAGCTCGACGTCAGGGAAGCGTTCCTCGAGGGTATGGCCGAGGGCTTCCGCCTCCTCCTCCTTCACGTCCTCCCCGTAGATCAGGGTGAGCGAGCAGGAGTCCTCGTCGATCAAGGACTCCGCCAGGGCGAGGAGCGCCTCCCCCTTGTCCTTGAGGCAGCTCACGATCGTCTTGTCGTCCTTCATCGCGAGGTAGTAGTCCTTCGTCACGTGGACGCCCTGGATGTCCGCGTCCTTGATCGCGAAGGTCACCGAGCCGGAGCGGATCTCCTTGAGGACGCTCTTCATGTTCTCGTAGATGTCCTCCCCGTCCCCCTCCCTCTGGTACATGGAGCAGGCGACGAGGCCCTGGAGGATCGTCTTGCTGGGGACCACCCTTGCCTTCTGGGGGCCGCCCTCGAGGCGGTCGCATGCCTGGGAAGCCGCCATCACGATGTTCGAGTTGTTCGGGAGGATGAACACCTGGCGCGCCCTCGTGCGGCGGATCGCCTGGAGGAAGTCCTCCGTCGCGGGGTTCATCGTCTGCCCGCCCGGGACGATGACGTCGACCCCGGAATCCTGGAACATCCTGTCGAGCCCCGGTCCCGAGGAGACGGCGACGAGCCCGAACTCGTGGTCGGGCTCCCCGACCTCGCCCTCCTGGGCGCTGAAGTCCGTCGCGGCCTTCCCTTCCTGGATGTTCCGGTGCTCCTCGCTCATGTTCTCGATGACGATCGTCACGAACTCCCCGTAGTTCTGGGCGTAGTTCAGCATCTCGCCCGGGGAGAGGGTGTGGACATGGACCTTCACGAGGTCCCCGTTCCGCATGAAGACGAGCGACTTCCCGTGGCTCTTGAGGAAGCGGGCGAACTTGTCCTCGAAGAAGGGGCGCTTCCCCTCCTCCGGGGTCCCGAGGCGGAGCATGAACTGCGTGCAGTAGCCGTAGCCTTCCTCCTCCTCGCTTAGCAGCGCGCCGGCGTAGGCGCTCTTCTGGGGAAGGGCGCTCTCCTGCCTCGGCGCCTCCTCGTTCCGCTCGACGAAGCGTCCTTCCGCGGCGGAAAGCATGCCCTCGAGGATCACGACGAGCCCGGCGCCGCCGCTATCGACGACCCCGACCTCCTTGAGGACGGGGAGAAGCTCCGGGGTATGCTCGAGGGAGATGCGGGCGGCCTCGACGAGAAGCTTCAGATACCCTTCGATCGAGATGTCCTTCCTGGTCTTCCCGTGGGCAACGTCGCTTCCCTCGCGGATGACGGTGAGGATCGTGCCCTCGACGGGATTGTCCACGACGCGGTAGGCGACCTCCTTCCCGTTCCGGAAGGCGAGGTCGAGGTCGTGGGCGCTGGCCTCCTTCTTCCCGCGGAGCGACTCAGCGAAGCCGCGGAAGATCTGGCTCGTGATCGAGCCGGAGTTCCCGCGGGCGCCCCCGAAGACGCCGTCGGCGAAGGCGAGGGCGATCGTCCCGACGGAGTCGTCCCCCTTGTTCACGATCTCCTTCACCCCGCTCCGGAGGGTCAGGTTCATGTTCATGCCGGTGTCTCCGTCGGGGACGGGGAACACGTTCAGCTGGTCGATTTCCGGATAATGGTTGTACAAATTGTTGGCGCCCGAGATGAGTAGCTTCTTCAGGGACTGCCCGTTCAATGACTTCATGGCTAGTGGACTTCCTTGACGTCCTCGACGAAGACGTTCACTTTCGAAAGATGGATCGGGAGCTTCCTGCGGAGGGAGAAGGACACCTGCTTCTGGACGCTCGAGATGACCTCCGTCATCTTGAGCCCGTAGGCGAGGACCACGTAAAGGTCGATCTCGTAGCCCTGCGCGGTCTTGCGCACGCGGACGGGAGGCCTCTTCTCGTCGGGCGGGAAGAGCCCGAGGGAGCTCCCGGGAGGAACGACCTCCTTCACCCCGTAGGAGAGGAGGGCGGCCTCCTTCGCCGCCTCGGCGATCACCTCGTCCTTGATGGTCACGCGACCCAGTTCCCTAGCGTCCTTCTTGTCCATATGTTCTCCAAGCCGGGGCATTATCTCACTTTCTCCCACGGGAAGAAAGCCGGCCCTATCGGGGCTCCCCGTAGGGGAGGAGGAGGTAGGCGATGCCGCCCCTTGCCATGTCGAGCGGCTCCTCATTCGGGATGAGGGAGCGCCTCCTCGCCTCCTCGAGGAGGTGGGCAAGGGCGCTCTCGCGATCGTCGAGAACTTCCACCATCAGGCAAGAGCAGCCTTCGAAGGCGAGCTCCTCCCAGCCCTCGGGCGCCTTCCCTGCCTTCCCGGGGTCCATAAGGAAGCCCGCCAGGTAGCCCCCCTCGAAGCTTGTCCCGAGATAGGTCGGGCCCTCCTTCCCGAGAAGCAGGAAGGGCAGCGCCTCGTGGAGGCGGTCCTCCGCCTCGCCCCAGGCCTCCTCGGGGTTCTTCCCCCGCTTCGCGAGGAGGGTCGCCGGAGGAAGTTCGATCATCTTCGCCATGGGGCGAGTATAGGTCCCCCTGGCCCCAGAGGCATCAAAAAAGCGCCCCTCGAGGGGGCGCCCTTGCGGCCCGGCGGCGCGCTATTTTCGCTCCGGAGGAGCTATCGTCGCCACTGCGGTGCTTGACTTCCGTGTTCGGGATGGGAACGGGTATGGCCACCGCGCCATAGCCACCGGACCGCTGCCGATGCTCTCTGAAGACCGAACGCTACGTTCCCATGCTCTCTCCGCGCCTGATCGCAAGCGATCGGCTTAGAAATAAGTTGATAAGAAATCCTCGGGCTATTAGTACCGGTCTCCTGAACGCGTCGCCGCGCTTATAGATCCGGCCTATCGACCCCCTGACATTGGGGGGCCCTTACTCCATAAAGGATGGGAAACCTCATCTTAGGGCGAGCTTCACGCTTAGATGCTTTCAGCGTTTATCTCTTCCGAAGGTAGCCACCCGGCCGTGCCGCTGGCGCGACAACCGGTGTACCAGTGCTTCGTTGATCTCGGTCCTCTCGTACTAGAGACCAGACCCTTCAAGTTTCCTACGCCCACGACAGATAGGGACCAAACTGTCTCACGACGTTTTGAACCCAGCTCGCGTACCACTTTAATTGGCGAACAGCCAAACCCTTGGAAGGTACTTCCCCTCCAGGATGTGATGGGCCGACATCG
>CALVOS010000015.1 GCA_944350325.1 uncultured Bacilli bacterium | reverse complement strand
GAGGGGGCCTTCCCCTCCCTCCTTGCCCCGGTCCGGCTTCCACGGGTTGATCGTCAGCGCGTTCAGCGCGGCGAAGACCGAGCTGAGGCTCATGGCAAGCGAGCCGATCATTGGAGTCAGCGCGATGCCAAGGGGGTAGTAGAAGGCCCCTGTGGCAAGGAAAATGCCGATGACGTTATAGATAAGCGCCCAGAATAGCCCGAGCCGGATGGTGCCGAGCGTCCTTCTCGACAAGGAGAAGGCGTTCGCGACGTCCATGAGGTCCCCCCGAAGGAGGACGATGTCCGCGCTTTCCTTGGCGACGTCCGACCCGCCTCCGATGGCGATCCCGATGTCGGAGGCGCTGAGGGCCACCGCGTCGTTCACCCCGTCCCCCACCATCGCGACGAGGGGGCCTCCCTCCTTCCAGAAGGAGGAGACGATCTCCGCCTTCTCGACGGGGAGCACCTCGCTCCGGACCTCGTCGATCCCGACCTCGCGGGCGATCGATTCGGCGGTCTCGCGGTTATCCCCTGTGAGCATGACGGTGCGGATCCCTTTCCCGCGGAGAGCCTCGATCGCCTCCCTTGCCCCCGGCTTCACGACGTCCTTCAGGGCCAAGAGCGCGCTGGGCACCCCGTCCACGAGGACATAGAGGACCGTCTTCCCTTCCTGGGCGAGGCGGGAGGAACGCTCCTTCAGGGAAGAGGGGACTCCCTCCGGGAAGAGGCGGGCGTTCCCCGCCTGCACCTTCCTTCCTCCGATGGTCCCGGAAAGGCCCACTCCGTCGATGGAGAGGAAGTCTTCCACGGGAAGCTCCTCTCCCCCGGGGCGATAGGCGAGGATCGAGGAGGCGAGAGGGTGCTCCGAGCGTCGCTCGAGGGCGGCGAGGAGGGGGTAGGGATCTTCTTCCCCAAGAAGGAGGTAGTCGGTGACCTTCATCCTTCCCTCGGTGATGGTCCCCGTCTTGTCGAAGAGCACCGTCCCGACGGAGCTCGTCCTTTCCAATATCTCCGCGTTCCGGATGAGAAGCCCCGCCTGGGCGCCCTTCCCGGAGGAGACCATGATCGCCACGGGCGTGGCAAGCCCGAGGGCGCACGGGCAGGCGATAACGAGGACGGAGACCCCGAAGTTGAAGGACATCTCGAAGTCCCCTGTGGCGATGATCCAGCCCAGGAAGACGAGGATGCTCACGAGAATGACCGCTGGGACGAAATAGAGGGAGATGCGGTCGGCGAGGCGGCTGATGGGGGCCTTGGAGTCGCTGGCCTCCCTCACGAGGCGGATGATCTGCTCGATGGAGGTGTCCTCCCCGACCTTCTCCGCCTCGATCTCAAGGTAGCCTGCCTCGAGGATCGCGCTGCTATAGACCGCCTCGCCCTCGCTCTTCAGACGGGGCATCGATTCCCCGGTGATGTTCGCCTCCATGAGGGAGCCTTGCCCGGAGACGATCCTCCCGTCGACCGGGACGAGGGAGCCCTTCCGCACGATCACGAGGTCCCCCTCTCTCACTTCCTCGACAGGAATCTCCCTTTCCTCCCCCTCCCGCCGGACGATGGCCTTCTTGGGCGCAAGGTCCATGAGCGACTCGATCGCGCGCGTCGTCCTTCTCTTGGATAGCCCTTCGAGGTACTTCCCAAGGGAAACGAAGGTCAGGATCATGGCCGCGGAGTCGAAGTAGAGGGAATGCATGTAGTCGTGGACGGGACCCATGTCCCCATGGCCAAGGCCATAGGCCATCCGGAAGATCGCGTAGAGGCCGTATAGGAGGGAGGCGAGCGACCCGATCGCGACCAGGGAGTCCATGTTCGGCTCTAGATGCAGGAGGCGAAGGATCCCGTTCTTCAGGAAATGGCCGAACAGGATGAGGGAGGGCACCGTAAGGAGGGCCTGGAGGATGACGTTCGGAAGGGCGTTCTCCTCCCCGCTAAGGAAAGAGGGAAGGGGGATCCCGACCATCGGCCCCATCGAGACGTACATCAGAAGGAGCAGGAAGAAGATGCCGGCAAGAAGCTTCGCAAGCTCTCTATCAAATCCGCGTTTCTTGCTGTTTGAAGGTTGTTTTGCAGGCTTATTCCCCTCGCCTTCCGGAATCGCCCGATAGCCGCCCCGGCTGACGGCGAGGAGAATCTCCTCTTCGTCGAGCTCCTTTTCCTCCCACTCGACCTCCATGCTGTTGGTAAGGAGCGACACGCGGCATTCCCTCACTCCGGGGAGCTTGGAGACGGCGCGCTCCACATGCGCCTGGCAGGAGGCGCACGTCATCCCCTCGACGCGAAACTTCTTCCTCATCTCGTCCACCTCCTCACGAGCTCGTAGGCCTCTTCCATCGCCCCGGCCCCCTCTTCCTCGACCTCCTTCACCACGCATGTCCTCAGATGCTTCTCGAGGATCTCCGTGGCAAGGGAGCGGACGGCGCGCTCGATGGCGGAGAGCTGGAGGAGGATGTCCGCGCAGTAGCGGTCGTCCCCCACCATCCTCCTCACTCCTCCGACCTGCCCCTCGATCCGGGCCAGGCGGTGGTCGAGCCTTCTCTTCTCCTCTTCCGTCCTATGGGTGAGCTTCTTCTTATCCATGCGACAAAAATATACCCACAGGGGGTATCTTTCCAAGCGAGACGCCTAGTTCTCGAGAGGAACTCCGTGGAGGTGGGGAAGGTGCCTCGCCTCCTCCTCGACCTCGATGAGGCCGTCGTAGAGGTCCTCCGCCTTGTGGAGGTAGAGGGGCAGGCAGGCCAGGGCGTACACGGGAAGCGCGATCAGGACGGAGAGGAGGCTATCGAGCCAGTCCCCCGACATGAAGAAGAGGGAGGAGCCAAGAAGCGTCGCCGCGGTGAGGGGCACCTTGTTGAGGACGGCGAGGAAGAAGCAGGAGGCAAACACGATCCAGAAGGGGGAAGAGGCGCCATTCATCCCTAGGAACTCCTCGGCAAGAAGGGTGGAGAGCCTCCCCAGGAGCGCCCCCATCGCGAGGGAGGGGATGACGATCCCTCCGGTGGAGCCGGCGTTCCCTCCGATGATGGTGAGGAGGAAGCGCACCCCGAAGAAGAGGAGCGCGGACCACCAGATGGCGATGCCGGTCGTGTGCTCGACGAGGGCGTGCCCGCTTCCGATAACGGCCTCGTAGGGAAAGAGGAAGCCGACCACCATGACGAGGAGGAAGAAGACGGGAGTCCTGAGGCGGAAGATCCAGCGGTCCCGCCGGAGCCTCACGTAGGCGTTCAGCTTCCGAAAAAGCCAGGAGAAGAGATAGACGAGGGGAGGGACGAGAAGGAAGAGGATGCCGACCATGTAGAAGCTCTCCCAGCCGGGGAAGACGAGGCCCTCGAGGGCGAAGATGCGCTTCATCCCGGCGGCAGTCTCCACCGCGTAGCTCACCAAGTAGGCGGAAAGGCACATGAGGATCCCCTTCCAGAGAAGCCGCCAGGAGAAATGATGCCACCCCTCCTCGAAGCCGTAGATGAGCCCGCTGAAGGGAGCGAGGAAGGCGGCCCCGAACCCCGCGGAGAGCCCCATCGCGATCTCGCCCCGGTTCCCGACGTTATGGCCGTCGAGCCTCTGCCCGAGGACGACGAGCTGGCCGGAAAGAAGCCCGCCTGCGCCTTCCGGTCCCAGCGGGATCGCGGTGACCGCGGTGAGGAAGCTTCCCCCGACCACGGCGCCGATCCTCCCGAACCCGGAGATGTCCTCTTCCCCGCGGATCGCCATGAGGACGTGCGGGACCTCGATCCCCTCGGCGATCGGCTCCCTCCTCACGATCTGGTAGGAAAGGAAGGAGGCGACGAGGGTGATGACGATCTGCGCGAGGATGACATAGGGCTCGCGGCTCGCGTGCATCTCGATGGAAAGCTCGCCCAGGAGCTCGAAAAGAAGGCCGAAGGTGCTGATCGAGAGGCCGATGAGCGCGCCGAGGAAGAGGACGTGGACCGCGTCCTTGAGGACCCCGAGAACCCGTTGCATCGCGGGAAGGTTAACCCGCCTTCGCTTCCTTAGCAACGGCTTGGAAACCCGTTGCCCTCGTCTTGCACCCGATCTAGGATCGGGCGATGGCTAGGGAAGGGCTCAGGCCGCCGGTGAAGTGGGCGGGCGGGAAACGGTCACTCTACAAGGAGCTCCGGCCCCTCATGCCCGCGGAGATCCCCCTTTATGGAGAAGCCTTTGTAGGGGGGGTGGAATCCTATTCGAGCTTGCTCCGGCAAAGGCGCTTCTCAACGACGCCGAGCGCGAGCTGATCGACCTCTACGAGACCATCCGGGACGATCTGGACGGCCTTTCCCGCCTCCTCTCCCTATGGGACACGGACGAGAAGTCCTTCTATCGGATCCGCGACATCGACAGGATCCCAGGCGCCAAGGAATCCCTCGGGAAGACCTTCCGCGCGGCACGGACGCTCTATCTCAATAAGACCTGCTTCAACGGGCTCCATCGCCTGAATGGGAAGGGAGAGTTCAACGTCCCCTACTGCCACGCGCGGAAGAAGGTTCTCGACATGGAGAACCTCACTGCCCTTAGCGAATATCTGAAATCCGCGGAAATCTCCTTTTCCTGCTCGGATTTCGAGAGTTTTATCGATGACATCCCCGCCGATTGCTACCTCTATCTCGACCCTCCCTACGACCCGGTGAGCAAGACGAGCGCCTTCGTCTCCTACACCGAGGGAGGCTTCGGGAAGGAAGACCAGGCCAGGCTTGCCGAATGCCTCAAGAGATTCCGCCGGCGAGGTGGGAGCTTCCTCCTCTCCAACAGCGACACGCCCTTCATCCGTTCCCTCTACGAGGGCTGGTGCGAGATCATCGAAATCAGCGCGAGAAGAAGCCTCGCGGCCTCCTCTTCCTCACGGGGCAAGGTCGTCGAGCTCGCGATCCGGAGCGAGTGCCATGGCTGAGGAGTCCCTTAACACGGCGAGGTCCTGGGAGAGGCTCTTCCAGGAGCTCGACATCCTCGAGAAGGTGGAGGAACGGGGCAACTTCTTCATCGACGCGAAGAAAATCCACGCCTATCGGGAGCCGCGGCTCATGACGAAGTTCGACGAAAGCGAGGCGCTTCCCGCGAACTTCCGACAGAACGGCCTGGCCATTCTCCCCGTGTCGAGGAACGAATGGACGATCGGACCCTACCGGGCCTACCAGAAGCTTGAAAGCCGTAGCCTTGTCCCCCTTTCCTATTTCGAGCCTCCGGAGGACTGCCTTCTCCTTAAAGAGGAGAACATCCGGACGGAGGACCAGCGCCTCAGCCAGCTCTTCGCAAGCGGCGTCTTCTCGCGCTTCCTGGGCGAGGATGTCCGCTACGTGAACCC
Source organism: uncultured Bacilli bacterium (assembly GCA_944350325.1). GTDB lineage: Bacteria > Bacillota_I > Bacilli_A > RFN20 > CAG-826 > UBA4951. Next base: position 900 of record CALVOS010000015.1, on the reverse strand, counting down.
GGGGCGCTTCGGGACCGGGGGCTTCTCCTGCCTGATCGGGGACACGTGGGAGAAGGACGTCCTCCACGAAATCCATGTCCAGGGAGCCCAGATGGAAATAGACGCAGCCCTCGAGGGACCCTCCTCCATCACCCTCGTGGAGGCCAAGGGCTTCTGCCCGCGGGACTTCCTCGTCCGCCAGCTCTACTACCCCTACCTCAGCTACCGGACGGGAGGCACACTGGGAAAGAAACGGATACGCACGCTCTACATCACCTATCTCTCCGGGGTATACCAGCTCTGGGAATACGAGTTCGCCGACCCCTATCGCTACGACTCCCTCGTCCTCAGGAAGACGGAGCGGTGGCGCCTCAGGGAGGAACGCCCCTTCTCCATGGCGGACATCAAGGACGCGCTATCCCTCCCCCTCAGGGAGCCCCCTAGGTCCGTCCCCTTCCTCCAGGCCGACGATTTGGACCTTGCCCTCGACCTCCTCCAGCGGATCGGCGAGGGAGGGATGACCGCGGAGCAGGCGGCCGAGCGACTCGGCTATGTCTCGAGGCAAGGGGGCTACTACCCGAACGCCCTCCGCCTCCTTTCCTTCCTGGAGAAGGGGGAGGACGGAAGGTTCCGCCTGACCAGCGAGGCGAGGCGGCTCCTCCGCGCCTCTCCCGCCGAACTTTGGAGGGGCGTCGCGAGGAGGGTCCTCGCGCTCGAGCCGTTCCGCACCCTCATGATTGGGATCCTCAACAGGGAGGAGGAAGAAGCCAGGGAGAAGGCACGACGGATTCTTATCAAGGACCATCGGCTCAGCGGCTCGACCATCGGAAGAAGGATCCAGTCCTCCCTTCCCTGGTGCAGGCGCCTCCTCAAGGCGGCGACGGGGGCCTAGTTCTCCTCCCCGCCGCTCCGGCCCTTTGC
>CALVOS010000014.1 GCA_944350325.1 uncultured Bacilli bacterium | reverse complement strand
ATGAGTACGAAAGGCCCTACGAGAAGGACCTTTCCACCCCTGAGCACCGCCAATACTGCCCTGATTTTTACCTGCCGGAGGCAAAGGCATACCATGAGCACTATGGCCTTGACCGTGAAGGACGGGCCAGGCAATACCCTGAGGACGAGGAAAGACGCTACCTGGACGGGGTTCACTGGAAGGAAGCGATCCATCGCGCGAATGGGACGAAATGCCTCAAGACGTATTCCTACCAAGTCAAGGACGGGACGATCTTCGACTCCCTCAAGGAGCAGCTTTCCTCCCTCGGGGTGACGCTAAAGCCCTTGTCCGGAGATGAGCTCAAGGCGGCCCAGGAGAAGGTATGGGACAGCCAGGGATTCCGTTCCTTCCTCCAGGTCATCCTTTCCTTCGTGCGGCTTTATAAGTCCGAATACAAGGACGAAAGCGGGTTTTCCTCTTTCCTTTCCTCTCCGAAGATCAACCATCGCTCGAAGAAGATCATCGCCTTGTCCCGCGACTTCTACCTGGCCTACCGCGCCCGCCTCAAGGAGACGGGGAAGATCGACTTTGATGACATGATCCTCGGGGCCGCAGAGGCGCTTCCTTCCCTGGAAGGCCACTCCTATTCCCATGTGATCGTCGATGAGTTCCAGGACATTTCGTCCAGCCGGATGCGCCTTTTGGAAGCACTTCTAGCGAAAGGGGGAGGGAAGCTCTTTGCCGTCGGGGACGACTGGCAGTCAATCTATCGGTTCGCGGGATCGGACATCGGGATCTTCCTTGACCTTGGGAAGCGGTTCCCTAAGGCGGAAACCTGCTTCCTCCGCGCCACGCATAGGTCGTCGCAGGAACTCCAGGAGATCGCCGGGAACTTCGTCATGAAGAACCCGCGGCAGATCCGGAAGGACATCCACGCGGAGAAATCCTTGGCCGTGCCCGTGAAGATCGTCTATGCGAATGCCGGCAAGGAGGAGGCTCTCAGGGACGCTCTTCGCTTCTTTTCGGTAACGCTGGATGACCCCGGCGTCCTCCTCCTAGTCAGAAACAACTCCGACATAAAGCGTTACGAAGGGGAGCTCCTCTCGGCGCGGGACGGAAGTTGCTGCTCCAAGTCCTTCCCGGAAATGAGGATTCGGGTTTCCACCGTCCATTCTGCAAAGGGGCTGGAAGAGGATGCCGTCATCCTTCTTTCGGGGGACGAGGGCTACGTCGGTTTTCCCAACATGCTGGAGGATGACCCGGTGCTTTCCCTCGTTCTTTCTTCGCCAGAGCGCTCCCCCTATGCGGAGGAAAGAAGGCTCTTCTACGTCGCCATGACGAGGACGAAGTCCTATTTCATAGCGATCGCGGACCCGAGGCTGCCGTCGCGTTTCGTCAAGGAGATCGAGCCTTTTGCCCAAATCTTGTCTGGCGAGGAGGACTCAGTCCACTGCACCAACATCTTTTGTCCCAAGTGCAAGAGCGGCCGCCTCGTGCTTCGCCAAAAGGACGGTCGCGAGTTCCTGGGCTGCTCAAATTATCCTTACTGCGATTATCGAACCTCTCGCATCAAGGAGGCATTGGCCGGCCGTCGTTGCCCCGAGTGCAGGGACTTCCTCGTGGCAAGGCAGGCGCGGAACGGCCAATGGTTCCTTGGCTGCGGCAACTACCCACGCTGCCAGCACATGGAACCCTATCGCCCGCTTAAGAACGGTCAAAACCCCGATTAGAAAGTAGATATTCCATCAAAGAGCGTGGTTTTGCGAGGCTATTCTGCTTAGGCGATTTCGATCGTCCCGAGGACGGGCCCTCCGTCCTCCTCGACAAAGGTGTAGCGGTGCCCTTCCTCAAGCCTCTCCACGAGGCAGCTTGCCTCCTCCTCGTCGGAGGGGGACTCCATCTCGTACTCGGCGAAGAAGCGGTCCGCCATCGCCTCGCCCCGGTACTCGAAGGAGCAGGAGGTCGTGGTCTCGCCCTCGCGAATCTGGATCTCGCTTTCGCCTTCCATGCCCTCGACCTCTCGCTCGAACTCGACCTCGCGCCAGGGCTCGGAGGCGCCTTTCTCGTAGTAGGCGTAGCTATATTCGTTCTCGCCCTGCTCGATCTCCTGCTCGGACTCGATCCAAGAGCCGTCGGGAAGATAGAGGATGGTCTCCACTTCCTTCTCCTCGCCCTTCTCCTCGACCCGTCCTTCGAACCGGTAGGATTCCGTCCCGGACTGGATGGTCCCCGAGAAGAGCTGGAGCTCCTCGCTCACCCTTTCTTCCTCATAGTCGATCAGAAGGGACAGCTCGCCGTCTTCCACCTGGATGAGGGTGTCCCCGGCAATCAGGGAGATCGAGAGACCGTCCGTCCTCTGGAACTCCTCGACCATCTCGATGTAGCCGTCGATCTCGCCGGCGATCCTTCGGAAGTCCTGTTCCGTGAGAGGCTGCCTCATCAGGAGGGATGAGCGCTCCTCTTCCTCGGCGAGGGTGACAAGGGAAAGGGCCTGCCTCGCGAAGGCGCCGGCCTCCTTCTCGTCGAGGGTCGTGAGCACGGGAGGGATGGAGGAGGAACCGCTCACGTCCGGATTTCCTTCTCCACGCAGCGCGAAGGGAAGGGCGATGAGAAGGGCGATCGCCGCGGCCCCTCCCGCCAGGGCGGGCGCGAGTACCTTCCAGCGGGGCGCCTTCCTTCTTTCTTCCTGGGGGATGGGCTCCGCGGAAAGGACCTTTTCCCTGGTCTCCTCGAAAGTGTCGGGAAGAGGAGCCTTCTCATAGGCTTCTCGGATGCTCTTCTCGATGTCTTTCCTTCTCATTCCTTTCCGGCCTCCTTTCTTAGCTTCTTCATCGCCCGGTGGTAGGCGACGAGCACCGCGGAGAGGCCTTTCCCCATGACCTCCGCGACTTCGCGGAACTTGAGCTCGTCGAGGACGTGAAGCGTGACCACCTCCCTCTCCAGGGGAGTGAGAGGGGCGAGGAGGCGGTCGATGTCCTCCCGCGGGCCCTCTTCTTCCTGTCCGCCGATGCCATCCTCATATTCGACGAGGTCGCGGTCCCTCCTCCTGAGCTCGTCGTAGGAGAGGTTCCGGACGATCGTGGCGAGGAAGGCGTAGGGGTTCGTCCCGTCCTTGTAGGAGTGGATCCGTTCCACGAAGCGGACATAGGCTTCCTGGGTGACGTCCTCCGCCTCCTCGTGCGAGGAGAGGAGCCCGTAGGCGATGTAGTGCATCTTCCTGTGGGTGGCCTCATGGAAAAGCTGGAAGCGGGAGAAGTCCCCGCCCCGCATCTCCTGGATGACCTCGTGGATTGGTTCCTGCATCGTTCCATCCATGCCCCTCCGCCTACCAAACGGGGAAGGGGCCTCCTTTATTACATCCCTTTTGGATTTCCTTTTCTTGCCTAGGACTTTTTCCTTTGGACCTTCATGGCGATCTTGGCGAGAAGGGAGGAGGGGAGGAGATGGAGGAAGGGGCGGACGAGCCTCGTCCTCCAGTCCGGGAAGAGGTAGAAGCGGCCTTTCAGGAAGCGGGGGACGCAATAGGAGGCGACCTTGGTCGCGCTCATTCCCTTGAGTCCGAAGCGGACACCCGCCCGATCGGAGAAAGAGGTGTCCACCGGGCCGGGGCATAGGAGGGAAAGGGTGACCTTGGACTTCCTTGCCCTCATCTCCTCGCGCACTCCTTCGCTCAGGCGGACGACGTAGGCCTTGCTCGCGTAGTAGGAAGCCATGAGAGGCCCGGGAAGGAAGCCGGCGATCGAGGCGACGTTAAGGATCCTTCCTTTCCCTCTTTCCTCCATATTCCGAAGGAATCCGCGGAAGAGGTGCTCCATCGCGATTACGTTTGTTTCTACGAGTTTCTCCGCAGAACCTTCCTCATTTTCCAAGAAATCGCCAAAGATTCCGAAGCCGGCATTATTGACGAGGATGTCTGCGCCAGCGAATTCCTCGATGAGGGAATCCCGGCTTTCCTTCTTCGTCAGGTCCATCGTGCGAATCTCGGAGGGCCCGTCCAGGAGGCCGGCCGTCCTCCTAAGTTCCTTCTCGTTCCGTCCCACGAGGATGAGCTCGTAGCCTCGCACGGAAAGCGCGCGGGCGATCTCCCTTCCGATTCCCGAGGATGCGCCGGTGACCACTGCGACCATGGAACTATTGTATTCCTCTTCCTTCCGTTCCTTACAGGCGATGCTCGGGAATCCTGGGGGACCGCCCCTCCTTGTCTAAGGCGTTTCCCTTGTTATCCTCGAGGACTTTTTCCTTTTGCCCGGCAATTTGCTTCCCCATCCCTATACGTTCCCGATGGGAGGGGGGCCTTCGCTTCCAGTTCCTAGAAACTGAACGCATGCCCCCTAGGAGCATAAAAAAAGTCTGCTTTCCCTCCGGACAGGCAGACATGCATGCGATGGTGGCCCAAGGCGGAATCGAACCGCCGACACAGGGATTTTCAGTCCCTTGCTCTACCGACTGAGCTATCGGGCCGCGCTGGCGGACCATACGGGA
>CALVOS010000013.1 GCA_944350325.1 uncultured Bacilli bacterium | reverse complement strand
AGGACGAGAGGAAGCTTCTTGCGCGCTCCGGCGGGAAGAGCAGGATGGCCCTCTTCGTCTCGAACCACGACACCGACCGCTGGAAGGATGTCGTCGCCCCCGGGACGAAGGACCAGGCGGAGAGGATGAAGCTCGCGATGGGGCTCCTCCTCCTCACGCCCGGGACCCCGTGGCTCTACTACGGGGAGGAGCTCGGGATGGAGGGGAAGCGCGGGATCGAAGGCCCCTTGAGCGACGCCCCGCGCCGGACGGCGATGCCATGGGGGGACGGCGTGCGGTGCCAGAACCCGGAAGGATATGTCGAAAAGGTCGTCGCCCCCTCCCCGGAGGAGGCGATCCGGGACCCTTCCTCCCTCCTCACGAGGACGAGGGCCCTCATCGCCATGCGGAGCCGGCACGAGAGGTATTTCCTCGAAGGGGAGTTCTCCCTCCCTTCGCTCGAGCTTCCGGAGGAGGTCGTCGCCCTCCAGTCCACGCTTCCCGAGGGAAGGATCCTCATCCTGCACCATAAGGGCGCGGGGGAGAGCAAGGTGCTCGTCCCTCCCGGGCTCCGGCTGGACGCCCCGGCGGGAGATTCGGAACTTTCCGGCGAAATCCTTACAATGCGGGGGTATTCTTCCGCCATTCTTTACTGAAAGCGTTTTCTAATTTTCTGAATTGCGCTAGGATTCTTTTCGCATAGGGAGGCATCTTCATGCGCTTCAGGCCACTCTCTCTCCTCTTCCTCCTTGCGCTTGCCCTTCCCGTCCTCGCCGGCTGCGAGGGGGATGGCGGCGGAGGCGCCCTTTCCTCGGGCTCCGTGAACGATTCGGCGGAGGTCCCGCCGGATGCCGACCCTCTCCCGGAGGGCTGGGATGGAATCGTAAGGATCCATTACCGGAACGACACGGCCAACTACATGACGAAGGCCATCTGGGTCTGGGGGGTCGGGATCGACGGCTTCGAGTACGAGTTCGACAACGCCGGCGCGCCCGACGACTACGGGCTCTATTATGACGTCGACCTCCAGGAATCCCCCTGGAACAGGGCCGCCCAGTCCAGCATCTCCTTCATCATCAAGGAGCGGGGCACCTGGGCCGGGCAGAGCGCCGACATCGTCTGCACCCTCAACGACTACAGCATCACCCTCGAGACCGACGGGGACGGGCGCGAGATGATCCACATCTACTCCTGGGACCTCGGGAACGGGAACGTCGACATCTCCTGGAACCGCCAGGACGCGATGGGGGACCGCGTCGGCTCGGCCAAGTTCGTCGACTGGCGGACCCTCCACGTCGAGGGGACCGGCGTCGCCGAGGGGAGGGAGGAAAGCGAGGTCGGGCTCATCACCTCCTACGAGCTATACGCCTACGACGTCAGCTGGTACAAGCTGAACGCCGCCCAGCAGATCCCCGCCAAGCCGAGCTACAAGATCGCCGAAGGCACCCCGAACAGCAACTCCTTCGACATCGTCTTCGACGAGGACATCCCCCTCTACAAGGACTACATCCTCGAGTGCCGCTTCGCCCAGAACCCGGACGCGGTCAAGCAAGGGGGCGCGAGCTTCGAGACCCTCTACGACAGCGAGCGCTTCCTTTCCGAGTACACCTACGACGGCGACGACCTCGGCATGAAGGACGTCTCGACCGAGGAGCAGGACCGCTTCCAGTTCCGCGTCTGGGCGCCCACCTCCGGCTGCGTGGCGATCCGCGCCTACGTGAGCGGGGTGCCCAAGGCCCTCGGGACGGAGGAGCACCCGGGGGACGACACCTCGCGCCTCTTCTACATGGAGCCCGTCGGCCAGGGCGTCTGGCAGGCCGAGATGAGGGGCTACTACTGCGACTACTTCGACTACTACACGATCGCCGTCAGCAACGGCGGCACCACCGTCGAGGCCCCCGACCCCTACGGCATCTCCGCGGGGATCAACGGGCAGAGGTCGGCCCTCCTCTACAACGAGGAGTACGAGGCCACCTTCCCGGAAGGCTGGGAGGAGGGGCTCTCGGAGTTCCGCTACGTCGAGGGCGAGGAGGAGACGAGGACCTCGCTTGAGGAGCTGACCATCTACGAGGTCCACGTCCGCGACTTCACCGCCGACGAGACCTGGATCTCGAACGAGGGGAACCCCCGGGGCACCTACAAGGCCTTCGCCGAGGAAGGGACCACCTACCAGGGCGAGAAGACCGGGATCGACCACCTCGAGGAGCTGGGGATCGACGCCGTCCAGATCCTGCCCTTCTTCGACCAGGATAACGACGAGAGGACCTTCACCTACGAGGAGAACGGCGAGACGAAGGTCCAGACCCCGGGCTACAACTGGGGCTACAACCCCTATAACTACAACGTCGTCGAGGGGGCCTACGCGAGTGATCCCTACGATCCCGCCCTCCGGCTCCTCGAGTTCCGCGAGATGGTCCTCGCCCTGGCGGGCAAGGGCATCCGCACGATCATGGACGTCGTCTACAACCACATGTCGAGCGTGAGCGGGTCGAGCTTCGAGAAGATCGTGCCCGGCTACTACTTCAAGAAGGACGAGAACGGCGCCTACATCGACGAGACCGGCGTCCACAACACCTTCGCCACCAACCGCGTCATGGCCTCGCGCTTCGTGGTCGATAGCGTCTCCCACTGGGCTTCCGAGATGGGGGTCATGGGCTTCCGCTTCGACCTCATGGGGGCGATCGAGTGGTCGACCATGCGGGACGTCAAGGACGCCCTCTACGAGATCGACCCGAACATCGTCGTCTACGGCGAGCCGTGGCGCGGCTCCGGCGCCTCCTCGTCCACGCAGGCGGGGAAGGAGGCGGTCTACCTCCACCTCGGCGAGAACGGGAAGGGGTCCGTGGGCGCCTTCAACGACTGCGGGAGGAACGGACTCAAGGGCGACACGACCTGGGGCTCCCCGGCGCCCTCCTACGGCTTCATGTCGCAAGGGGCCGACTACCTGAGCGAGGACACGATGTATAACGCCTCCGTCGTCTACCTCGGCGAGCAGCGCGAGATGACGGGGCAGGGCATCGCGACCCCGACCGCGCAGACCCTCAACTACGTGAGCTGCCACGACAACTACACCCTCTACGACCAGCTGAAGTACACCTTCGACGGCGGGAAGGACGCGGACACCGACCGGAACGTCGAGAAGCTCTCCGAGGCCGTCCTCGGCACCACCGCCTGGGTCCTCTTCTCCCAGGGAGGGGCCTTCCTCCACGGGGGCGAGGAGATGCTCCGCACCAAGGTCATGGAGCCGGGGGACCCCTACTGGGACAAGATCGAGGAGAACGACTACGTCTCGCTCCCCGGCACGGAGAATAGGCTCATCCGCAACAGCTACTCCTACGGGGACGCCGTGAACTCCTTCAAGTGGGATAGGAAGGCGCTCTACAAGGACTTCTTCGAAAAGTACAGGGAGGCTGTCCACGCTAGGCGCTCCCTCATCGAGGAAGGGTACCTCGCCGCCTCCTACGAGGACGTCGTCCAGGGCGAGTACCAGGACGGGGATAGGACCGTCAAGGTGAGCCGCCTCTGGGACGACCTCATCTCCCGCGGCTCCTACGACGGGGTGACGGGCCTCCGCCCGATCCTCGCCGCCCAGACCGAGTGGAGCAGGATCGATCCCGAGAAGTCGGACATGTACTTCTTCCTTGGCGGGCGCATGAACAACAGCGAGATGATCGACATCGGCATCGGCGCGGGCACGCTCGAGGTCATCTACAGCACGAGGCGCGAGGCCGGGACGACGATCGACGTGAACGGCTCGCTTGGCATCTACGGCTACGAGATGCTCTGCGTCCGGCGGACGAGGTAGGAAAGAATATGAGAAGACGTTACGCGCTTGGCGGGATTTTGCTCCTCACGCTCCTCTTGCCCTCCTGCGTCCCCGAGGCGCCGGACACGAGCCTCGTCTCGGGCTCCTTCACCGAGGAGAACATCGAGCAGTACATGGAGGGGCTAAAGGAGACGAGCGAGGGGAACCACCTCTACATCCACTACCTCCGCCACGAGAACTCGCCGGCCTCCTACCAGGACTGGGACCTCTGGGTCTGGCAGATGGCGCCCACCAAAGGCGAGGGGGCGAAGTTCGACTGGGTCGGGAGGACGACCTCGGGCGACAAGCTCTCCGCGAGCGGGAACGCCACGATCGACGCCTACGGCGGCGCCTACGTCAACATCGACCTATCTGGGGAGTACGACGGGGGCTGGGACAATGCCGCCGAGTCGATCGGCGGGGTCCCCGTCACCTACATGGACGAGGGCGTCCCTTGCGAGAAGATCGGCGTCCAGATCGTCGAAAGCGCCTCGCGCACCGGCGGGACGGGCTTCTGGCGGAACGACGGGGGCGACCAGAACTTCCTCCTCGAGGACGTCGCCCTCCTCAATGGCGACGGCTCGACCTGTCGGCGCTTACACCGGCGCCATTATGACGGTTAAGC
>CALVOS010000012.1 GCA_944350325.1 uncultured Bacilli bacterium | reverse complement strand
CTCTTCCTCACGAGCGCCCGGCACGAGGAGGAGGAAGAGGAGGCCATCCGGACGATCCTCGGGGAGAAGGGGGAGCTGGACGGGCGCTATGAGTTCTTCGGGACCGCGAACGGGAAGAACGCCTACCTTGCCGTCCACGACGGGATGCCTTCCATCGGGAAGCCCTACTCCCTCGTCACGGGGGACGCCCATTCGGAGGACTACTACTGCCTCGTGGACGAGAGCCTGATCAACGGGCGGGTGGACACCGTCGAGTACGAGATCGGGGACCCGCTCCTCTTCGAGGTGCCCCTGGATGCCTATCTGAGCCGGCTGAGCGAGGTCGAGATCGACTGGGCCGCCCTCGAGGAAGAGGTCGCGCGGATCCTTTCCGAGAACCCGCAGCTCTCCCTCATCCTGCAAGTCATGGGGATCGACATCGACGAGATCCTCGCCTCCCTCGAGGCCTCGCTCGGGGACGAGCTCGACCTCGACCAAGCGCTTTCCTTCCTGGATTCCTACGTGACGGAGGGAGGGACGAACCTCCTCCGCGAGGACTCGCTCGTGTTGCCCCTCACCGTCACGGGCTCGATGAAGCATCCGGAGAACATCCAGCTGAGCTCCTACCAGATGACGACGATTCTCGCGAGCGACCAGATGCTCAAGGAGGCCTTCGAGACGCTTCTCGCGGAAAACTACCGGGGGATCGGCCTCCAGGCGGCCCGCTTTGGCGCCGCCCTCCTCCTTGGCTGGGACCTTTCTGCCCTCCTTCCGGACGCGACAGTCCCTCTCACCCTTCCGAACCAATACCTCATCTCCGTCGAGGAAGAAGCGGAAATTGAGGGTTTGAAGAATGAACTGCAGGAATATTTCTCCGAAGACTCCAATATCCTTTCGATCAGCGAGCGGAGCGAGATGCCCTTCGCCATCACCATGGAGAACGACCTCCTCCAGGCGAGGCAGTTCACCTTCGTCTTCCCCTTTGTCTTCTTCGCCGTGGCGATCCTGATCGTCCTGACCACTACGGGGCAGATGGTCCTCAAGGGACGGACCGAGATCGGCACGATGAAGGCCATCGGGCTCTCCCGCAGGGCGATCTACGGCTACTACCTCGGGATCGTGCTCTCGCTCGTCCTCCTCGGCACCATCCTCGGCGAGATCCTCGGCCCGCTCATCGTCCCGGCAATCCTCGGGGTGAAGTACGACCTCCTCTACTCGCTTCCCGCGCGGATCGTGATCTTCCCCTGGTGGGAAGGGATCCTGACCGCGCTCGCCTTCCTTCTCCTGGCCGGGCTTGCCACCTGGCTCATGGCCCGGCGCGAGGTCCGTCCGCTTCCTTCCGTCTCCATGAGGCCCAGGAGCCCGCGGACGCGCTTCCTCTTCCGCTCGAGCCTCATCCCTCCGAAAGGGAAGGCGGGGCCCTTCCTTCTTTCCTTGCGGATGGCGTTCCGGAACATCCGGGTCGAGTGGGTGCGCTCCCTCATGCTCTTCGTCGGGGTGGCGGGGTGCACGATGCTTCTCGTCACGGGATACGGGATCGAGAACACCGTGGACCATGGGGTGGAGCACGACCTGTCCACCTTCTACGACAGCGACTATAGCGCCGTCCTCGCCTCCGGGACGAAGGAGGCGACGCTCGTCTCGGCCTTCTCCGGGAAGGACTGGGCGAGGGACGTGGAGCCCTACTTCTCCACGACGGGCCCCGTCTCGCTTCCGGACTCCCCGTCGGTGGAGATGGACATCCGCATCCTCGTGCGCGAGGACTCGCACGTGGAGCTTCCTTTAAGCGAGAACGACCTCTTCCTTTCCGAGAAGAGCGCGCGGGAGATCGGCGCCTCCCCGGGCGACATCGTCTCCTTCCAGGTGGAAGGAATCCTCTACGAGGCGCCCGTGACGGGCATCTACGAGTCCTTCGTCTTCCACGGCATCATGGTCCAGAAGTCCCATCCCGCCTTTGCAGGCAGGGAGTTCTCCTACGGGAACTTCTGGCTCGACGTGGAGGAGGACCTTGGCGAGGAGAGGATGTCCGCCCTCGTCTCCGAGGCGCTCGGGGAAGTGGGGGCCCCCGCCCTCATGGCGCTCACCGGCCGCGCGGAGTACCGCGCCATCATCGAGGACATCATGAGCTCGGTCGACGTGATGACGGGCGCGGTGAAGGTGTTCGCCTCGCTCCTTGCCGTGGTCTCCCTCTATAACCTCGCCCTCCTCTCCTTCCGCGAGAGGGCGCGCGACATCGCCACCCTCCGCGTCCTCGGGTTCCGCCGCTGGGAGATCGCCTCCCTCCTCCTTTCCGAATCCCTTTCGATCACCGCCCTTGGGGTGGCCCTCGGGATGCTCCTTGGCCATCCCTTCCTCCTCGCGGTGATGAACGCGAACAAGGTCGCCATCGTCGAGTACATGTACTGGATCAGCCCCTGGACCTACGTGATCGCCTTCCTGCTCACCTTCCTCCTCGCCTTCCTCGTGAACCTCTTCTTCGCCTTCCGCGCGAACAAGGTGGACATGATCAGCTCCCTCAAGTCCGTCGAGTGAGCCCTTCGCTCGCATATCGGGGGAATAGGGCTTAGTATTCAGGGACAAGAGAAAGGAGACAGGATGGAACTCGAACCCGGACGGAAGTACCGCTGCACCATCTGCGGGCAGATCGTCACGCCTCTCGCCGACGGCAGCTGCCCCATCTGCGGAGCCCCCTTCGAGATGCTCGTGCCCGTCGACGAGGACGGGAACGACATCGCCGAGTAGCCGGCCCTCCCTCACGAAAGGCCCCGCGCGGGCCTTTTTTTGCTGTATCGAGGAACTCTTCAATTTCAAGCGAAAACTGACGCTTCCCATAGGATTTGCAGGTATTTCCCAAAGTTTCGCATTTCTTGGTTGAACAATCGCCCGGCCGTGCTATTAGTATTTGGTTACCCAGACAAAACATCGACGCCATCGAAGTAATTTTCTCGTAATTTGAGAAAGAAAACGCTTTCCTTAACGGCTTTTCCGTGTAACTTCGCGTGTAGGGCCAGCCATTCCGCAATGAAAGGAGGAAATGGATGGAAAGAAAGCGACTAGCGATCGCCCTCGCCCTAGGGTCACTTGCCCTGGCGGCGTGCACGGGCGATGGCGGATCCTCAGGCTCCCTCTCCGGGGGAGACGGAGGATCATCGGGAGAGGTCTCCTCGACCCTCCCCCCGCCGATCACGGGATCGGGAAGCGAGAGCGGCTCCGAGCCGGACGTCCCGCCCGACCCGGCGGAGCCAGGGATCGTCCAGGGAAAGACCGCGGGAGACATCATCGAGATGATCTACACGCTCGCGGAGGGGGACTACCGCCTCGACTACTGGACGACAGGCTACGAGGAAGAGACGACGACGGAGATCTGGACCGATCGGTACGTTTGCTACGGCGGGGAAGGATACGTCGCCCTCGATGACTGGGACGGGGAAGGGACGCGCGTGTACGCCTACTACCTCGAAGACGAGGGAGGCTACTCCCTCGGGACGGGCGTTACCTTCTATGACGAGCGGAGCGTCCTCTCCTGGTGCGAGGAGATGCAGGACCTCAACCAGATCGCGCTCCTCAACTACATGCCCGGCTGGAACGTCAGCGAGGACAACCTGACCCAGGAGGAAGACGGCTCCTGGTCCACGTCGAACTACTACGCGACCATGGCCCTGAGCTACGGGATCGGCGGCGGCGCCTACGCCTACTGGGGCTACGTCGCCAAGGTGAACATGGCCTTCCTGGACGACGGGACCTTCCAGGTGTCCCTGATCGGCATCACCACGGACGGGGAATACCTCTCCATGCACGAGGGCGCCTTCTCCGACATCGGGGAAGCCTCCGACCCGGACACCGAGGCCGCCTTCGGGGACTTCGGGATCCCGGAGGAGGACGCCTCCGGAGAGGCGGGGTCCCTCCTCTTCGGCGACGCGCTCGAGATCGACGCGACCCTTGAGCGCGTGGACTACGGGGAGGACGGGTCCGAGATCGGAACGAGCGTCGAGGCGACCTCCCGCATCGTCTACACGGAGGACAGCTACTACGTGGAGACGAAGGACGGGGAGGGGAATCCCCTCGACGAGCGCCGCTTCCTGACCGAGGAAGGGGTGCTCCAGGAAAGGGGGCTCGGCCTCGATAACGCGGTCCACCAGAACCCCACTCCCTACGGGATGGGCGACTTCGCCCTCCTCAAGGACATCCTCGACCCCGCCGCCATCCGGAAGGAGGCGGACGGGAGCTACCACTACTACGGGAACCGCTACGACGATCTCCTGCCCGCCGTCCACCAGGGCGTCTCGGGCCTCGGGGCCCTCACTTCCATCGACTTCACGACCGGCGAGGACGGGGCCATCGACGAGATCGTCTTCACCTATCCCTACTACGTGACGACGGAGGAGATCTACACCTACCGCCTCACCGCGACGCTCGGCGCCCCGGGCGCGATCGAGGACCCGGAGCCTCTTTCGGGACTTCCGGAGAACGAGGAGGCGCTGACCTATCTCTCTCCCTACGACGGAACGAGCACCTACCGCGCCCGCTTCCGCGAGGGGAGGAGCGAGTTCGACACCAGCATCTCCAACTGGGTCGACATGACCTACGACAAGGAGAGGGGCGCCGTGCTCCTGGAGAGCTACGAGCGGTCGAACCTCGTCTCGCGCACGGGCTATCTCGAGCAGGAGGGGCTCCTCATCCCCTTCGAGGTGCTTGAGGACGGGACCGTCCGCGCGACCGGGGAAGGGACGCCCGGGTCGATCGAGGAGCTAGCCCTCCATATCGACCCGACCCTCTTCGTAGAGGATCGTTCTGAGACCGTCCTCCGCGACGAAATCGTCACCCTCCAGGGCGGGGGCTACCTCGGCCCGGAGGAGATCCGGGACGCCTACGTGCCCGGATCCTTCACCCTCAACATCTACGCCTACGGGGAGGAGGAGGAGGTCCTCGAAAGCATCACCTATGCCTACCAGAAGGGCACCGAGGGGACGCGCTACGAGATCATCACCTTCCACGAGTCGGAGGGCATCTCCGAGGACATCGACCTCGGGAACGTCCAGGAATGGGCCCCGCCTAGCAGCTGGCGGGAGGAAAGCGCCCTCGCCTGGCAGGTCCTCCAGGTCCTCGGGGAGGATGCCGCCCTCGTGCCCTACCTCTATGACGAGGAGCTCACGGGGAAGTGGCTCCCCGTCTACTCCGGCGGGGTCGTCGCTCTCCGGAACGAGTCCCTCACCGACGACTACTGCGCCCGCTACGAGTCTCTCCTCGCCCAGGAAGGCTTCCAAGAGGGAGAGGACGGCTCCTGGACGAAGGAGGGCGCGGGCATCGCCATCAGCATCGCCCCGGCGGAGGGCATAACGATCCGCAAGACGGTCTAGAAAGGAGAACGCCATGAAAGCCAAGAAATGGATGATCCTCCTCGCGCTGGCCCCGCTTACCCTGGCCGGCTGCGAGGACCCGGGAACGGAGACAAGCTCCGCCACCGACCCCAACAGCACCCTGAGCGCCAGCTCCTCTCCTGCCTCCCAGGGCGGGAGCAGCACCATCCAGGAGGACAGGAGCGAGAGCCTCTCCTCCTCCAACCCCCCGGACACGGGAGGATCGTCCTCCTCGACCATCCCGGACACGGGAGGATCGTCCTCTTCGACCATCCCGGACACCGAGCCTCCCGTCGAGGAGGAGCCGGAGGAGATCGACATCACCGCAGAGGACATCGAGAACAAGTTCCTCGAGATCTACGAGGCCCGCCAGTACCGCGTGACCCACACGATCGGCGGGACGGAGTACGTCGACTACTACACCCCCCGCTACATCTCGAACGAGGCGAAGGATCGGGGCTACGTCATGCTCGAGAGCTGGGACAGGGGCGAGACCCAGGGCTACAAGTACGTCGTCTACCAGTACTTCGAGAACGAGGACGGGACGATCGACGTGGGCTCGCCCGCGCTCATCAACGGCGGCTACTACACGACCTACGTCTACACCATCGACCAGTACAACCCGATCGCGTGGATCGAGATGTACCATAGCGATCCCTACGCCTACTGGGACTCCACCGCCTTCACCAACATCAGCGCGGGCTACGAGGGGATGTGGACGCTCAACACGAACAACTCGGGCACCAGCTACATCGCCTCCTACCTCTTCAACTACACGGACCTCGAGGGCTGCAACAACATCAGCTTCCACATCATGGACGACGGGAGCTTCCGGATCGACTACCACAATATGGCCATCGACCCGGCGACCGGCGGGGCCCTCACCGACGAGAACGGCAACTATGTCACCGAGGTCGCCACGAGCGTCACCATCGACCAGATCGGCGTGGCCGAGAACGAGCGCCTCGAGGAGCGCTTCGCCGGCGGGCAGTACCTCACGCCGACCGGCGGCCTCTTCTCCCGCATCTACGGACGGCCCGCCTCCTTCCTCGCCACCTACACCCTGAACGCGAAGGACGGGAGCGAGGACCCCGAAATCCAGGGCATGAGCCGCGTGATCTACGGCGAGGACTTCGAGTCCTACCAGGTCCTCCATGAGGACGGGAGCCTCAACTACGCGACCAACTACTTCAAGGGGACGGACGACAACTACGCCTACCGCGTCACCCTCAACGCGAAGAACGAGGTCGTCTGGGACCCGGTCACGGACGATAACGACCGCCAGGTGTACTGGTACCAGGCGGCGACCGACCTCCGCGACTACATCACGAGCGAGGACCTCTCGCGCGATCCCACCGACCCGACCCGCTACACCTTCGTCTCCTCGGGCGCCGACACCTTCATCGACGTCGTCTCGCTCTTCAGCATCTCCTGGGGGCTCTACGGGACGATCGAGCTCCTGACCCTCAACGCGCCCAACGGGGTCATCGAGTCCATCGACTGCCGCCTCATCGACGAGATGACGCTCAACGAGAACTACTACTACAACATCCACATCGAGATCGAGGAGGAGGCCCCCGTCGTGGAGGTGCCCACCGCCCTCGAGCCGATCGAGGGTGTCACCGAGGCCGTCGAGGAGGCCGTCGGGAAGCTCGACGGGGCGACCGCCCTCAGGATCGAGCGCCAGTCGCTCAGCTCCAGCACCGGCGAGTACGTCGGGAACCGCGCCATCTACTGGGATCCCGTCTCGAGGAGCCAGGTGACGGAGACCCTCTCCAACGGGAAGCGCACCGGCGCCACCGGCCTCAAGGAGGACGGGCAGGAGGGCATGATCCCCTTCACCATCAGCAACGACGCCGCCGTCGCCACCGGGCCGAACGAGGAGGGAACCTACGAGTCGACCCTCGACTTCACCCCGAGCGCGCTCATCTTCCAGGAAGGGACGGAAGAGGGAACCTACGTCATCCGCCCGGAGATCGACAAGAACACCCTCTCCTCCGTCATGGCAGGCTTCGACAGCATCTCCTACGGCGAGGACCTCGTCTTCCGGATCGAGGAGGGCGCCTTCCAGGAGGTGACCTACTCCTACGACTCCGGCTACTTCGGGGTCAGCTACTACCGCTTCCTCTTCTCCTACGGGACCGACGCGGCGATCGATAGCGCCTACTACGCCTCGATCCTCGCCCTCACGCCCTTCGTCATCCCGACCAGCTGGCGCGCCTGGTGGGCGTCCAGGACCTCGGGCACCAACTACTTCCAGACGATGCTCAACTACTTCCTCCAGGACGACAACAAGAACCCGACGCCGACCCCGTCCGGGCTCACCGAGGAGGAGGCCGAGGAGAGGCTTAACGCCTACATCCCCTTCGTCTACCACCAGCGCGTGACCAACTACACGGTCTTCCTGGGGAACCAGGAGGCCGCCAAGGGGGACACGACCAACCGCCGCTTCTACATGTACTTCTACCCGTCGATCACCTCGACCTACCGTCAGGAGTACTACGACCAGTACGTCGCCAAGATCCAGGAGCTGGGCTATCGGAAGCTCGACAAGGTCGAGGATGCCGACGAGATCATCTACTCCTACCGGATCACCAGCACCTCGACCGGCAGCTACTCTGCCGTCTACGAGCAGTGGAAGTCCGCGGACGGGGAAGTGGTGCTCGAGGTCCAGACCAACCTCAACAGCTCCCTCTACGTCTACGTCTACGACCTTTCCAAGGGAACGTACACGAACAGCTAGGGAAAAGGCGGGTCCCCCCGCCTTCTCCCAGGGCGCCCTCCGGGGCGCCTTTTCTTCGTCCTGCCTAGGGGCTATCCCTCGATCGCGGGGACGTAGAACTCCAGGAAGGCCTGGGCGAGGGGATCGTGGAGCATTCCCGCGCTTTCCCGATCCCAAATCAGCGTTTCCCCTGCAGAAAGCACCTCTTCTTCCGGAATCTCAAGTCCTTCCAGGACCTTTCTCCCCGCAAACTCCCCGAGCCACTCGAGCGAGGAGGCGCGCTCCTCGTCGTAGAAGCTTTCCTGGACGAGGTACCTTCCCTCCACCTCGGCGATGACGTCGTTCATGTAGACGAAGCCGTCGACCACCATGCTCCGGCGGTCCTCCCCGACCTCGATGTTCGGGTCGATCCGGAGGAAGCTAGGGACGTAGCCTTCCCCGTAGGAGGCGGGGGTCATCTCCTGGCCCTCCGCAAGGCCGACCTCGCGCTTGAAGGACTCCCAGAGGGCCTGGTCGACCTCCCCGTCCTTCCCGAGGCGGATCCCTTCCTGGTTCACGTCGATGACGTAGCTGCGGTTCCTTTCCTTCTCGTTGAAGGGCTGGAGGACGGCCTCCTCCAGGTGGCGGCAGTCCGGGCAGTCGCTCCGGAGGAAGCCGACGGTGAAGGGCTCCTCGCCCTCGTATAGGGCGTCCAGCTGGTCTTTGTCCACATAGAGCATCGAGGAGGGGCGGACCCTTTCCTCGAGCCAGAGGGAAAGGACCGCGGGATCGCTCGTGAAGGGGTCCCCGGTCTCGCCGGTCACCTCCTGGTCCACGAGCTTCCCCTTCGAGAAGATCGCGAGGGTCTCGTAGCCTTCGACGATCTCGAGCCCAAGGGCGTCCTTCCCACCTCCGAACTCCGTGGGATCGATCGAATAGACGAGGAGGTTCTCCTTCTCCATCCGCGCCCCGAGCGTTTCCTGGAAGCTCAGGTAGCAAAGGCAGGTGGAGTCGTGGTCGGCGACGAGGAGAAGGAAGCTTTCCCCGGAAGAGGCCTTGGAAAGGAGCCCCGCGTGGGTGAGGTGCACGTAGCGGTCCCGATATTCCTCCCCTTCCTCAAAAAGCTTCCCGAAGGTGAGGGGGACGAGGTCCCCGCTTCCCCCTTCCGCGCATCCGGGGAGGAGGGGGAGGGGAAGGGCGAGGACGAGGAGGGCGAGGGCTTCTTTCTTCATGGGGAGACGATAGCACGCCCCCGGGAAAAAATCTCTCCCGTGACAGTTCGGGAAAGTCCACGCCTCATCGGGAAAATTCCCTTATTTCTCCTTTGGGGGGAGACCCCGGGGGATTCTTTTTGAAAAAATCCTTTGCACCCCCGCCCCCCGCCCCTATTATTTGCCCCGTCAAAGACCGGCTCGTCTGAGCGGCGATTGGCACTTGTCTCGTCCGGATAGACCCGGGCACGTGTACTAGGAGGTACGCCATGGACACTGCTGATTCCCTCATCATCTCGCTCGAGCACGTGAGGAAGGAGTTCCCCGACGGCTTCGTCGCCGTCGACGACTTCAACCTTTCCGTGCGCCGCGGCGAGTTCGTCACCCTACTCGGCCCTTCCGGCTGCGGGAAGACCACGACGCTCCGCATGATCGCGGGCTTCTCCATCCCGAGCGCGGGAAGGATCCTCCTCAACGGGGAGGACATCACCTCCCTCCCGCCTTACAAGAGGCCGGTCAACACGGTGTTCCAGCACTACGCGCTCTTCCCGAACCTCGACGTGTACGAGAACGTCGCCTTCGGGCTCAAGAACAAGCGCATCCCCTACGAGGGGAAGGACTGGCGCGGCCGTCCGAAGACCAAGTACCGGAGGCTCAGCCCGGAGGCCATCGACGAGAAGGTCGCGAGGGCCCTCAAGATCGTCGACCTCGAGGACATGGAGGACCGCGACGTCTCCTCCCTCTCCGGCGGCCAGCAGCAGAGGGTTGCGATCGCCCGCGCGATCGTGAACGAGCCCCAGGTGCTCCTTCTCGACGAGCCTCTGTCCGCCCTGGACCGCAAGATGAGGAAGGACATGCAGCTCGAGCTCAAGGAGATGCACCGGAAGCTCGGGATCACCTTCATCTACGTCACGCACGACCAGGAGGAGGCCCTCTCCATGTCCGACACGATCGTCGTCATGAAGGACGGGGCCATCCAGCAGGTCGGGACCCCCGAGAGCATCTACAACGAGCCGGTGAACGCCTACGTCGCCGACTTCATCGGGGAGAGCAACATCTATAACGCGACCATGGCCGGGGAGAGGACGGTCCGCTTCCTCGGCGCCTCCTTCCCGTGCGTCGACGACTTCCCCCTCAACGAGAAGGTCGACGTCGTCGTCCGTCCGGAGGACGTGGTCATCATGCCTTCCGGGAAGGGCAGGGTCGAGGCGAAGGTCAGCTCGCGCGTCTTCAAGGGGGAGATGTACCAGTACGTCCTCCTCGTCGGGAAGAGCGAGGTCCTCTGCCGGAGCACCGAGGAGTACGACCTCGGGGAGAAGGTCTCCTTCGACGTCCTTCCCAAGAACATCCAGGTCATGGAGAAGGAGCTCGTCGAGAACGAGTTCAAGGAGGCCTGGCTCGACGGCAAGGGGAACGTCCTCCTCGGCGAGGAGGAGATCTCCTTCCCCGTGGACTACCGCCAGCTCCTGAAGGGGAGCCGCCTCGACGAGGAAGGTGCGCTCATCGGCCCCAAGGGGAACGCCTACGACCTCAAGGACGCTGACGTCGTCCTCCGCATCGCCCTGGACAAGGTCGAGCTGGAGGACGATCTCTCGAAGGGGGAGTGCCAGGGGACGATCGTTTCCGCTGTGTGGCTCGGCGACCACTACCAGTACATGGTGCGCACGGAGGGGGAGGAGGACTTCGTCTCCGACACCCCCTACCAGTGGAACGTCGGGGACGTCGTCGCCATCCATGTCGCCCCGGAGAACCTCCGGATCGAGCTGAGGAAGGAAATCTCCTCCTATGAGCGCCGCGACTAGGAGGGTCTCCCGCTTCTTCGCCCTCAAGCGGAAGTACCTCGCCTTCCCCTACATCCTCTTCCTCATCCTTTTCATCCTCATCCCCGCGATCCTCATCCTCTTCTACGCCTTCACCGACGAGACGGGGGCCCCCTCCTTCGACGCGCTCGTCTCCTTCTTCTCGACCCCGTCGAAGCTCTCCGTCCTCCTCGTCTCCCTCTTCATGGGGCTCCAGACGACCCTCATCTGCCTGCTCCTCGGCTACCCGGCGGCCTATTTCCTGGCCGACAGGAAGATCAACAGGAACGCCGTCCTCGTCGTGCTCTTCATCATGCCCATGTGGATCAACTTCGTCATCCGCACGGGGGCGACGAGGGACCTTCTTTCCGCGATCGGGCTCGACGGAGGGAGCCATCCCTGGGAGGCCACCCTCATCGGGATGGTCCAGAACTACCTTCCCTTCACGATCCTGCCCCTCTACACGACGATGCTGAAGCTCGACCGGAGCCAGATGGAGGCTGCCGCCGACCTCGGCTGCCCGCCCTGGAAGGTGTTCGTCCGGAACGTCCTTCCCCAGTCCCTTCCCGGGATCGTGAGCGCCAGCGAGATGGTCTTCATGCCCGTCATGAGCAGCTACGTCATCAGCGACACCCTCTCCGAAGGGAAGATCACCCTGTTCGGGAACAGCATCTACCTCAACTTCAGCAACTCCCAGTGGAACGACGGGAGCTTCATGGCGCTCGTCTTCCTCGTCCTCATCGGCCTCTCGATGCTCGTCACGAGGCGCTTCGAGAGGGATCCCGCCGCCGAGCGGGGAGGAGGGCTCTGGTGATGAGAAGGCAGCGCACCCTCGAGGAAAGGAAGGAGCTCGGCGTCCGCATCGGGGCGAACGCCTACGTCTACCTCCTCCTCTTCCTGATGTACGTCCCCGTCCTCGCCCTCGTCCTCTTCTCCTTCACCGGCTCGGTGAACTTCGGGACGTGGTCGGGCTTCTCCTTCGAGCTATACGTCACCCTCTTCCAGGACGAGGAGATTATGCGCGCCCTCGGGAACACGGTGATCCTCGCCCTCCTCTCGAGCCTCTGCTCGGTCGTCCTGGGGACGCTCGGGGCGGTCGGGATCCATGAGTGGAGGCGGCGCTCGAAGAGCCTCGCCGAGGCGCTAACCCAGATCCCCGTCGTCACCCCCGAGATCGTCCTCGCCCTATCCCTGGTCATCATGTTCGTCTTCCTCGGGAACTACGTGTACGCGGGCTTCGGGCTCAGCTTCTGGACCCTCCTCATCGGGCATATCTGCCTCTCCCTCCCCTTCGTCTACCTCTCGGTGAAGCCGAAGCTCCTCCAGATGGACCCCGCCCTCTACGAGGCCGCCCTCGACCTTGGCTCGACCCCGCGGAAGGCGCTCTACCAGGTGACGCTCCCGGCGATCCTGCCCGGGATCCTCTCGGGGTTCCTGCTCGCCCTCACCCTCTCCCTCGACGACTTCATCGTCACCTCCTTCACCCGGGGCGCGGGCCTTCTTTCCGGCGCCCAGATGATCGAGACCCTCTCCACCCTAGTCCAGGCGCGGATCAAGAAGGGGCCGCTCCCGCCCCAGATGCGGGCGCTCACCACCCTCATCTTCCTCTTCGTCATCCTCGTCGTGGCCATCGTCACCTTCCTCATGCTCCACAAGAGGAAGGGGAAGCGCCACGCGGAAAGGAGGAACGCCTGATGCGCCTTTCCTTCCTGATGCCGTTCTTCCTTCTTTCCTTCGTCCCCTTTTCCTCGATTTCCCTGAATTCCAATGGGGATCTGCAGGAGAAAAGGACGTACCGCAGCCTCTTCGTCCCGGAGATAAAGGAAGTCCTTCCCGCTCCCAGGGAGAG
>CALVOS010000011.1 GCA_944350325.1 uncultured Bacilli bacterium | reverse complement strand
GGGGCAGGGCCCAGAGGATGGGGGGCGCGACGAGGTAGAAGGCCCCCGTGATGAGGGAGAACTGCTTCTTCGAAAGACGCTTCATCAGTAGCCCTCCTCCTGCCTCCGGAAGTTCTCCTCCCGCTTCCTCATGTAGCTCTCCTCCGCCTCCTCGAACTCGTAGCCGAGGATCGGGAGCAGGTTCAGGTAGCTCGAGAAGAGGAGCGCGTACTTCCTGGGATCCATCCCCTCCTCCCCCTCCTCGACGAGCTCGCCGGCGAGGGAGTAGCAAAGGAGGATCTGCTCGGTGAGGCTATTTCCCTCCTCCCGGAAGGAGTGGGAGTAGCTCTCGACCCCGAGCCCCGCCCCGAGAGAAAGGAGGAAGTGGAGCCCGTCCGCGTATTCCTCAAGGATCCTTTCCTTCGGGGAAGGGCCCTTGAGGCTCCAGAACTTGAAGCAGCGCGTTTCGTTCGCGAACTCGCCGAGCTCCACGAGGAAGGCGAGGAGGCGCTCCCTCATCGTCTTCCCGTAGGAAGAGCCGTGGCGCTCCGCGATCCTCTCGTCGAGCTCCCGCTGGAGGGGGAAGAGATGGTCGAGGGCGACCTCCCTCACCGCTTCACCTCCAAGCGGGCGAGGTGCCAGATGTCGCGGTTATATTCCTCGATCGTGCGGTCGCTTGAGAAGTAGCCGGACATCGCGATGTTGTGGATCACCGCCTCGCCCCAGCGCTCCTCGTCGCGGTAGAACTCGTCTGCCCGCCGGCTCGCCTCGAGGTAGGCGCGGAAGTCCTTGAGGATGAGGTACTGGTCCCCGTGGTTCATGATCTCGTCGAAGATGAGGCGGAAGCGGTCCCCCTTCCCGAGCGCCCAGGGGCCGTTGAAGAGCGAGTCCATCACGTTCTTGATGTCGTGGTCGCCGTTATAGAGGTCCCAGGGGCTATAGGAGCCGCTCCCGAGGAGCGCGTTCACCTCGGGCTCGGTGAGGCCGAAGATGATCTCGTGCTCCTTCCCCGCGAGGTCGGCGATCTCGATGTTCGCCCCGTCGTGCGTGCCGATCGTGAGGGCTCCGTTCATCATGAACTTCATGTTGCTCGTGCCCGAGGCCTCCTTCCCGGCGGTCGAGATCTGCTCGCTCAGGTCGGTCGCGGGGATGATCCTTTCCGCGAGGGAGACGCCGTAGTTCTCCACGAAGCAGACCTTCATGAGGGAGTTGACCGCCTCGTCGTTGTTGACGACCTCCTGGACGGCGAGGATGAGCTCGATGATGCGCTTCGCGTACTCGTAGCTCGGCGCCGCCTTCGCCCCGAAGACGAAGGTGTGGGGAAGCATCCCGAAGCTCTCGCCCCGCTTGAGCCGGGCGTAGAGGTACATGATGCGGAAGACGTTCATCAGCTGCCTCTTGTAGGCGTGGAGGCGCTTGATCTGGGTGTCGACGACGCTCGTGGGGTCGATCTCGATCCCATACGCCTTCTTGACGAAGAGGGCGAAGTCCTTCTTGTTCTCGAGCTTGATGCGGAGGGCTTCCTTCCTGGTCTCCTCGTCCCCGGCGTAATCGCGGAACTTCCTTAGCTCCTCCGGATGCATGATCCAGGAGTCCCCGATCCGCGAGGTGATGAGGTTGGCCAGGCGCGGATTGCTATAGAGGAGCCACCGGCGGTGCGTGACCCCGTTCGTCTTGTTGTTGAACTTCTCGGGGAAGGTCTCGTAGAAGGAGTGGAAGGTGTAGTTCTCCAGGATCTGGGTGTGGAGCTTCGCCACCCCGTTCACCGAGAAGCCGGCGTAGATCGCCATGTTCGTCATGTGGACCTGGCCGTCCTTGATGATCCTCATCTGCCACTGGCGCCCTTCCTCGATCCCCTTCTCCCGCATCCAGGCGTTGAAGCGCCGGTCGATCTCCTCGACGATCATGTAGATGCGGGGCAGGAGCATCTGGAGGTAGTTCACCGGCCAGCGCTCGAGGGCCTCGGGCATGACGGTGTGGTTGGTGTAGGCGATGGACTTCCTCACCTCCCCCCAGGCCTCGTCCCAGCCCCAGCCGTACTCGTCCATGAGGAGGCGCATCATCTCCGGGATGGCGAGGATGGGGTGCGTGTCGTTCAGCTGGAAGACGTAGTGCTCGTGGAAGTGCTCGAGGGTGCCGTAGCGCCGCATCTCCCCCCGCATCGCCGACTGGAGCCCGGCGGAGACGAGGAAGTACTGCTGGCGGAGCCTCAGGAGGCGCCCGTGCTCGGTGGAGTCGTCGGGATAAAGCCCGAAGGTCAGCTCCTTGAGGGTCGCGAGGTACTCGTTGAAGGAGCAGTCGGTCGGGAGGTTCTCCGTGCTCGGCTCGGCCGACCAGAGACGGAGGGTGTTCGCCACCTTGTTGCGGTAGCCGACGACGCTGACGTCGTAGGGCACGGCGCGGATGGCCCTTGCGTTCACGAGGCGGATCGCGTAGTTCCCGTCGGGCTTGAGGTAGGTCTCCGCGTTCCCGTAGAACTTCACCTCGACCGCGTGCTTGGGCTTGCGGACCTCGAAGACGAAGCCGTCGGAGAGCCACTGGTCGGGCAGCTCCACCTGGCGCCCCTCGACGAACTTCTGGCGGAAGAAGCCGTAGTCGTAGCGGATCGTGTTCCCGTGGAGAGGGTAGCCGAGGGAGGCGGCGCTATCGAGGAAGCAGGCGGCGAGGCGCCCAAGTCCCCCGTTCCCGAGCCCGGCGTCGGGCTCCTGGTCCTCGAGCTCGTTGATGTCGACGCCGAGGTCGGCGAGGCCGCTCTTGGCCACCTCGTAGACGCCGAGGTTCTGCATGTTGTTGAGGAGGAGCCTCCCGACGAGGAACTCCATCGAGAAGTAGATGCACTGCTTCCTCCCCTTCCCGAGGATGTCCTCGCGGCAGGCGCGCCAGTCCTTCCCGGCGTAGTCCCGCACCATCTCGCCGAGGACGACGTAGCGCTCGGTGATGTGGGAGTCGGGGACGCTCCTTCCGTAGCGTTCCTCGAGCCTCCTGGCGAACTCCTCCTTGAAGGCGGCCTTCGTGCTGAACATGTCGATTGCGGTCTTGCTCATAAGAAAATCCTTGCTAATCCTGGTCTATTCCTTGGAAATCACTTCTTCGTGACGGCCTTTCCCGTCCTCGTGCGCTTCTTCGCGGGGGCCTTCTTCCGCGAGGCGGGCTTCTTCTCCTCGACGATGATCTCGATCGGACGCTTCCTCCCGCGGAAGATGGGGTCGGGGTCCTTGGGGGTGACGACGAGCTCCTGGACGGTGCTGTTGGGGCTCCGCTTCTCCTCCTCGACCTTGCGCTTGAAGATCATCGCCGCGTACGCGCCGAGCTTGATCGAGATGTGGAAGGGCCTTCCCTCCGGGGCGCCCGGATAGCTCTGGCAGGGAAGCCCGTTGTAGTTGTTCCAGCCGCCGTAGACGTCCTTGTCGCTGTTGAAGATCTCCTCGTAGGTCCCCTCGTGGAGGCAGCCCACCTCGTAGCCCTCGTAGTAGTTCGGCGTCATGTTGTAGACGAAGAGGAGGTCGCTATCCCCGTACTCCCGCTCGAAGGCGAAGACGGACTGGTCGTGGTTATCGACCATCGTCCACTGGAAGCGGGCGGGGTTATATTCCTCGTAATGCATCGCCTTCTCCGCGCGGTAGATGAGGTTCAGGTCGCGGACGAGCCGGCGGACGCTGTCGTGCTTGGGGAAGGAGAGGAGGTTCCAGGGAAGGCTCCGCTTCTCATTCCACTCGTCGAAGGAGGCGAGCTCGTTCCCCATGAAGGAGAGCTTCTTCCCCGGATGGCCGTACTGGTAGGCGTAGAGGTTCCGGAGGAGGGCGAACTTCGTGTCGTAGTCCCCATAGATCTTGTTGATGATCGTCCCCTTCCCGTGGACGACCTCGTCGTGGGAGAGGGGGAGGAGGAAGTTCTCGCTCCAGAAGTAGGCCATCGAGAAGGTGAGCTTGTTATGCTCCCACTTCTTGTAGATCGGGTCCTTCGAGTAGTACTTGAGGGTGTCGTTCATCCAGCCGAGGTCCCACTTGTAGTCGAAGCCGAGCCCGCCGTACTCGAGGGGCTTCGTGACGCCCGGGAAGTCGGTCGAGTCCTCGGCGGGCATCAAGACGTCGGGGTGCTCGGATTGGACCTTCCCGTTAAGGCGGCGGATGAACTCCGTGGCCCCGGTGTTCTCCCCGTTCATCTTGTTCCCGTCCCAGTAGACGATGTTGGAGACGGCGTCCACCCGGATCCCGTCGAAGTGGAAGTAGGAGAGGAAGTAGTTCATCGCGGACATCAGGAAGCTCCGCACCGGGTCCTTCCCGAGGTCGAAGAGGCAGCTCCCCCACTGGCTGTAGGTGTGCTGGGGGTCGCCGTACTCGTAGAGGTGCGAGCCGTCGAAGTCCCGGAGGGCATAGGAGTCGGTCGCGAAGTGGACGGGCGCGAAGTCGAGGATGACACCGATCCCCGCCTGGTGGAGCCGGTTCACGAGGCTCATCAGCTGCTTCGGGTTCCCGTAGCGGCTGTCCACGGAGTAGAAGCCCGTCGCCTGGTATCCCCAGGACCCGTCGAAGGGGTACTGGACGATCGGCATGACCTCGACGTGGGTGTAGCCCATCTCCTGGAGATAGGGGATGAGGTCGTCGGCGACCTCCTCGTAGGAGGGGTTCCTCCCCCACCTCTCGCCCCGCCAGGAGCCGAGGTGCATCTCGTAGATGGCCATCGGGCGGTCGAAGTTGCGGTCGCGCTCCCTCATCCACTTCCCATCGTCCCAGGGGAAGCCCTCGATGTCGTAGAGCTTGCTGCAGGAGCCCGGGCGCATCTCGCTATAGAAGGCGAAGGGGTCGGATTTGTCCGTCCACTCCCCGCGGGCGTTCCGGAAGTGGAACTTGTACGTCTGGTAGTTGGAAAGCCCCGGCACGAACGTCTCGAAGACCCCGGAGTCGTCGACCCTGTTCATCGGGTTCCTCCCGGGGTCCCAGCCGTTCCACTCGCCGATGACGGAGACGTCCTGGGCAAGCGGCGCATAGAGGCGGAACCACACTCCGGAGAGCTCTTCCCCGGACGGGAGGACGCACTTCCCGAAGTGCGCCCCGAAGTACTTGTAGGCGTTAATGCACTGCCCCATGAGGTAGTCGTAGAGGAGTCCGTAGGCCATGTC
>CALVOS010000010.1 GCA_944350325.1 uncultured Bacilli bacterium | reverse complement strand
ATGCTCCCGGCCATCCTTTCGACGGAGGCAAAGGAAAACGGGCTAGGCAGCGCTGCCTAGCCCGTTCATTGGACCCTGACCTTTTTTGTTTCCCCCTTGTCAACTACTTGACTTGGGGTCCACTTCAAAGGCGCCCGCGACTTCTATTTCCCCTTGAAGAGCAGGACGAGGGTTTCCCTCTTCCTCCTGGGTTCCCTGGACGCGAACGCCCCGGAGGAAGGGGAGGTCGCGAAGAACCCATCCGTGGGGATCAGTTTCTCCTTTTTCCTCAGGGAGGATATGGCAGAGAGTTTCCTTTCCGGAGGCATCGAGAACCTCGGCCTCTCCTTCTCCCTGACCGAGGCCTGGTCCTCTCCTGAGGAGGCTATCTAGCATGCTTTCCTCCCTTGGGAAAAGGATCCTCGCCCTCTTCGGGGGCCTTTCCCTCCTCTTCGTCGGGGTCGGGAGCTCCGCCTACCTCGTGCAGAAGATTCGGGAGGGGGCGGAGACGGGCGCTTCCGGCCCCATCGACACGAAGGACACTGCTACCGTCAGCGTTCGCTACCGGATCGGCACGGAGCAGCGGACGAGCCATGAGGATGAATTCCAGTACCTCGTCCGGGGAGAAGGCGAATACGTCACAATCAACGACGAGAATAGCTGGAATTCCTTCAAGAACGCCGTGGAGCAGTTCACGACGGGCGCTGAAAGCGAGGTTGCCGCCTTCCCTATTAACGAGAGCACGGCGCTTGAGGAGGACACGAAGTTCACCGGATGGGCGAGCCTTGTCACGGGCGAGCCTCCTCGGGAATACTGGGTCACGATTGAGGTAGGGGAGAAGATCTACCAGGAGACCATAGATGGGGGCCTCTGCGGTGGTTCGAAAACCAACTACTATGGGACATACCGCATCGGCTACCAGCCTCCGGACGACGTCGAGCGTTCCTACGACTACCGCAACTATGAGGTCCAGCACACCTTCGAGGTGAAAAAGGGGACCGCCTTCGATAGCTCCTACTTCCTGAGCAAGGTCGGGTTGTCCGGCGAGGAGGGGAACTACCATCTGTCCGGATTCCTCCTCGCCGACGAGGAGGGCGCTCCCACGGACACGCCCTATCTTGAGGAGCAGCCCGTGATGGAGGACCTTGACCTCTACGCCTCCTTCAGCCTCGTCGCCCCCGAGGGCGGGCGCCCCACGGTCCTCGACTCCTTCCTCGCCTCGAACCAGGCGGAGATGGTGTTCAATGCGAATCCGAATTCGATTTCCAACGCCCTCGTCCAGGATCCCACGTGGTTCGAGCCCTCGAAGTCCGTGTTCCTTGGGAGGAACGGCGAGCCCGGGGAAATCCCATCAGGAAGGACGCTCGCCTTCGGACTGAACGACGGATCGCCCTATAGGACCGGCGAGGGTACTGGCGGGACCACCGACATCGAGCCAGACGAGCCCCTCTACCGGGTCGTTCTCCAGGAGGACCTCGCGGTCAGGGGGACCTTGTTATTCGGCTCTTCCTATGGGGAGGGTACAAGTAGCTCCGGATATCAGAGTTTTATCCAGGGAGACTATGTTGAGTTCGACCTCAACGGCTACGACATTATCGTGGAGGAAGGGGGCCTGCTCGACTGCCGGGGCATCGTGGTCGACTCCAAGGGGGGAGGGGAGGTCGTCCTCCGCGGGGGAAGGATGACGACGATCATCACCATCATGGACACGTGCGGCGGGAGTAACACGTTGAGCCACGTCAACGGCGACGCCTTCCCTTACGAGGCCTATCTCCTCCCTTACTTTCGCGTGCGCCTGGTGATCGAGTACGGGGGCGAGGGTTTCGGATGGGGGAGCGTCTCGGCGGCGGCATATGTCTTCGCGGGACTCGACCAGAAGTTCGAACTAAGCCTCGACTTCCTCGGCGATTCCAATGCCTTGTTCGTATTGGAGGGAGGGACTCCCGGCGTATCTCGCGTCGTCATCGAGGGAAGGGAGGCGGAAGGGGACTTCACCGAAGGCGAACGCTCCTCCGGGCTTCATCGGCGGACCATCATCACGTTCGAGGAGGCCTTCTGCCGGATGGACCAGCTGACCATAGATATCATCACAGAAATTAAGACCGGCGGCCTGGACTTCCCGATCTCGCCTTTCTTCGACATCCTCGCGCAAAGCTCGACGATCGTCTTCTCCCAGTCCGTCAAGTTCCTGCCCGGTTCCTCCTTCCTGGCCGACGAGGACAGCCTCGTCATCCTCTCCTACGACTCGGGGGAAGGTAGGGCCGCCCGCGTCTCCGTCCTGGACAAGGGGACCCGGTACTACGACCCCGTGCTGGGCGCGATCGAGAGCAAGGACACGACGATCGGCTCTCCTTCCTTCGCGGCCCTTCTTTGGACGAGCGACAACTTCTGGGACAAGTTCAGCTCCCCGCGGGTCAAGATCCTCGGGACACTCGCCCTCCAGGCGGGCAATCGCCCCGTGGCGCCCTACACCATTGCCGGTCCCCTTGACTTCGCTCGCCTCGCAATCATCGAGGGCGAGGACCTCACAAAACCCACCTACGTCTCCTCTCTCCCAGGGGAAAGCCCCTTCCAGAAGGCCATGGGCTCCTACTCCCACCTCGAGGTGAAGACCAGCTCCTTCGACATCCTGATCAATAACAGCGACCGCCATAAGCGAGGATTCGCCCGCCCTCTCGTCTCCTACGGCGTCGCCTACCACGAGACGGGGAACCCGGAGGAAAGCCTCGTCGGAACCTATTCCTTCCGCACGGGAGCCTTCGAAAGCGAGGGCAAGACCTACTTCTTCGATCCCGGGACCACCTTCCAGAACAACGCTGGGAAGGACGTCTCGCTCGTCGAGGCATCCTACGGGGAGGACCATGTCTTCCATTCCGACACGAAGGGGGACTACATCTACTTCGCGAGCTCCTACTACCCTTACGACTCTGCCGCGGGAACGCTTTCCTACGGCCGCATCAACCGTTCCAGCCCGGCCCTCCCCGTTACCTGGAACGAGGAAGCCTCGCGCTGGAGGGCCTGATGCTTCCTTCGATCGACCTCGGCTTCGTGGAGGTGGGGTCCACCACCTTCTTCTGGATCATCGGGATCCTGATGACGGTCCCCTTCTATTCCTTCTTCGCCCCCAAGGTCGGCATCTCCCGCCCCCTCGGGGTCCTCGTCGGCCTTCTCATCGTCATCCTCGAGGCCTTCGGGGCGAAGATCCTCTTCTTCATCGAGAATCCCTCCTCCCTGGGGGACGGGGTCAGCTGGCTCGGGGGCTTCTCCCTCTTCGGGGTGTTCCTCTTCACCCCCTTCTTCCTCGTCCTCGTCGCCCTCTTCCTCAAGAGGGACGCCCTCTCATTCCTCGACTACTACGCGCCCGGGATCCTGCTCGAGCTCGCCTTCTACCGCGTAGGGTGCACTCTCGCGGGCTGCTGCCAGGGGATCTACGTGGGCTGGGGCATCTCGGATGGGAGGAGGGATGGCCTCTTCCCGGTACAGCCGGTCGAGATCCTGCTTGATCTCGCGCTCTTCCTCTTCCTCCTCTTTCTTATCCTCAGGAAGGACGCCTTCGCGAGGAAGGGACTGCTCCTCGGCGCCACGTTCCTCGGCTACGGGGTGATCCGCTTCGGGCTCGAGTTCCTCCGCGAGAGGACGAGCCTCTTCTGGGGGCTTTCCCTTTCCCACATATGGGCGCTCCTGACCTTCCTTGCCGGGGCCGTCCTCCTCTTCCTTTCCCTCAGGAGGGGGAGAAGGCGCGGGGGAGGAGGGGAGAAGCCCCCTCTTCCCGGGACCGGGCGCTGACTCTCCCGCGTTTTTCTTCCTCTTCCCTTGATTTCCTTGCAATAGGTTCCTCCCTTCCTTTATGGTGGAATCGCCCAAGGGGCCAATAGAAGGAGGCGCCTAACATGAAGAAAAGGCACATCGCCCTCGCCCTTGCGCTAGCACCGATGCTGGCGCTTACGTCCTGCGACACCTCTACCTCCTCCACCGGGACCGGAAGCCAGAGCGACCTCACCTCCCAGTCCAGCGGGGAGAACATCTCCCCGGTTGGGGAGGGATTCCACGTCGAGGAGGGGATCCCCGACAGGAACGGGGACATCAGCGAGGAGGCCTTCCTCGCCTTCGCCCTGGAGGTCGGCTCCGCGATCACCGGAGAAGAAATGCCTCCCGAGGCGATCGGCGAGATCCCCGAGAGCCTCCTCCCGACCCTTTCCAAGGGGGGATGGACCGACGCCCTCCTCGAGGAGGTCGAGCCCGTCCTCACCTCGGACGGCTTCCTCTCCCTCGTCCAGTCGATCATGATGGTCGCGGGCGGGATGCCCATGGATCCCACGATGATCCCCGGGATGGTGGGCCAGGCCTACGACGTCCTCGGGGAGCTCCTTCCCCTGGTCGACGAGGACCAGTTCGCCGCGCTCCTCGTCGCCGGATACAGTTCCTTTGCCGTCACCTCTGGGTCGGACCCCGACGTCCAGGCCTTCGGGCTGAACTACCAGAACAAGGACGAGGTCCTCGAGCTCGCCAAGGAGGATCCTGCCGCGCTCGCCTTCTTCGAGGGGGTGATCGACCGCTCCGACTACGGGGTCGATCCCCTTACCTACGAAGGCCATAACGAGGAGACGGAGGAGCTCCTCTGGATCGTCGGGCGCGCCGCCCACGGCCTTCTTTCCGCGCTCCTCGAGAACTTCGATAAGGCGGAGCTCGCCGAGCTCGTGCTCAGCATCCTCTCCCTCACGGGGACCCTCGCCACCGCCCCCACCTCCGAGGACGTCCTCGCGGTGCTCCACGGGGCGGGGAAGATCCTGCTCCGCTGCCTGCCCGACAGCGAGTCGATCACCCTCATCTTCGAGAAGGTCGCCGCGCTTCCTAGCAACAGCAGGGAGTGCTTCGAGAACGAGGTCCTCGTCTCCCATTCCTGGGGCGGAGACCTCTGGACCGGGAACTCCCTGGAGGCCCTCCCCTCCCTCGGCGGGGACGTGAGGATTCTCGCCACCTTCCTCGGCACCATGCTGGAGCACGCGGAGCTCTCGCACGCGGAGGCGATCCTCGCCCTCGCCAGCATCTCGACCTCGGAGGATCCCTCCGCGATGGAGGGGGCGACCGGGGCGATGGCGGAGCTTGCAAGGCTCTACGTCGAGGCCCTCGGGCTCATGGGCGAGGATAAGGAGGCGGTCGAGCCCGCCCTCCTCTCCATCCTCTCCCTCGCCCTCGGCCAGTCCTCCTACGAGACGAGCTCCTCCTCGATCGGGAGCCATTTCGAGTGCGAGATCGTCCGGACGGAGAACGAGCTGGACGAGGACGCCTTCCGCACGCTCCTGGGAGGGATCGAGCTCCTCGCTGAGCTCGACATGGAGGATCCCGACCCCGAGCTGATGGCGGAGATCGCCGCGGCGATGGAGGCCTCCTCTTCCCTCGTGACGAGCGAGAGCAAGACCTATTGCCTCGCCTATGAGGAAGACGGCCCCGTGGGGGAGAGCTTCCCGAGCCCGACGGTTAGCCAGCTCACGGAGACGGGGGAGGAGCTTCCCCTCGAGCACGTCCTCTCGGGCGTGGACGTCTCCGGCCCCGGGCAGGGGCTCGCGACCATCTCCTTCGACGGGCTGGAGTACATGTTCCGCTACGAGGTCAGCGACATCGACCGGAAGATCTCCTACCTCGAGCTCCAGTATGAGAACGGCTACTTCTCAAGCGACGTGTCCCAGGCGCTGGCCTTCTCCCCGGACATGGGCTCCATCCAGGAGATTTCCTACCGCACGACGGACGGGGATTCCGTCGCCGTCCCCGTCGAGGACCTGATCGGCTTCGACCTTTCCCGCGAAAGCGGGATCTTCATCCTTCCTCTAAGCGAGGAGGGGGCTTCCCAGCCGACCGAGTACCGCGCGGTGCCCTACATGGTCCTGGAGGAGCAGGCATAAGGGGAAGGAGCCTCTCTACTGGGCCCGGGAGACCGGGCCCTTTCCTTATGGTCCCTCACAGCGGCCGGAGGGGGGAGTCCGGACGCCTCCCCCCTCGTTACCATCTTTCCCTTCCTCCGGCTATAATCCCGCGCATGAGGAAGAGCCATATCCGCCGGCATCTCTCCCGCCCCGGGCTTGCCATGGGGGCGATCCTTCTCTGCCTTCTTTCGACGACCGGGATCGCCTTCGGCTCCTGGAGCGCCCTCCACGGGGCGAGGGTGGACGGGATCCAGGCGGAGTTCGCCTCCGTCCTGGACGCGCGGAAGTACGTCGAGGGACATCGCTTCTCCTGCACTCCCTACTGCGACGACGGCTTTCTTCCCGCGGATGAATATGATCGGCTCTCCTCCACGGGCGAGCTCACCTTTTCCTTCGATCTCGTCAATATCGACGGCCCCCTCCGCGAAGTCGCGGGGGAGGAGGGGCTACCCGTCGCCCTTAAGGTCTCCTCTAGCGCCGAGTTCCTCGGAGCCTTCCCGTCCGCCTTCGACCAGGTCGAGGCCGCGATCGGCAATTCCGTCCTTCCTTCGGACCAGGTCCTGGTCTCCTCCTCGGGGAACGAGAGGAGGATCTTCTTCCGGATCGCCCTTCCGGCGGATAGCACCTCCCTTGCCGTAGGGCTGAAGCTCAGCCTTTCCGCGCTCGGGACGGGGAGTTCCTTCCATGCCGCGGCTAGCGCCCTCGATCCCGCGGAGGGGACGCCCCTTTTCGTATCGATCTTCCTGGGGGAGAGCCAATGAAGCGCCTTCGTCCGGGGATCCCCCTCTTCCTCGCGATCCTCGCCTCCCTTTTCCTCGTGCCGAGCGCCCTTTCCCTCTTCTTCGCGAACCAGGCCCTCGGAAGCGTCGACTTCGACATCGCGAAGGGGAACGAGAGGGCGGTCGCGGTGATCGGAAGCGAGCCTGAGGTCCGCTATAGCAGCGTGGAGGGCGCCCTGAGGGCGGCGACGGCCAAGGGCGGGTCCCAGACCGTCTACGTGCTTCCGGGGATCAGCAACGACACGAATCCGATCGTCATAGACGAGGATTGCACGGTTTCCTCGGGAGTGACCCTTTCCTTGCCCTACGCCCAGAGCGGGACGACGTTCACCACAGGGTTCGAAGGGGGTTCGGTGAGCGAGCTGTATACAAGCGGCCAGAGCGACTTCGGGGACTCGACCCTTGCTAAGATCGGGACGAACCAGAAGACGCTCGTCATCCTTGGCGAGGACAAGAAAATGATGATTGAGGCGGGCGGTTCCCTTGTCATCGGAGGACAGCTAGGAACCGCTAGCGGTGGTCAGAACGCCTACGGGATGACCTATGGGAATTACGCGGAACTGGCGTTGGCCTCCGGTTCCTCTATCGATTGCCTTGGCAACATCGACGTGCGTGGTTATATCAAGCCCTGGGATGAGGCAAGTAACGATGCTTGCCTGATCAAGATCGGGAACGAAGGGGGTAGCGCGGCGAACCTTTCCTTGCCACTGGTGTTCTACGACTTCCCTGGCGGGAGCGTTGGATTGGCGGGCAGCGCCGATCAAATCCAAGTAGGGAGCTGGAACGGGTCCATCGTCAGCGGGGTTTTTCCCTTCGAGATGTACGACCTGCCTAATGTCACCGTTCCTTTCCAGGCGTATTACGGAAGCACGATCGATTGCACCTACGCTTTTGTGATGAGCGATATCGTGATCGGCGGCAATCTCAACTTGCTGGGAAGCACCGCCTCGATCATCACCCTCGAAGAGTCTGGTTCCTCTCTCCATTTGGACTATGCCCCGGCTGTGGCCTATACGACGAAGGACGTAATTTCGAGCGATGAGTCACTGACTGTTTCCAGAGGACTGACCGTCAACGATCCGAAGATTTTGAAACAGACGAATCCTAGTTGGCCATCCGGCACCAAGACGAATACGGTGAGCGTGGCCGATGGGGGCATGGCGAGGACCAACCTCCAAATCTCCGGGAAAGGGAGGACGAACGAGCTGACCGTCGCCTTCCAGATCACTTACCAAGGCGTGGGGATCAATCTTGACGTAAGCACCGAAGGCGGCACCCTTTCCATCCCAATCGCGAGCTGGCTAGTTGGCGAGAAGGATTATCCTGCGCTTGCTTTCCCTTTCTCGTATAAATGGGATATTGAGGTCCTTCCCGGTGGTACGGTTTCTATCCAGAACCGCGTTAAGTTCCTCCCTGGCTCAAGCCTGAGGATCCAGGAAGGCGGAACTCTGGACATATCCGAAGAAAAAGAAATGGCCGGATTGTCGATTGATTCCCAGTCGCAAAACATAAGTAACCACTACCCGAAGCAGGATTGGTCGAAGGACGAGTATGGAAACGTGACCCGGAGCGCCATCGATAGGCCGAGCATCGTCAACAACGGCTCCATCGTCGTCCGCGAAGGCGGGAAGCTCGGCGCAAGCATTTCTTCGGAACGCGCCGGGGCGACCATCAATTTCATGGGAGGCGCGACCTCTTCCAACACCCAGGTCGAGGGCTTCGAGATCGGCTTCAAGTCCGGGGACGGGGAGTATGGCGGCTTCTACTTCGACGCCGAGGCCTATATCGGGACGAACGCGGATAATGCGTCTCTCCGTTCTTTTGCGGGCATTGGGAGCGCCTTCGAGACCAAGGAAGGCGGGGACGGGGGCTTCTATTACGCGGTCGCGCCATCCTTCCTGACCGTCGAGGATACTGGCATGACCGGCTTTGATGTGCTTGTGGGCGGAGTCCTCCTCGACTATGAGCCCGGGCTTGCCGTGGAGCTTATTCCCGGAACGACCGTGAGGGTGCGCTACCCCAAGAGGAACTCAAGCATCGGGTCCATAAGCCTGAACGGCTCTTCCCTTGCCCTTCAGGACGACGGAACTTATCTCTACGCGGAATTCCAGGCCTCCGGATCGCTTGTTCTCTCCGTCAACCCGGTCGAATGGATCACGATCGGCTCGACTGTCGTGAATGTTTCCTATAGCGGGGATACTGGCGACCATAATCCCCATTCCTTTAGCCTCGCCTGGTCGATCTATGATGCGGTCGGCGGCACTCTTTATTCCGGATCGGCCCCGATTGCATCAGGCGCGACTTCCGCCACATTGGGGGACAGCTTCCCGAGCCAGGTCCAGCCTGGCTGGCAGCTGGCGATCGCCATTTCAGGAGAGCTGGGGGACGACAAGGCCTCCGTAAGCTCCATCAACGGTCAATCGGGAGGGGAGTATTCGTTCAACCGCACGGACGAGGTCGTCCAAGTCAACGTTTCCTATAACGTGGTCAAAGGGGAATGCATCATTGAGGGCACCCTCATCGACATGGCGGACGGCTCCTCGAAGAAGGTCGAGGACCTCGAGATCGGGGACATGGTCATGGCCTTCGACCACGAGACAGGGAAGGAAGTGGCCTCGCCCATCCTCTGCGTCTACTCCGATCCCAGGGCGGAATACGAGGTCGTCTACCTCACCTTCTCCGACGGCACCAGGATCGGGCTTGTCTATGAGCACGGCTTCTTCGACCGCACGCTGAACGAGTATGTCTATTTCACGCCGGAGAACGCCGAGAGCTACCTTGGGCATGAGTTCTACGGCCTGGGCGGCCGGAGCCTCACCCTCGAGAAGGTCGAGATTGCGAAGGAGACGGTCGCCGTCTACTCGCCGGTCACCGTCATGAACCTGAACCTCTTCCACGAAGGCATGCTCGGGATCACGGGCGGCATCGAGGGCCTCTTCAACATCTTCGAGCTTGACGAGGACATGGCCTACGACCCCGTCAAGAAGGCGGAGGACATCGAGAAGTACGGCCTCTTCACCTACGAGGAATGGGAAGGCCTCATTTCTGAGGAAGCCTTCAACCTTCTCCCGATCCCGT
Source organism: uncultured Bacilli bacterium (assembly GCA_944350325.1). Taxonomy (GTDB): domain Bacteria; phylum Bacillota_I; class Bacilli_A; order RFN20; family CAG-826; genus UBA4951. The sequence goes on along the minus strand of CALVOS010000010.1, from coordinate 9,893 downwards.
ACCTCAAGGTCTCGATGGGGAAGGGCCTCCTTGGCTGGGAGGACATCTACCGGATGGTTGACCGCTTCGGAGACCTCCTGCCCCAGTAGAGAGGATCCTGGTCCCTTGCCCTTTCACCTGGGATAATCCCCCATGGAGGGAAGAAGGACGCTCGCGGAGTGCCTTTCCTACGTGATGGAGCACTTCCTTTCCGAATGGAAGGAGAAGACCGACAAGAGGGACAAGAGCTACCAGGCGCTTGCCGAGGCGAGGGCTTCCTGAAGGAGTTCTTCAAGGAAGAGGGGTACGACGCGAAGGCTTCCTTCGGGATGAATCAGAGGAGCCACTTCCCTTGGCTTTGCCTGAGCGACCCGAACCTTGGGAAGGGCGCCTCCTGCGGGCTTTATATCTCCTACCTCTTCTAGGCGGACATGGAGGCCGTCCATCTCGCCTTATGCCAGGGGCCCGTTACTGGGAGGACCTCTTCGGGGGAAAGAAGAAAAAGGCCTTGTTCCTCCTGGATGGCTTCTCCGAGCGTCTGTTCCATGCCTTCGGGGACGGCGGGGAGAGGAAGAGGATCGACCTGCGGGAGGATCTGTTCCATGGGGCCAAGGCCTTGAAAGGCTACGCTCCTGGGACGATCTTCTCGGTCCCGTACCCTCGGGAAAACGTTCCCCCGACGCAATAGGACGGATGCCTTTCACTTCATATTTGTCCGGAAACAAGTCACGTCATGACCACAGAACAAGAACCACTAGCTGACGAATCGTTAACCCAAAAATAAAATCAGCGTCATGGATGAAATCGTTTCGTACTATCAAGAGCATCTTTCTGAAAGTCTTAAGGATGCTGTTGGAAACGATCCTACAGAAGCCCTTCAGCGCGCGGCTACCTATTTTCTGTTTCGTTACCTTGAAGGGGACACGGATCGCGATACAGATCTGCGGGAGCTGCTTGCAATCCCGTTGCATCCGATAAGCCTAGGGGTCTATTTCGCCGGGATGGCTCAGAGTCCGACCGCGGAAGACGATCATAGCGTCGACTTTGTCTTCGCGGTGGACGATTTCCGTTTCGATGACGTCCTTGCCAACCCAAGGCGTTATGCCGACACCGCGGCAAAAGTCGCCGCCAGCATCGTTCGGGACGATATAGAAAATCTAACGAACCGGCTGAACGCCTTCGCTAGCCGGTTTGGGGATTTTGTTCTCGATGCCACAGTCGATCGCTGCAATTTCTTTGTGAAGATCATGGTCCCCCATGAAATCGATCAGGCTGCGATGCGGGCGGTCAGGGACCAACTGGCAAAGCCTATTGTGGAGAAGGGGCTGACCTTCGAGCTGGAGTTTGTCTATCCATCCGATGTTAGCGAGGCCATTGACTCAGTGGACAACCCGACCGACTGGGTTCCCAGAGGTTCCCTTCGGCTGTTCGGCGACGAAAAACCCTATCGATTTGGGAAGGGAGGGGCTTTCTTAGCGACTGTCTCCGCAAGCTCGCTTAACGAGCTTTATGCCTTGTATAGCAAGAAAGGTTTATTCGCAGCGAACCTGCGCTATTACGTCAAGGACAAGAAAATTGATCCGAGAATTCAGGAAACCATCGCCGGGAGGCCGGATGAATTTGCCTATCTCAACAACGGGATAATCATCGTATGCGGCGCTTGCCCCATTCATGACGGGGTGATCGAACTAAGGGATTTCTCCATTGTGAACGGGTGCCAGACCACCACGTTGATCGGAGAAAGCGATTTCCGCATCGATTTCCCGGTCGTGGCGAAGGTCATTCCGATCGGGGACGGGGACCGTCTTGAATTCATCGCCCGGATTGCGGAAGCCAGTAATTCGCAGAAACCGATCAAGGCAAGGGATTTGATCGCGAACCGCAAGGAACTTCGCGAGCTGAAGGAACAGTTCCGCCATGGGGGGATGTTCCTCCAGCTGAAGAGAGGGGACTTCGCGGACAAAAGGGAGTTCCCGGACCAATGGGCACGAACCAAAAGCGAGGTGATTGCCCAGCTGGTGTATTCCGCTTTATACCAGCACCCCGGATATGCGAAGAACGGGACTTCCAGACTTCTTTCCGATAAGGTGCGGTTTTCGATTATCTTTGGGAAGAAGCTCTCCACAGAGTTCTATGCGTCCCTGCTGAAGATCTACTATGCCTACTCCTGCTATGCGCGGAAGGCGAAGCGGGAAGGAAGAGCCCAAGGCCGGGTGCGCGGGAACACGAGGCTGGGCGTGATCTCGACAGGGAACCTGCTCGTGGCGGCTGTCATCGGGCTCTACCTCAAGTTCCGGACCGTCGATCGGATGAAGGAGGTCGTCCAGAAGAAGTACATCCTCGAGAACAGTAAGGATTTCTTCAAGAGCGACGAGTTCCAGAATCTCGTGGGCAAGGCGGACATCGGCGATCACTCCCTCCTGGGGTGGGAAGTAGAAAGGCGTTTTGACGAGGAGGGTCCTTCGGTCCTTTATCCCCTTTTCGACGACATCGTGGATAACGTCCTCGTGAAGGCGTACATGAATTACTCGAGCATGGCGGCGAGCGCGAGCTACAGCACTTTCTCGAAGACCGACACGATCTATTACCGCGATGTTGCAGTGTTCGTATGGAAGTACTTCTGTTCTAGGCCAAGCGTTCCTGAACAATATCTGGCCACTGACATCACGGTCATGGCGAGGCCCGATGTCTCGGACCCGATGCTCGACGCTTATCCCGGGCTAGAGACAGAGCTAAGCATGATTGGGAATGAAGGCGCAGAAGCTTCGGGGAAGTCCCAGCCCGCCCTGACGTCGATGCAGATCGTCAGCATCGTTCGCTACATGCCCCATGACCTCCTGGGCTTGAGCACGAAATGCAATCTAGGGCAAAAGGCTATTTCCGCCTACGGGAAGCAGATACTTCGACTGGTTGCCAAGTACGAATCTCATGCTCCGGAGATGATCGATGATGAGTGAGGTCGCCTTCTTCCGTTCCTCATCTAAAGGCAAACTTGAAGCTTTAGAGGAGATCATGGACCGCTCGGGAGTTGCCCATGGCCCTTTCCTAACCGATGGGGCGATCCATCGAGTTGATCTTGAGATAGATGGGAAACCTCTTCGGCTGAATTTCGTCCTTCGCACCTTGGGTACCGGAGGTTGGAAGGATAAGCCTTGGATTTATCGAATTCAGATTGGCGCGCTTGAGGAAGGGCAACTGCCACGAAGCGGGAACGGGGAGCTGTCGCTCCTTCTCGGGCTTTTCTTTCTGGATGGCACGCTTGCCTTGGCGGCATGGAATCCTTTCATGTACGTCTTCCACAAGACGAATCGCTCCTGTTATTTGAAAGAGGACGACATTCGTTCCCTTGCCGAGGAACCTTCGGGAGTCATCGAGGGGAAGGTCAGCTATCCTGCGCCAATCCTCTTTCGAGGTGATTCCTTCGGGAAATTCATCTCCGTATGCCTTAAGAGGTACTCTCTATGAGGAAGAACTTCCGGTACGTTGATCTTTTCGCCGGGATCGGGGGCTTCCATCTTGCGATGGACGATTTCAGCCGCGGGAAGGCCAAGTGCCTCATGGCAAGCGAGATCGATAAGGATGCCGCGAGAGTGTATGAAGATAACTTTCGACTCGCTCCCCTGGGCGATATCAAGAGCATCGGGTCCCTCCCGAAAGGGACGGAAGTCGTGCTTGGCGGCTTCCCTTGTCAGACCTTTAGCAAGGCTGGGAAGCGCGAGGGGCTTGCCGATGCCAGGGGCACGCTGTTCGCGGATATCGTTCGTCTTGTTAAAAATTCGAGGGGGGGGGATTTAACCCAAAAGCCAAAGCTTCTCCTGCTTGAGAACGTAGGGAACCTTCGGTCCCATGACGGCGGTAATACGTGGGGCGTCATCCGGAGGGAACTGCGCGATGCCGGATACACACTGAACGATGACCCCTTCCTTCTTTCCCCCCTTCAGTTCGGAATACCCCAGTCCAGGACGAGGGCGTACATCCCATGCGTCCGCAAGGACATCTACGAAGGTCCCCTTGACCTCCGTTTTCCCTTCAAGCCTCGTCTAGAGCCGGTGCAAGGGATGATGGAAAGCGATCTGGAAGAACCTTTGTTGCTTACGGAAGCACAGGAAATGATTCTCAGTATTTGGGATCGCTTCATGGACATCGTGGGGCGCCGGTCTATCGGGTTCCCGGTGTGGAGCGACTACTTTGACGGATTGGCTAAGGAAAAGGACGAATTCCCTGGATGGAAGAAAGAATTCGTCCGCAAGAACATTGCCCTATACCAGTCTCACGAGGCCGAGCTCTCCGATTGGCTGAGGAACTCCGGCATCCGTTCCTTTCCTCCCACCTGGAGGAAGTTCGAGTGGCAGGCGGGGGATAGCATCGGGAGCGTGTACGAGGGAATCATCCAGTTCCGTACCTCAGGAATCCGGGTCAAGAAGCCTGATTTCTTTCCTGCGCTCGTCGCGATGGTGCACTTGCCCTACTATGGGCCGCTCCATCGTGCCCTTACCGTGCGGGAATGCGCGCGGCTCCAGTCGTTCCCGGACGGCTATCGCTTTGAAGAATCGTCCCAGAAGGCCTACCGCCAGCTGGGGAACGCTGTCAACGTCCAAGTCGTCCGAATAGTTTTCGAATCTCTTTTGTCATTCCTTCAGGAAAGGGGGTGCTTTTTATGAGCGACAATTACGAAATGAGGATGGAATACGATCTCTCGACCATGGCGAATTTCTCGCGCCAGAAGTCAGAGGTGTATTCCTTGCTCGCCGAATTCATCGATAACTCATTCCAAAGCTACATTGACCATCAGGAGGAGCTCATCGCCTCTGGCATGGGGCCTTGCGTCGTTGACATCAGCGTCTCTGGTGGCTCTTTGAGCATTGCGGACAACGCGTACGGCATGGACAAGGAAGGAATCAGGAGGGCCATTTCCTTCAAACCTTCCGACCCGAACCGCGATGCCAGGAACCTTGGGAAGTACGGTCTTGGGATGAAGCGGTCGATTCTATGCTTTGGGCCGGTTGCGATTGCAAGATTCGAGACCAAGCTTTATCGATCTCCTTCCGTATGTACCTTCCTGATCTCAAACGAGAAGATAAGGGCGAACGACGAGATTGTCATTGTGAGCGAAGAACCCGCCGATAATGCCGAGTCCCATTACACGAGAATCTTGATCGCCAATTGCGACAAGTCTCTTCTCAAGTCCGTCGTGGACACGAAGACCAGGACTATGCTCTCTCGGCTTTATAGCCGTTTCCTGGAAAGGGAAGAGCATTTCAAAATTCTGCTTCAAGGAGAGTTCGTCAAGCCCTTTAACCCCTCCCTCATTGAAGAGAACGGGATCCCGCGGAGGATCTCGATCAGCGAAGAGGATTCACGCTTCATGTATGAAGGGAAGGAGTACACGTTCTCTGGCTGGATTGGCGCTGTTCCGGACATGAAAAGGGAGGAAAACGTTGGAATCGACATTCTGGCGCCCTCTGGAAGGGCGATTGAGTCTGGCCACAGGACGAGGCTTCTTCTGGGCGCAAAGAGCATGCCTCCTTATCGGATGATCACCGGGCAATTGATGACCGGGGAGGGAGACTGGACTCCTGGAATGGACAAGGTCGGCTTTGCTCTCGGTGAAGAATTCTGGAAACAGTTCGATTTGACGTTAAAGGACATTCCGCAATTCAGCGACTTTGCAAGATGGCTGTATGGCTATCGTGTACGGACGAATAAACCACAGTCCGCGCCGGAACCTATCTCGAAGGTATTCTCCTTCGGTTCAGCGGGCAAATGCGATCGGCCGTCTCTGACTCCCCTTGCGGAGAATGCCGGCAGCGATTGTATCGAGGAACGAGTCGACGAATCGCCCCGGCCGATAGAGAGAACTGAGAACTTAGTCCTAGACGGGGAAAGGTACCGGCTAGTAGCGACGACGGGGACGAACGCCCCGGCCGATTTCATTTCCCTGGACACTTCGGATTCAACCACGACGACGATCCGCCTGAACCTCTCCGTGTTTAACGACGGGCGCGTCTCCCTAAGTGAGGACTCCGACAACGTGTTGAGAAAACTAGCGTTCGCAATCGCGCTGGCGAGGAATCGAGCCACAAAGCAGGCGAGGGCAACACCGGATGATCTTATCCGGGAACTGAACACCGTCCTCCGAAAGGGCATCCTATGAGCGAACTGAGGATTCGCGACATCACCACGGGGTCGGACGACGGCTCGCGGGAAGTCAGATCTGGCTCTAATGTTAAGTTGCTCCGGGATTATCTTCTGGAGGAGCATAATGGGAACAAAGCCATCGCCGACCACATCCTGATGCAGTCGAGCATGGCCGCCAGTATGTTCGCCCCTCCGGCCAAGGAGGGGGAGCGGTCCGTTAGAAAGATTCTGGCGGTTGGGAAGGTGCAATCAGGGAAGACCTCGTTCTTCCTTGGTGTGGCGGCGTACGCCTTTGATAACGAAATTCCAGTTTGCTATTTGCTTGGCGGTTCCAAAAGGGAGCTCCTCAAGCAGAACTACCGGCGTCTTAGGAATGTATTCCGCAACAACGACAAGGTTCGGTTCTACAACATCGATGAGTACGCAAAGGGTGGTGGCTGGAATTGCCAAGACATAGAAGGAGATCTCCGTTATGGGAGGTTTGTCTTCATCATCGGACTGAAGCAGGGTTCAAAAAGGCGCAACATCGGTGCGTTCGGAAAGCTGGCGCGAGCCGGCCTGGGGAAATATCCCAGCCTCTTCATCGATGACGAAGGGGATGAGATGAGCCCGGGGAACCGGAACCCCAAGGCCCCCAACGCGATCCCGAAGCGGATTGAAGAACTAATCGGCTCTATTCAGACAGTGACCTACTTATCCGTGACGGCGACGCCCCAGGCAAACCTCCTGATGTCCACCTTGAAGGGCCTTTCGCCTGACACTGGCGTAATCGTGGACCCGGGGGATGGGTATATCGGACTTGCTGACTATCTCGATTCCGACTATCACCTTGTCAAAATCATCGATGGGGGAGACATGAGCGATGGCGGGATTCCAAGGTCTTTGGAACTCGCGTTCATCGACTATATCGCCGGAATCGCCATCAAAAGGCTTCGAGGGGATCGGGATAAGCCTTTCTCCATGATGATTCATACATCGCTTTCGGTGGATGCTCATGAGGAAGACGTCAGGCGGATCGGGACCTTGATCGACAAGGTTCGCGACTCCTTGGGTTCCGACGGGGACTCTTGCCGTTCCATGGAGGGGCAGTTTGAAGAGTATTACCGGAAGTACATCGAGGAGTTTGGGGCATCGCTGCCGGGAATCGACGAGTTCCTGCTTGAAGTTCGCGAAGCATTATCCAGCGGGATGCCCCGCGTCCTTCTCGTCAACTGCCGGCATTTCCAGGACCAGGAACCTGATGATGACAAGAATTGCCTTTATAGCGTCTACGTGGGTGGGAACATGCTTGGCCGCGGTCTTACGATCCCGAACCTCATTGTCACCTACTTTATGCGGGACTCGAAGGTTCCGCAGGTCGATACGGTTTACCAGAGGGCACGTTGGCTGGGGTATAAGTTTGATTACTTTGATATCTGCAAGGTGTATATGACATCCAAGCTCGCGGACCAGTTCCGCGCGATCGAAGAGCACGAGAGCAGCCTTCTCGTTTCCTTGCGGAATTATCTGGACATTACTTTGGACTTAAAAAAGTTCCCTCGCGTGTTCGATCTCGACCGGGAGCATACCTCCCTCATCCTTACACGTCCGTCCGTCGCGAGGACCGTGCAGGTAACAGGCGATGTTCCCGCCAAGACCCGTCTCCAGAACACCTCAACGGAATGGACGTTGCAGGAAGTCTTGAAAAACAACGCTCTTTTCTGGGAATTCAAAAGGAATCACGAAGGAGAGGCCACCATCAAGAACTTCGCCCTGGACGACCACGGGTCCTCCCCAGACTTCCAAGAGGCCTGGATGCTTCTTCGCTTCCAGTTTTCCCGGTTCTACGAAGAGTTCCTTTCCCGTTATCAGTTCCCTAGGACAAATTACGGCGAGAACGTATGCGACAGGCATTATTTCGACGCCATCATGAAAGAGGTGAAGGAAGGGAATCGGCCCGACGAACTCAACGTGATTGTCTACCGCTACAAATACGGTGAGGAACGTCAGGACGCGAATGACTTCGTCCATGCCGTCAGGAACCTGAACCAAGGTTCGAACGCGGGCACTAAGTTCCCTGGCGACATCCATGTGCCGGAATTCGAGAACTTCACCGCTGCAGGCATTCATCTCGTTTACCAGTCCGATGAAGAACAGGAGGACAGAAGCAAGTGGAAGATCATGCTCACCTTCAGCAACCCGCACACGAAGGAAATGATCCGAAGCAGCCTAGCGGTAACGGGGGACAACAACTATGGAGAATGAAGAAAGGGACTATTTCTCAAAGGAGACGATCGAAAGTTTCTCGAGGGCGAACGTGGTCAGCGTTCGCGATTCCTTTGGGCGACCTGTCCTTTTCGTCCGGAGCGATGGGATTCGCAAAAGGCCGGGGAAGCAGATCTGGCGGTCGATGGCGGCGGACTTCAACCGCGAATTCCAGATCGGGGATGAGCCTTCTTTCTTTGGCCACATCGTTCGGCCCGTACGCGATGACGAAGAGTCTGCCGCTGCCTTCGAAATCATCGCCCACTACCTGTTCCGGAAGATACCTGACCCAGTCTCCGGGCAAGACCTCTATCTAATCCTTGGGGCGCTGGACCGGTTTTTCTCCGATCTTCCTGCAATTCGCATCGACCTATACCGGGTAGGAATGCTTGGCGAACTGCTGGTTCTCCTTTATCTGAACAGGGCTGGATGGGCAAGCGTGCTGGACTCCTACCATACGAGAGAGACCAACCGGCATGACTTCGAAGTGTCACCTAAGCTTCGTCTGGAGGTGAAGGCCACCGTCGAGAACGCTACCCGCATTCATTCCTTCTCCCATTCGCAGCTCGTCCGGAAGGACTGCCTTGTGATCGTCGCCTCCTGCCTCCTTGAGGGAAGCGATAAAGGGACCTCGCTCAAGGATCTATTCGATGAAGCGCTTGGCGATGCTTCGAGCCTGAATGCGGAGGCTTGCCTTGCCCTCGAGGCGGCGCGATACAAATGCGCTCTAACCCCGGACGATCCTGGACCAAAGATTGCACGGGAGAGAGCGGAGTCCCTTATCCGTTTCTTCGATTCCAAGGATTTGCCTCATCTGGAAATCCCAGACGAAATCCGTGGGATATCCGACATTCGCTATAGGGTTGACTGCAATCAGGGAACTCCTATTTCTGTGGAGGAAGTGCTGGAGAAGGTTCAATCGGAAATCGGGCATCTCTAATCAAAATTTCTAGCAAAGGCGCTGAGAACGAACAGTTTTCCGATACCTTTCCTTCCATTAGCAAGAGGAGCGAACCTTTTATCGCATCACGTCGGGAATATCCTCACCATTTCTAAGACTTTCCTACAACTTCTGGCTTCCTCTCGCTATTCTTTTCTTATCAAAAGGAGGCTTCCCATGGAAGAGAGAGTCCGGAAGTACGTCGCCCTCGGGGGAGAGATCGCCCTCGCCCTCGGCCTTGCCCTTCTTCTCGTCGCCTTCCTCTTCTCCTCCCTGATGGACGAGTACGCGACGTTCAACACCTACGTGAACGCCCTCTCCGGGCTAGGGGTATCCCTCCCCCTTCTCCTCCTCGTCCTCGGGACGGCCTTTCGCTTCCTGAGGAAGGAGGGGATCCTCCATGTCCTATCCTGGTGCTTCCTCCTCGGAGGGGACCTCATTGCCCTGGGGGCGAGTCTATCCGCTTTCGCCGACCAGCATTCGAACTCTTCCATCGTCGCCTTCGTCGGGGGAATCCTCCTTCTGCTGGGCATCCTCGCCCTCCCCGCCTATCAGGCCGCGGAGAGATACGTCCCCCTCATCGTCAGCAAGG
>CALVOS010000009.1 GCA_944350325.1 uncultured Bacilli bacterium | reverse complement strand
GGATGACCTTGCCGGCGCTATAGGCCTTCGCGTCGAGCACCGCCATCTTGACGAGGTTCATGACGTGGCGCGCCGCCGAGGGGTAGCCGAGGCAGTGATCGGTCACGACGAGGTCGTTGTCGATGGTCTTGGGGATCCCGAGGACCTTGACGTCCCGTCCGCTCTTCCTGAAGAACTCGTCGAGCCTCATGCAGGTGTCCATCGAGTCGTTCCCGCCGTTGACGAGCACGTAGCCGATGTCGTGGCGGTCGATCGTGCGGACAATCTTCCCGAAGAGGGGGTCTTCCTCCCCCGGGAGCTTCTTCCGCGAGCTGAGGAGGGCGGCCCCGGGCGTCTGCTTCAGGAGCTCGATCTCCTCGAGGTCCTCCCTCCGGAGGTCGGCGAGATTGTCCTCGATGAGGCCCTCCACCCCGTGGATCGAGCCGTAGACTCCCCCGATCCCATCGCTCTTGAACGCCTCGGCGATGACGCCGTAGAGGGAGCAGTTGATGACCGCGGTCGGGCCGCCTGACTGGAAATAGACAAGGGAACGCATGCTGTTACTCCTCTTTTCTTTCCCCGCCATTATCGGACGGAAAGGGCTTTCAGAAAAGGGGCGGTCCCCCAACCGCCCCACTTTCCTTCCTAGGAGGCCTGGGAAGGAGCCTCGCGATCCTTCTTCCGCGCCTTCCTAAGGGCGCGCGAGCGCCTCCGGAGGAGCCAGGCGGCGAGGATCCCTCCTCCGATGAGGGCGACCTCGACGACGAGGACCGCGACCACCCAGGGCTCGAGGGAGTCGCTCTTCACCGCCTCCCAGATGCGGAGGACGGACTCGTTCTCGTCCCCGTAGTCCTCCATGACGGCGAGGGAAGGAAGCATCTCCATCTCCGGGTACTGGGCGTAGAAGCCGCGCCCGACGAGCACGGTCTCCTCCTCGCCCTGGAGGTTCGTCGCGGTCACTTCCTCGATCTCGTCGGTCCAGACGATCGCGTCGCCCTCCACCGTCCCTTCGAAGAAGTAGCCGAGGTCGACGGGGCGGGCGCCCCATTCCTCTTCCTCGAAATAGCTCTCCCAGCTTAGTTCCTCTCCGTCGCGGACGGCCCTGGTGAGGTCGGAGCCGGACATGTCGTACGCGCCGAAGTCGACGTCATGGTAGGTCTCCCCGTCGATCTCCACCTCCGCGTGGACGCCGCTCCCGTCCTGGAAGACGGGGTTCCCCTCCTCGTCGTAGAGGAAGTCGTGGTAGCCGTTGTCGTAGTCGCCCTCGTCGATATAGACGTACATGGCGTAGCTCCGGCTGTCGTACCAGGAGCGGACGAGGGAGAGGATCTCCTCCCCCGCGCCGAAGGGGGTGTAGCCGATGTAGTCCATGTTGAGGGCGCTCACGTCGGGACGCGAGAGGAAGTCGACGAACTTCTGGGCGTACTCGACGTTGAGCCCCTCGTGCTTCTGCATGACCCAGCCGTCGAACCAGATGTTCCCGCCGGTCTGGGGGACGGAGTAGTAGAGGGAGACCCCCTCCTCGATCTCGCCGAGCTCGATCGAGTAGACGGCGTCCCCGCTCCAGGCGATGCCGATGCCGGAGCGCCCGACGGTGATGTCCTGCTTGCCGCTATCGACCTCGAGCCCGTAGGAGTTGTCGAAGAGGGCGCGGAGGGAGGCCTCGGCCTTCTCGAGGATGGAGTCGACGTCCTCCGTCTCCGCCTCCTCCCCGTGGATCCTCCGGAGGAGGGCGTTGAACTCGTCCACGCGGGTGAGGTTGTTGAAGATCGCGTTCACGTCCCGGGAGTAGTCCTCCTCCCCGTAGGGCGTCCCGTCCTCCCATTCGCCGGACAAGTAGGCCTCCCGGAGGAAGCGGAGCTCCTCGTCGTAGCTCTGCATGAGGGCGACGGAGTAGGTGTCCCTCATCGAGTCCTTGATCTGGTAGGTCCCCTCGTAGCGCTCGTCCAGGAGGACGTTCCAGTCGGAAAGGTGGACCTTCACCTCCTCGGGCGAAAGGTCGCGGGATTCGTATTCCTCGTAGTAGGGATTGTAGGTGAAGCCAAGGGTTCCCCACATGTAGCCCTTCGCGTACTCCCCGATCGGATGGCTCTCCCCGTCCGGGGTCACTCCCTGGATCTTCTCGAACCATTCCTCGAGGAAGGGGGAGCAGTAGGAGTCGTAGTAGTCGGGCCAGTCCTCCTCGCTCGCGTTATGGGCGTAGGAAAGGCGCTTCTCCTCCCCCGAGGGGAAGGGCTCGAGCATCCCGCGGCGCATCATCCGCTGGATCATGTAGTCGCTCGGGCAGATGAGGTCGTAGACGGCAGCCCCGGTCTCCACGCGCGAGAGCATCGTCTCGTTCGTGTCGAAGGTCTCGTAGATGACCTCCAGCTCCACCCCGTCCTTCTCCAGGACGTAGTCCTCGAACATCTGGATGATGTCGGGGTCCTCGGAGATGTAGTCGGCGGAGTTATAGACGCGGAGCTCCACCCGTTCCCGGGGCGCGGGAAGGAGAGCCTTCCTCATCTCAGGGACGAGGAGGGCGCGGTACTCCCTTTGCTCCACCCTCTCCCCCGACGGCTGGGCGGAGAAGGAGGGGAAGGGGACGAAGGAAAGCAGGAAAAGGGGCGCGAGGAAGAAAAGGCGCATCAGGCGTTCCTC
>CALVOS010000008.1 GCA_944350325.1 uncultured Bacilli bacterium | reverse complement strand
GCATTTCAGGATATTCGGGGAAGCGGGAAACCCGCGCGCGTTCTCTTCTTCCCTCCCTCGTGCCTGCGCGCTAAGATACGCCCTGCATGCGAGCGCCTTTTCTCGCGTGGACATGGGAGCGAACAATGCGTCGGAAGCTAGCCTACATACTCTTGAGCGCCGCGGTCCTCTTCGGGGGAGCGGCCACGATCGCCTCGACCATCACGAGCCTCGACACGGACGTGACCTACGGCACGGGACGAGCCCTTTACTTCCGGGTGAGCGAGGAAGGGACGACCCTGAACGGCGTCTATCCGGAGAACTACGTCGACGAGGACGGCTACCAGGCCGTGGACCTCGTCGCCGAGGAGATGGAGTCGCGCCTCTCCCACTGGGGGATCGAGGGCACCGTCGAGAAGGAAGGCTATAGCACCGTCAAGGTGACGATCCGCAGCCAAAGCGCCGACGAGACGGAGTACAGCTACCTCCAGCGCTACCTCCCCTTCTCCGGCGGGAACTTCTCCCTCATGGCGGGCACCACGGACGAGGAAGTCCTCGCCAACGCCCCCTCCTTCGACTCCTACCGGAACAACCTCATGTTCGACGGCCAGGAGGCGGACATCCGCTACCTGAACGGCATCCCCGTCGTCACGATCGGGGTCAACCAGCCCGGGGAGGACGGGGAGCTCGCCCAGCTCATCGACTATTGCCAGGAGAACACGACTGCGCCCGATAGCTCCGCCGGGACCGAGGGGCAGACCACCTACCTCGCCTTCTGGAGCAACTACCAGGAAGGGGACAGCTTCGCCGTCGCCTCCGACTCCGATAGCGAGGAGTGGGACGCGAACATGGCGATGCGCCTCATCTTCGGCGAGCCCGCCGAGCAGGCCTGGTGGGACGACGATGACGACGACCTCGACTACACCCGCCTCCAGATCATCCCCAACAGCACCGCGATCGAGTCGGGCCAGTTCGACGAGAGCAAGGCCGGGGCCGCCTACAAGGCCGCCCTCTACTACGAGTCGCTCCTGAACGCGAGCTCCTACGCCGACATCGGCGCCGGCTACGACGTCACCTTCGCCTACTCCACGATCGTGGAGCCCACGGTCGAGCCCCTCGTCTCCGCCGGGGAATGGCACCTCGCCCCCGCGACGGGAGCGACGATGATCGCCTCTCTCTGCGCGCTCCTCGTCGGCGTCGTCGTGAGCGCCGCCTTCTATCGCCTGGGCTCCCTCATGCTCCTCGCCAACGGAACGATCGCCCTCATGGGGACGCTCCTGCTCCTTTCCTACTTCGGCGCCCAGTTCGGGATCGGGACGCTCATCGGGCTCATCCTCGCCCTCCTCCTCTCCTTCTACGGCACCGCCTGGTACCTTTCCAAGGTCAAGGAGTCGCTCTATCTCGGGCGCTCGGCGAAGAAGGCCCACCAGGAGGCGATGAAGAAGTCCTTCTGGCCCGTGATGGACGGGTCGATCGGCGCGATCCTCCTCGGAGTCTGCGTCTATTCGCTCATCCCCGGCGCCTTCGGGCAGCTCGGGCTCACCCTCGTCCTCGGCGCCTTCTTCGGCGGCGCGGGGAACCTTCTCTTCGTCCGCCTCCTCGGGAACATCCTCTCGGGGGACGAGAGCGCCTCGACGAAGGTGCTCTCCACCTGGGGGGCCGACCCGCAGAAGCTCCCGGAGCGGGACGAGAGCGGCGCCCTGGTCCTCAAGGAAGGGCGCGAAGGCCCCTTCCAGAAGACCGACTTCCGGAAGGGCGCTCTCCCCGGCGCGATCTGCTACGGGGCGCTCTTCCTCGCCTCCATCGTCGGGCTCAGCGTCTTCAGCGCCCTCGACGGGGAGCCCTATTCCTTCGGCTCGCTCTATGAGGACAAGACCGTCCTCGCCCTCGAGTACCGCGTCCCCGCCGGGAACACGGCGACCCTCGCGATGGCGACCGTCGACGACGTGAGGACGAAGTACCTTCCGCGCATCGAGCTGGACGGGGTCCCCTTCGACGGGAGCGAGTGGAACATCGTCCTCGAGGAAGGGGCCTCCTACATCACTGAGGAGGAGAGCTACTTCGCCATCTACTACTTCACGATCGACCTCCCGCAGTACTTCGATCCCTCGCTGGAGTACTCCTTCACCGTCGAGGGAACCTCCTTCACGAGCCTCCAGGACGCGGCCACCGCGGCCGCGGACGCCTCCGTGGGCGAAGACCTGACCGCCCTCGCGCAGGACGTCCGGGTGACCCCGGGCCTTCCTTCCTTCGGGACCGCCTCGCTCGGGCTCGGGGTGGGGCTCCTAGCGATGGCCCTCTATCTCCTCCTCCGCTACCGCCCCGCGAAGGGGCTAAGCGCCTCCCTCCTCCTTGCCGGCATCTCCTTCCTCCCGGCCGGGGTCCTCGCCCTATGCCGGATCCCCGTGAGCCCGACGGTCTCGATCGCGATGATCGCCACTTCCTTCCTCTCCTACCTCCTCCTCCTCATGCCGCTCCACCGGGCGCGAGAGGTCGAGCAGGATTCCCGCGAGAAGGACAAGCGCTCGCTTTCCTTCCGCGAGGAGGCCCTTCGGAAGGGCGTGAGGGAGAGCGCCTTCGACGCGCTCCTCTTCCTCGGGACCTCCCTCGGGGTCCTCCTCTTCGAGTTCGGCCTCGGGCCCGTGGCCTGGGAGATGAGCTTCCTCGCCGCGCTTGGGGGCACCCTCCTCGCGATCGGGCTCCCGCTCCTTCTCCTCGAGCCTCTCTCCACCCTCCTCGCGCGCCTCTTCTCCAAGATCCGGGTCGAGTTCCGGAAGGACCGCGAAAGCGGGGAGCCCCGCGGGAACGACGTCCTCGCCAAGAAGCGCGGGGGCGAGCCCGAGGAAAGCGTCTTCATCGGGATCAACGACTGATGGAAGGGTTCCGGGAACGGCTGCTCTCCTTCCTCCAGCTGGAGGAGGGGGAGCTTCCCCTCCTCCTCGAGGACCCCTTCCTCCGGCCCCTTCCTCTTCGCATGGGGGACGGGGCCTCTTTTCTTAGGGCGAGGGAGACCCTCGTCCGCGTTCGCGAGGAAAAGGAAAGGGCCCTCGTCTACGGGGACTACGACGTCGACGGGGCGATGGGGGCCTCGATCCTCCTCCGGGCGCTCCGGGAGTTCGGGATCGAGTCGCGCGGGTATCTGCCGACGCGCTATAAGGACGGCTACGGGCTGACGAAGGAGAACGCGCGGAAGATCGCGCGGGCGGGCTACCGCCTCCTCTTCCTCGTCGATAACGGCGTGAGCCAGCACGAGGCGATCCAGGAGGCGAGGTCACTCGGGCTCAAGGTCCTCGTCCTCGACCACCACACGCCTCCGGAGAATCTCCCGGAGACGGAGGGGATCCTCCACCCTCTCCTGGACGGCTACGAGGAGCCCCAGGTGAGCGCGGGCTTCTACTCCTACCTCTTCGCCGCGAACCTCCTGGGGAGGGAGGATCCCTACCTCGAGTCCCTCGCCGCGCTCAGCACGCTTTCCGACCTCATGCCCCTCCGGGGCCCGAACCGCCAGATCGTCCGAAGGATGCTCCGCCGCCTCGAGACGGGGGAGCCTCCCGAGATCCTCCGCCTCATGGAGAAGGAGGGCCGGACGGAGGAGGACGTCGCGATCGAGGTCAACGGCAAGATCAACGCGATCGGGCGCCTGGACGAGGAAGGGAGGATCAACCGCCTCCTCACCTACTTCGCCGAACGGAGGAACGAGGAGGGGATCGCCCTCTTCCTCAAGGAGACGAACGAGGAACGGAAGCGCCTCGCGCAGGAGGCGGTCCGCTCGATCCCGCCCTCCCAAGGTCTCGGGGAAGTGCACCTCCTCCCGGTCAAGGACGGGCTCTCGGGGCTCATCGCCTCCCGCCTTCTCGAGGAGAGGGGGGTCCCCGTCGCCATCTTCGCGCGGAGGGGCTCCCTCCTCGTCGGAAGCCTTAGGACGGGCCCGAGGATGAGCGCGATCGGCTTCCTCCGGGGCCTCAAGAGGCCTCCCCTCGCCTACGGGGGGCACCCGGGCGCCGCGGGGTGCTCGATCCGCGAGGAAGACTACGAGGAGTTCCGGAAGGAGTTCCTCTTCGAGGCGGGGAAGCATTCCCTTGGGGAAAGGCCCCTGGAAGAGAAGGCGCTCCCGCTTACTCTCGAGGAGGCGAGCGAGGAGAACGCCCGCCTCATCCGGAGCCTCGGCCCCTTCGGGGAGGGCTGGAGGAACCCGCTCCTTTGCCTCAAAGGGGTCCCCGCCGACTCCCTCTCCTTCGTGAAGGACGGGAAGTACCTTTCCATGCCTCTCCCCGGCGGGAGCCGCCTCTTCAGCTTCCGCCTCGGGATCCAGGACTTCCGGCCGGGGGAGAGGGTCGCCCTCCTCTGCCGCGCGCGGGAGGAGCGCTTCCGCGGGAAGGTCCGCTACACCTATCTCGCGGAGAAGGCGCTCCGCGAAGGCTAGGCTCGTTCGGCGAAAAGGCGCGCCCACGCGTATAATCGTCCCCATGGAAGAGGAAAGAAGGCTCCTGCCCAACGGCGGCTACCCGATGCATAGCTTCCAGGACCTTAGGGCCCGCTATTTCCTCTACATCCACGACGAGAAGGGGCGCGCCCTCATCGAGAAGGCCTATCGCCTCGCCGAGGAGAAGCACCGCGGGGTCTTCCGCCGCACCGGGGAGCCCTACATCCAGCACCCGATCGAGGTCGCCTACATCCTCGCCGAGCTGAAGTTCGGACCCCCGACCCTCGCCTCGGCCCTCCTCCACGACACGGTCGAGGACACCGACCTCACCGTCGCGGACATCCGCAAGGAGTTCGGGGACGAGGTCGCCCTCATCGTCGACTCCCTGACGAAGATCCAGCGGATGAAGCTCTCGCACCGCACCTCGCAGGACTTCGAGGCGGAGGACCACCGCAAGATCTTCCTCGGGATGGCCCGGGACGTCCGCGTCATCATCGTGAAGCTGGCCGACCGGCTCCATAACCTGCGGACGCTGGACGCCCTTTCCCCCGATCGCCAGAAGGCGATTGCCAAGGAGACGCTCGAGGTCTACACCCCCATCGCCCATCGGCTTGGCATCTACCAGATGCAGTCGGAGATGGAGGACCTTTCGCTCAAGTACCTGGAGCCCAGGAAGTACCAGGAGATCCTCGCCCTCCTCAACAAGAAGGAGGAGGACCGCCAGGGGTCGCTCCTCGCCCTCAAGAAGAAGATCGCGGACATCCTCTACGCCCGCGGGATCCGCTTCCGCATCGAAAGCCGCGTCAAGTCCATCTACTCGATCTACCGGAAGATGTACCAGAAGGGCCATTCCTTCGACGAGATCTACGACGTCCTCGCCGTCCGCATCATCTGCCAGGAGGAGATGGAGTGCTACGAGATCCTCGGCATCATCCACCAGACCTACAAGCCGATCCCCGGGCGCTTCAAGGACTACATCGCGATGCCCAAGCCCAACATGTACCAGTCCCTCCACACGACCATCGTCGCCGGGGACGGGAACATATACGAGGTCCAGATCCGCACCGAGGAGATGGACGAGGTCGCCGAGGAGGGGATCGCCGCCCACTGGCGCTACAAGGAGGGGGAAGGGGCGAGGAGCGCCCGCGAGGAGCAGCGCGACATCGAGGAGAAGCTCCACTGGTTCCGCGACTTCGTCTCGATGGCGGGCGAGGAGGAGAGCGACTCCGCCAAGGAGTACGTCCAGGGCCTCTCCCACGACATCTTCAACGCGAACGTCTACGTCTTCACCCCGCTGGGGAAGGTCATCGAGCTCCCGACCGGGGGGACCGTCCTCGACTTCGCCTACAAGATCCACACCCACGTCGGGGACACCGCGGTCGGGGCGAGCGTGAACGGGGCGAACGTCCCCCTGAGCGCCGAGCTCCGCACGGGGGACGTCTGCGAGATCCGCACGGCGAAGAACGCCCCCGGGCCCTCGAGCGACTGGCTCGACATCGTCCGCACGAACGGGGCGAAGACCCACATTAGGCGCTACCTCCAGAAGAAGGCCGGGGCCGAGATCCCGCCCGAGGAGGCCGAGCGGAGGGGGAAGGAGATGCTCCTCGAGGCCTTCCGCCAGGTCGATGTCGGGGAGGAGGAGATGGAGAGGACCCTCGGGGACGAGCGCGTGCTCCAGCGCTGGAACGTCCGCTCCTTGAACGAGCTCTACCAGCGGGTCAATCTGAAGAACCCCGCCCCCTTCCAGGTCGTAAGCGCCCTCCACCTCCGGAAGAAGCGGGACTTCCGCCTCGAGAAGCCGCTCCCGCCGGGCTCCTCGCCCGTCGAGGTGGAGGGGGCGACGAACGTCCTCTCCTCCCTCGCCCACTGCTGCACCCCCGTCCCCGGGGACGAGATCGTCGGCTACGTGAGCAAGGGGAGAGGGGTCTCCATCCACCGGAAGGACTGCCCGAACCTCAAGGGAGGGGCGAGCCGCCTCGTCTCCGTCTCCTGGCGCGCGGTCGAGGGGAAGGAGAGCTTCCCCGCCTCCTGCCGCGTCTACGCGCAGGACCGCGACAGCCTCGTCGCCGACATCCTCGCCCTCCTCCAGAGCAGGGGGACGAAGGTGAGCAGCCTCAAGGCGAACCTCGTCCCGCGGACGGGGAACGTCGTCCTCACCCTCCTTCTCTACGTGAGGGACAAGGACGCCCTCGAGGAGACCTTCCGCGCCCTGCGCTCCATCAAGGGCGTATACGACGCCAACCGCTACAGCAACTAAGGAGAATGCCATGGGAGAGATGAATCCCGTCAAGGGGATGCGCGACTACCTCGGGGAGGACATGCGCCTCCTCCGGAGGATCGAGGAGACCTTCCTCGGGGTCGCCTCGCTTTACGGCTACGAGGAGATCGAGACGCCGATCCTCGAAAGCGTCGAGCTCTTCCGCCGGGGGGCCGGGGAAGGGACCGACATCGTGAGGAAGGAGATGTACGAGCTCACCGACAAGGGCGGGCGGCCCCTCGCCCTCCGCCCGGAGCTCACCGCCGGGATCATGCGCGCGATCATGACGGGGAAGCTCCATAGCCTTCCCGACATGCCTTTGAGGCTCAGCTACTTCGGGCCGGCGTTCCGCTACGAGAGGCCCCAGCTCGGCCGTCTCCGGGAGTTCCACCAGTTCGGCGTCGAGGCGGTGGGGGCGGATTCCCCTGCCCTCGACGCGGAGACGATCGCCCTCCTGATGACGGGCTTCCGCCTCCTGGGCTTCCAGGGACTCCGGATCCTCGTCAACTCGCTCGGAGACAAGGAAAGCCGGGACTCCTACCGCGAGGCGCTCCGCGACTACTACCGCCCGCACCTCGGGGAGATGTGCGAGGACTGCCAGGAGCGCTTCCGCCTCAACCCCCTCCGGATGCTCGACTGCAAGGTGGAGGGGGATAAGGCCCTTGCCAAAGGCGCCCCTTCCCTCCAGGACTATCTCGGCGAGAAGAGCCGCGCGAGGTTCGAGGAGACCCTCAAGATCCTCGACGGGCTCGGGATTCCCTATGAGATCGACCCCGGGCTCGTCCGCGGGCTCGACTACTACAGCGAGACCGTCTTCGAGGTCCACCTCCTCTCCCCGTCGGGGAAGGACTACGGGGCGCTCGGGGGCGGGGGCCACTACGGCGGGCTCCTCAAGGAGCTCGGGGGTCCCGACCTTCCCGGCGTCGGCTTCGCGATCGGGGCCGAGCGCGTCCTCGCCCTCATGAAGGAGCTGGGGCTCGGGGAAGAGGAGGCGGGCGCGATCGAGGTCGCGATCCTCCCCGTCGGAGAGGATTCCCTCCCCTACGCCCAGGAGGTGAGCTACCTCGTCCGCGGGATGGGCTTCTCCGCGGAGACTCCGCTCCGCGCCGGGAAGCTGAGCGCCCAGTTCCGCCGGGCGGAACGGAAGGGGGCGAGAATCGCCCTCCTCCTCGGCGAGGAGGAGAAAGAGGGGCGGAAGGTCCGCCTCAAGGACCTCCGGAGCGAGGAGCAGGAGGACGTCCCGCTCTCCGAGCTGGAGGAGCGGCTCGACAGGATATTCGAGGAGGAAGAGGAACATGGCCATGAGGACTAGGTGGATCGAGGAGCTCTCCGAGAGCCTGCTCGGGGAGGAGGTGACGCTCGCCGGCTGGATCAAGACGGTCCGGAAGATGGGGGCGATCACCTTCTTCGAGCTCCGTGAGAGGACGGGGGTCCTCCAACTTAGGGCGGACGCCGCGAAGGTGCCCGACGCCCGGAACGAGTACGTCGTCTCCGTGACCGGGATCCTCCGGAAGAAGGAGGTGCCGAACCCGAAGATGGAGAAGGGGGACCTCGAGCTCGAGGTGACCCGGATGGAGATCCTCAATCGGAGCGAGCCCACCCCCTTCCCGGTGAAGGAGGAGACGGAGGCGCTCGAGGACACCCGCCTCCAGTACCGCTATCTCGACCTCAGGAGGCACGCCCTCCTCCGGAACCTCGAGATCCGGGCGAAGATCTGCTCGATCGCGCGGGACTATTTCGAGAAGAACCGCTTCCTGGAGGTGGAGACGCCGATCCTCAATCTCGCGACGCCCGAGGGGGCGCGGGACTACCTGGTCCCCTCGAGGACGAGGAAAGGGTGCTTCTACGCCCTCCCGCAGTCGCCCCAGCTCTTCAAGCAGCTCCTCATGGTGGGCGGGATCGACCGCTACTACCAGATCGCGCGCTGCTTCCGCGACGAGGACCTCCGGGCCGACCGCCAGCCCGAGTTCACCCAGATCGACGTGGAGATGTCCTTCATGAGCCAGGAGGAGGTGCTCTCTCTCGCCGAAGGGCTCTTCCAAAGGCTCCATCGGGAGATTCTCGGGGAGGAGCTCACTCTCCCCCTCAGGAGGATCCCCTACTGGGAGGCGCTTGATCGCTACGGGTCGGATAAGCCCGACACGCGCTACGGACTCGAGCTCCAGGACCTCTCCTTCCTTCTCGGGAAGGGGCTTCCGGGGATGGAGGAGGGCTACGCGAGGGGGATCCTCGTCCCCGCCTCCCTCGGGCCGATCTCGCGGAAGAAGGCGGATGAGCTCGGGGAGGAGGCGCGGAAGATGCGCGCCTTCCCTCTCCTCCACCTCCGGAAGGAAGGGGGCGCGCTCAAGGGAAGCGTGCTCAAGCTCCTTGGGAAGGAAGAGGAGGAGCGCCTCCTCTCCCTCATGGGGGAGGGGGACACGCTCCTCTTCCTCGGGAGCAAGGACAGGAGGAAGGCGGACTTCGCCCTGGGCGCGGTGAGAAGCCGGCTCGCGAAGGATTTCTCCCTCGTCAAGAAGGGGACCTACGACCTCCTCTGGGTCGTCGACTTCCCGATGTTCACGAAGAGCGAGGAGGGGGAGATCGTCGCCGAGCACCACCCCTTCACCCGCCCGCGGGACGAGGATTTGCCGCTCCTCGAAAGGGAGCCGGAGAAGGTGCTCGCCTACGCCTACGACATCGTGATGAACGGCTACGAGGCGGGAGGAGGGACGCTCCGCATCTACGACCACGAGGTCCAGGACCAGGTCTTCCGCCTGCTCGGCCTTTCCGAGGAGGAGAGGAGGCGCCGCTTCGGCTGGTTCCTCGACGCCTTCCGCTACGGGGCGCCCCCGCACGGGGGCTTCGCCCTCGGGCTCGACCGCCTGGCGATGCTCTACTCCGGGACGGAGGACATCCGGGAGGTCATCGCCTTCCCGAAGAACCTCATGGCGGTCGACCGGATGTCGGACGCCCCGGGGCCCGCCTCCCCGGAGGCCCTCGAGGCCCTCGGGATCAAGATCGAAGGATAGGAGAGGACCCATGACAAAGGAAGAACTCGCGATCAGCGCCCTCCGGGGCCTCGTCATCGACATGACGAACAAGGCCAATAGCGGCCATCCGGGGATGGCGCTCGACGCCGCGCCGGCCCTCTTCGCCCTCTACCGCGACCACCTCGTCCTCGCGCCTGGCCTCGAAGGGACCTCGTGGATGGGGCGCGACCGCTTCGTCCTGAGCGCAGGGCACGTCTCCGCGCTCCTCTACGCGATGCTCCACCTCACGGGCCTCCTCTCAAAGGAGGACCTCATGGGGTTCCGCCAGCTGGGGAGCAGGACCCCCGGCCACCCGGAGCGGGGCGAGACCCCGGGGGTGGAGGCGACCTCCGGCCCCCTCGGGCAAGGACTTGCCCAGGCCGTGGGGATGGCCTTCGCCGAGCGGACGATCCGCGCGAGGCTCCCCCTCAAGGACGTCCCATCCCACCGGACCTACTGCCTTCTCGGGGACGGATGCCTCGAGGAGGGGGTGAGCCAGGAGGCGATCTCCTTCGCGGGGAAGGAGGGGCTCGAGAACCTCTTCGTCCTCTATGACGAGAACGGGAGTACCCTCGACGCGAATACCTCCGTCTCGATGAAGGAGGACGTGCCCCTCCGCTTCCTCTCGGCGGGATGGAACGTCGAGATCGTCGAGGACGGGGAGGACTGGCATAAGGTCAGCGAGGCCCTCAGCTCCCTCAAGGAGAGGAAGGGCAGGCCCTCCCTCCTCCTCTTCCGCACGAGGATCGGGAAGGGAACCGCCTACGAAGGCATGAACAAGGCCCACGGGAAGCCCCTGGGAGAGGAGCTCGGAAGGGAGGCGAAGAGGAACCTCGGCGTCTCCTGGGCCCCCTTCGAGGTGCCCGAGGAGGCGAAGGAGGCCCTCCTTCCCTTCTTCGAGAGAGGAAGGAAGGCCAAGGAAGAGTATGACCTCTGGCTGGCGGGGCTCCTCCCGGAGGAGAGGGAGAAGGCCCTCCATCTCCTGGAGGGACCTTCCCTCCCCGAGGTGAAGAAGGCCCTCGAGGCAGTTCCTGCCAAGGAGAAGGAGAGCACGAGGAGCTGCTCCTTCCGCGCGCTCAGCGCCCTGGCGGCGATCGACCCCCTCCTCATCGGGGGATCGGCCGACGTCGCCTCCTCCGTCCTCACCGACATCAAGGGGGAGGAGCCGATCTCGAAGGAGAATCCCGGCGGGGGGATCACCCGCTACGGGATCCGGGAGTTCCTCATGGCCGCGATGAACAACGGGATGGCCCTCCACGGGGGGATCCGCCCCTACGGGGGGTGCTTCCTCGTCTTCAGCGACTACATGAAGAACGCCATCCGCATGAGCGCCCTCATGAAGGCGGGGGCGCTCTATCTCTTCTCGCACGACTCCCTCGCCGTCGGGGAGGACGGGCCCACCCACCAGCCGGTGGAGCAGCTGGCCGCCCTCCGCGCGATCCCGGGGCTCGAGTGCTGGCGCCCCGCGGACATGGAGGAGCTGAAGGCGAGCTACTTCCGCTTCTACGAGAGGGCGCTTAATGGGCTTGGCCCGACGGCGATCGTCCTCTCGCGCCAGGACCTCCCCACGCTTCCCATGACCTCCTTCGAAGGAGCGCTCCATGGCGCCTCCTTCCTCAACGAGGAGAAGGATCCGAAGATCGAGATCATCGCGACCGGGAGCGAGGCCTCTCTTGCCCTGGAGGCGGCAAGGATCCTCAAGGAAAAGGGAATCCCTGCGCTCGTCCTCTCGATGCCCTCGATGGAGCGCTTCCGGGCGGAGAAGGAGGAGTTCCGGAGGAGGATGCTCCCCCTCCCCTATCGCTTCCGCTTCTCGCTGGAGATGCTCTCGCCCGCCCTCTGGCACGAGTGGGCCGCCCATCCGATCGGGGTGGAGGGCTTCGGGGCAAGCGGCCCCATGAAGGACGTGCTCGCCCGCTACGGCTTCACCCCGGAGGGAATCGCCGAGCGCATCGAGGCGCTCTACCACGAGGAATGCGAAAACGCTTAGAATGTCCCTATGAAGCGCGACTACTACTACATCAATAACTTCGAGAACGCGGGGGACCTCGCGATCGGGCGCCACGCGATCGAGCATATCGCGACGATCGCCGCGAACACCGTCCCCGGGGCCAAGGTCGAGGGCAGGAAGAAGAGCCTCTTCGCCCTCGAAAGCCCGGTCCGCGCGAGCTTTCGGAAGGACGGGAGGATCGACCTCCGCCTCGACGTGAGCATCTCGCGGGAGGCCAAGGACGTGGGCTCGGTCTGCGCCTCGATCCAGGAGGCGGTCTCCTCCGCCGTCCGCGGGATGGCCGAGGCCCTGCCCTTCTCGATCGAGGTGAGGGTGGCCTCCCTTTCCTGATGGAAGGGAGGGAGAACCCGCTCCGGAGGCCGCTCCTCCGCTACTGGGGGGCGGCTTTCCTTTTCCTGCTCTTCCCCTTGGTCGGGACGACGGCCCTCGCCTTCTCCTACCTGGAGGGGGACGCCCTCCTCATGGCGCCCTTCTCTCTCCGCGTCCTCATGCTCCATGGGGAGGAGCTTCTTTCCTGGGGGGTCATGGGGATGCTCCTCCTCTACTCCGTCCTCGCCCTCCTTCCCGTCTATCGGAAGGGGACGCCCTGGTGGACGATCCCCGGGGATCTCTACCTCCTCCTCGACACCTTCCTTCCCTTCCTCCCTCTAGAGGGCGCGGACCAGCTTCCCCTGGACGGGCGGCTCGCCCTCTTCTGGTGCTACCGCGCCATCCTTCTTCTCGCCCTCCTCCTTCGCTGGGCCCTTTATGCTAGACTAGCCGTCTTGGCGAGGAGCGCTAGGAAATGATCTTTGAGAAGAAGGACGGGACGGAGAGGACGAGGACGGAGACGCAGGAGATCGCGATGACCGCGATCTACGACGCCCTGACCTACGCCTACATGGGCGTCCCCCTCGACGTGGAGGGGACCCTCACCGGGCTGACCGGGGAGAGCTACGAGGAGATCGACCCCTTCCTCAAGGGGACGCTCCTTGCCGCGATCCGCCACCTTCCCGAGATCGTCCCCCTCTTCGAAAGCAAGATGAGGGACTGGAAGTTCCGCCGCCTCGACAAGGTCGAGCAGGCGATCCTCGTCCTCGCCTACGTCCACCTCGCCTACGTCGAGAAGGACGCGCCCCGGGCCGCGATCATCGATAACGCGGTGACTCTCGCTAAGAAGTACCTCGGCGCGGGGGACTACCGCTTCGTGAACGCCATCCTCGACAACGTCCTCCCCGGCAAGAGGAAAGGATGATGGAATCGCCCTTCCCCTCGCCCGTCAAGGTGGGGGAGCTCCTCCGTACCCTCCGCCTCTTCTTCTCGAAGGAGAGGCTTTTCCATGGGCTCCTCGTCGAAGGGGAGGTCGGCAGGGTGAAGGAATGGAAGGGGGCCTACTTCTTCGAGCTCCGGGACGGGGAGAGCGCGCTTTCCTGCTCCTACTGGCCAAGAAGCGGGGAGGAAAGGGCGCCCGAGGAAGGGGAACAGGCCCTTCTCTGGGGCGATCTGACCCTTTATGAGAAAAGAGGGAGCCTCTCCTTCCGCGTCTCCTCCATCCAGAGGAAGGGGGAGGGGGAGCGTCTCCTCGCCCTCCGCCTCCTCAAGGAGAGGCTCTATCGGGAAGGGGCCTTCGCCCCGGAACGGAAGAAGAAGGTCCCCGGCTTCGCCTCGGACATCGCCCTCGTCCTTGCCAAGGGGAGCGCCGCGGAGGCCGATCTTCGGAGGAACATCCTCCGGCGATGGCCCCTTGCGAGGGTCACCACCTACGGGACCACCGTCCAGGGAAAGAGAAGCCTTCCCGAGATCGAGAAAGCTCTGGAAGAGGCGGACCGGGGCGGGCATGACGTTATCGTCCTCGCCCGCGGAGGGGGCTCGAGGGAGGACCTCGCGGTTTTCGATGAGGAAGCCCTGGTACGCGCGATCCTAAGGATGAGGACCCCTCTCGTCGCGGCGATCGGGCACGAGATCGATAAGAGCCTCGCCGACCTTGCCGCGGACTTGAGCGTCTCCACCCCGACGGCGGCCGCGGAGGCCATCACCGAGGACGTAGAGGAAGTCCTCCCGGAGATCCTTTCTTTGGAGGAGCGTCTCCTCGGTGCCTTCCAGAGGAAAGTCCGTTCCGGGGAAGAGGAGCTGGGAAGGATCCTCTCCCGCCCCCTCTTCCAGGGGGACGGGAGCCTCCTTCCCCTCGTGGAGAAGATCGGCTATCTCAAAGAGAGGCTCCTCCTCCTGGCGAGGCACTCCCTCGAGAGCAGGGAGAGGGAGGCCGCGCGCCTCCTTGCCGTCCTTGAGAGCCTCTCGCCCCAAAGGACGCTTGAAAGAGGATATTCCATCACTACGATGGAGGACGGGAGAATCGTGAGGGATCCCGGGGAGGTTCCCCCGGGAGCCCTCCTGAGGACGAGACTAAGCAAAGGGGAGATTCTCTCCCGCAGGGAGGTAGCGAAAGATGGAGAAGAAAGATAGCTTCGAAGAGAGGCTCGCACGGCTCAAGGAGATCGTCTCCCTCGTGGAGTCGGGGAGCCTCGGGCTCGAGGAGTCCGTCCGTCTCACCGAGGAGGGGAAGACCCTCGCCCAGGCCCTGGAGCAGGAGCTCGAGGAGGCTAGGAAGCGCGTGCTCGGGGAAGAGGCAGCCGGCGATAACAAGTAGTTAATTAGTAGTTTATTTGCTGTTTCACGATGCCAAGGAAGAAAGTCACGATCGATATTTCCGAGGTGAACAGCCCGGAAAAGGTGAAATCGCTCCCCGAGGAGGCGATTCCCCTTCTTTCCCAGTA
Organism: uncultured Bacilli bacterium; assembly: GCA_944350325.1. Classification (GTDB taxonomy): domain Bacteria; phylum Bacillota_I; class Bacilli_A; order RFN20; family CAG-826; genus UBA4951. Next base: position 2,179 of record CALVOS010000008.1, on the reverse strand, counting down.
CATCCGCGAGAGGATAATCGAGGCGACCTCGCGGAGGGGCGGGCATCTTTCGAGCAACCTCGGGACGGTCGAGGCGACGATCGCGCTCTGCCGCGTCTTCTCCTTCCCGCGGGACCGCCTCGTCTTCGATGTCGGCCACCAGTGCTACGCCTGGAAGCTCCTCACCGGGAGGAGCCTCGAGAACCTCAACGTCCGGGGCGGGACGAGCGGCTTCCAGAAGAGGGGGGAAGGCCCCTACGACCCCTACGAGGCCGGGCACGCGGGCACCGCCGCGAGCGCCGTCCTCGCGATGCTGGACGCCAGGAGGATCAAGGGAGGGGAAGGCGAGATCATCGGCTTCCTCGGGGACGGCTCCCTCCAGTGCGGGCTCACCTTCGAGGCGCTCAATGACCTCGGGCGGAGGAAGGAGAGGGCGATCCTCATCCTCAACGACAACGAGATGGCGATCTCCCCCTCCCGGGGGGCGATCTCGGAAAGGCTCCGCCTCATCTCTGTCTCCAAGGGCTACCTCCGCCTCAAGGAACGGACGAAGATGCTCCTTTCCCGCTCCCTGGGGGGAGGAAGGGCGCTTAGCTCGCTCCGGAAGATCCGCGACTGGCTCAAGAACGTCCTCGTGGGCTCGAACCTCTTCGACGACCTCGGCTTCCTCTACCTCGGGCCCGTGGACGGGCACGACGTCCCCCGGATGGAGCGGGCCTTCCGCCGGGCGCTCCGCGCGGAGGGGCCCGTCATCGTCCACATCAAGACGAAGAAAGGGAAGGGCTACCCTCTCGCCGAGGAGGATAGGGCCGGCTACTGGCACGGGGTCACCCCCTTCGACCCGGAGTCCGGGACCCCGAGGGAGGAGCACCCCGGGCTCCTCTCCTGGTCCCACTTCTTCGGCGAGGAGGTCCTCGAGGCGATGGAGGACAAGAAGAACGTCCTCATCTGCCCCGCGATGATGAAGGGGAGCCACATGGAGGAATGCTTCCGGAGGTATCCGGATCGCTCCTTCGACCCGGGGATCGCCGAGGAGCACGCGCTCACCTACGCGGGGGCGCTATCCCTAGAGGGCCTCCATCCGATCGTCTCCATCTACTCGACCTTCCTCCAGCGGGCCTACGACGAGCTCCTCCACGACTGCGCGAGGATGAAGGCGGGGATGACGATCCTCATCGACCGCGCGGGGCTTGCCGGCCCGAACGGCGACACCCACCAGGGCATCTACGACCCCGCCTTCCTCATGAGCATCCCCGGGGTCGAGGTCTATCTGCCCCGCACCCTCCGGGAGGGGCAGGACCTTTTCCGCAGCTCCCTCGCCCTCAAGGGCAGGATCCTCGCGATCCGCTACCCCCATAGCCTCGAAAAGGAGGAGGAGAGGGACCTTCCTCAGGAGGACCCCTTCTCCTGGAGGCTCCCTCCCGAGGGGGAAGGGACGCTCCTCCTCGCCCTCGGGCCCCTCGGGAGGAAGCTCGAGTCTCTCCTCAGAAAGAAGGGGATCCCCTTCCGAGCGGGGAAGGTCACAAGGCTCTGGCCCTTCCGGGAGGAGGAGATCGACGCCCTCCTCCAGGAGAAGGACATCTTCGTCTACGATCCCTACGGGACGGAGGGAGGCTTCCTCGCGAGGCTCTCCTCCGCGCTCATGCGGAAGGGCTACCGCGGGAAGTTCCGGGGCCTCGCCCTCCCGGAGCGATATATCGCCCAGGGCTCCGTCGAGGAGCAGCTGGAGGAATCTGGCCTCCTCCCGGAGCAGGCCCTCCTCCTCTTCCAGGAGAAGAAATGAGCCGCATCCTCGCCCACGTCGACCTCAACGCCTTCTTCGCCAGCGCGGAAAGGCTCCGCCACCCCGAGTGGAAGGGGGAGGCGATCGTCGTGGGGGGAGAGGGGCCCCGCGCGGTGGTGAGCACCGCTAGCTACGAGGCCAGGAAGCTCGGGGTCCGCTCGGGGATGCCGATCCTCGAGGCGAGGCGGAGGGCGCCCCGTGCCCACTACTGTCCCGTCGACTTCCGCTACTACGAGATGCTCTCGCGCTCCTTCTTCGCCCATCTGGAGCGCTACGCCCCTCTCGTCGAGGAAGCCTCGATCGACGAGGGCTACCTCGACCTCACGGAGAGGATCCCCGTGAAGGACCCCCTTCCCTACCTGAGGAGGATCCAGGACGACATCCTCCACGAGATCGGCCTCCCCTGCTCGATCGGGG
>CALVOS010000007.1 GCA_944350325.1 uncultured Bacilli bacterium | reverse complement strand
CGAGAAAAGACCCCCGGAAGAGGAAGTGGAAGCTTAGGGAGTTCTGCGAGGAATACGATCTCGCCTGGTGCGGGGGCTTCGACCCCGTTCCGGAGAGGGCGAACTACTTCGAGCACCCCGAGGAGTTCTTCTTCAACCCCTCTCTCGTTCCGGCGATCAACGCCGACCACATCCTCGAGGAGAGCCATCTGGAGCGCCTTCCCGAGAGCTGGAAGGACCTCACCGAGGAGGAGAGGGCCGCGCAGCTGAAGGCCGCCGTCGAGAGGACGCTCCGCGCCCTCCAGGGAGACTACCGCCTCGCCATTCCCCAGTGGTACCAGGGGGAGTTCATCAACCTCCTCGGGCCCGTCTACTTCGGCTCCTTCCGGCGAGGGAGGAAGCCGGACGCCGCGCTCGTCATCAGCAAGAACCCCTATGGGACCATGTATCAGCTCCGGACGATCCTAACCCTCCCGATGGCCTACAAGAACGCCCGTCTCATCGGACGGCTGGACGGCACCTGGCTCGACCCCGCCTGCCCGGAATAGGGCGGAGCTTCCGAAAGGGCGCTGCCTTCCTCGAACAAGCCCATGGTTTCGCGCCGTCGAGTTTCACGCCTTCGTGAACGAGCCTGACGCGGGGAAGGCTTCGTTTCCGCCTCCTTCCGCAATGGAGGAGCGCTTCCCTCGGGGATCTTTAGTTAGTCCTCGTCCCGGGCGCTGGGATCATGGGCGGGAATGCCTTGATGATTTTAATTGGTTATATAGCATATGGGTTGCCTCTTGCGATGGGTGTGTCGCCGGAAACGGAGTGTACGCGCCGGGAGGTCTTTTCATTTCTTCTTCCTTTTGGAAATCAAGGCGTCCACATACTCATCGTCCCTGGGGGACATCCGGTAGTTGGAATAGCGTTCTTTGGTGAAGGCCGTCTTCCTGTCTTCTTCAATCTTTTTCCTGATGTATGCCGTGGAGTCATCCACTGCCTTCGGGTTCTTCGCGAGCTTATGGTTTGCATGCCCCTTCCCCTTCCTTCGTGCATGGGTGATTCCGAAGATAAGGTAGCGTCCCCTTTCCTCACCAACGACGTAGACGGGATGGATGAGGCACTCCCCATTGATCAACGTCTTACGCCCGCTTATATGTCTCTTTTTGTTTTGAAGAGAACCCCATGACCCTGAATTGACTAGGAGAAGCCCAGATCCCCAGATGACTCGCGCACTTCTTCCTTAACCTATATATAGGGTGGGCGGAGGCCTATTTGACCTTAGGGAACGTTCTCATCTGCCCTTCCTCATCGGAGGCGAAACTTTTTGATAGCGCTTACCGAAAGTGTATTGACGAACATCGCGGGAAGCGTTTTCATATGGATGTGGGAACGTGCCCACATGGCACGGGAAGGAGATTCCATGAAAAAACACGCCTTGCTTCCGCTGGTTATGGCCGGCCTCTTCGCCCTCGCGGCCTGCGGCACGGACGAAGGGGACATCCTCACCTCAGTCTCGATCGACGAGAGCGGCAACTCTCACATCGTCACCACCAAGATCATCAACGTCTGGGTCCACAAGAGCGAGTCCGAGGACGAGGGGAAGATCTACAAGGCCATCATGGACCGCTTCAACGAGGCAGGCGTCACGACCGCCTCGGGGGATCAGGTCCGCATGACCATGGAGTTCCTCGGCACGAACATCGAGAACCGCATCAGCGCGGCCCTCGTCACGGGCGGGCTCCCCGACATCCTCGCGGTCGACTCCTCCGAGGTCGCCGGGCGGGTCCACTACGAGATCCTCCGCTCCATCGACGACTACGTCGAGGAAGGCGACATCTCCGACTACGTCGACTCCGTCATCGAGCAGGGCACCATCGACGGGAAGCTCTACACCCTGAGCGCCATGGAGGCGCCGGGCGGCCTCTACTACAACAAGGACATGCTCAAGAAGGTCGGCTACACCGAGAGCGACTTCGGCACCCTCGAGGATCCCTGGAGCTGGAAGGACGTCCACGAGGCCCAGGAGAAGCTCTACAAGGCCGGGGAGAAGTACGAGATCGCCCTCCACAACGGCTTCGGCACGGACGGGGACATGTACTTCTACTCGCCGCTTGTCTATAGCGCCGGCGGCTCCTTCGGGGAGGACGGCGCGGTCGAGGCGGCCCTGACGAGCGAGGCCTCGATGAACGGCATCCGCCAGCTCGAGCCCTTCTACGACACCGAGGGCCTCAAGGCCAACGAGCGCTGGATCTACCAGGGCACCAACGACCTCGCTTTCGTCCAGGGCCAGATCCCCTTCTCGATCTACGGCCCCTGGGACGTGAGGACGATCGCCAACGACTACCCCTCCTTCCAGAACTCCTACGGCATCATGCCCTACCCCGTCTACGAGGACGAGGCGGGCAACAAGTCCGAGAGGGTGTCCATTCCCTGCGGCTCCTACGGCTTCGGCATCACCAGGGACTGCCGCGACGAGAAGATGGACGCGGCCGTCGAGGCCCTCCTCTTCCTGACCGGGAAGGAGGCGAGCGAGGAGCTCTACTACGGCATCGGCACCTACCCGACCAGCAAGGAGTCCCTCGCCTCGATCCCTGAGCTGGCGACCGGGCCGGCCAAGGTCCTGGCCGACAGCCTCGAGGCCAACGAGTACACCCGCCCCAAGCAGGTCAAGTACCCGCAGCTGCGCACCGCCTACTCCTCGATCCTCACCTACATGCTGAACATGCAGTACCACGCCAGCGACTACGACCTGGAGGCCTACGTCCGCGAGCAGGCCCAGATCGTCGACCGCGACCAGATCGCCTAGGCCGCCATGCAGATCGAGAACATCGTCGATCGCCGCC
>CALVOS010000006.1 GCA_944350325.1 uncultured Bacilli bacterium | reverse complement strand
GGCAGGACCCATCAGGGCAGGCTCCCCCTCCTCGTAGCCCTCCAGGGAGGAGAGGAGGAAGCGCATGGCGTTCCGGATCTTCCGGTACTGGTCCCCGACCGCCTTCATCGCGCTTTCGCCGATGCGGACGTCCGCGACGAAGCTCACCCCCGCCGCCCAGAGGCGGAGGAGGTCGGCGCCCATCTCGTCGGCGACCTTGCTCGGGTCGATGCCGTTCCCCTTGCTCTTGCTCATCTTCTGCCAGTTCTCGTCCATCACCCAGCCGTGGGTGAGGCAGCGCCGGAAGGAGGGATGGCCCGTGAGGGCGACGGAAAGGGTGAGGGAGCTGTTGAACCAGCCCCGGTACTGGTCGTTCCCCTCGAGGTAGAGGTCGGCGGGGCACTTCATCCCGCGTTCCTGGAGGACCGCGCGCCAGGAGGAGCCGCTGTCGAACCAGACGTCCATGATGTCCTTCTCCTTGGTGACGCCCTCGGGGTCGTAGCCTTCCGGCAGGAAGTAGGAGGCCTCCTTTTCGAACCAGACGTCGCTCCCCTCCGCGCGGAAGATCGAGGCGATCCTCTCGAAGACGGGCTTCTCCAGGAGCGGCTCCCCGTCCTTCCCGTAGAGGATCGGGAGGGGCACCCCCCAGGCGCGCTGGCGCGAGATGCACCAGTCGGCCCTCTCCTCGATCATCCCGCGCATCTTCTCCTTGCCCCACTCCGGGGTCCAGAGGACCTCGTCCAGAGAAGAGAGGAGCTCCTGGCGGATCGGCTCGATCGAGCAGAACCACTGGGGGGTCGCGCGGAAGATGACCGGCGTGTGGGTGCGCCAGTCGTGGGGGTAGCTATGGACGATGTCCGCTTCCTTGAGGAGGTGGCCAGAGGAGCCAAGCATCTCGATGACCTTGCCGTTCGCTTCCTCGTAGAAAAGCCCGTCGAGGGGATCCCCTTCCCCGAGGCGGAGCACCCCTTCCCCGTCCACGGGGCAGAAGGGATGGATCCCGTAGGGAAGGCAGGCGTTATAGTCGTCCGTCCCGTGGTCGGGGGCGGTGTGGACGCACCCCGTCCCCGCCTCCTTCGTCACGTAGTTGTTGACGATGAGGGGCGAGCGCCTCTTGGGATAGAGGGGATGGACGGCGCGGAGCCCCTCGAGCTCCTTCCCGCGGAAGGAGCGGACGAGGCGGCATTCCCCGAGGGAAAGCGTCTCCCGAAGGGTCGGGAGGAGGTCCTGGAGGAAGAGGAAGGTTCCGCGCCCGGTCTCGTAGAACCCGTACTCGAAGCGCGGGTTCAGGGTGATCGCGAGGTCGGCGGGAATCGTCCAGGGCGTCGTCGTCCAGACGAGGACCTTCGCCCCCTCCGGGACCCGCGGGTCCTTCTCAAGGTCGAAGGAGACGTAGATCGTCCGGGCGGGGACGTCCTTGTACTCGACCTCCGCCTCGGCGAGGGCGGACTCGCTCGCGGGGCTCCAGTAGACGGGCTTCACCCCGCGCCGGACGAGCCCCTTGAGGGCGAGCTCCCCGAAGAGGAGCACCTGGTCCGCCTCGTAGTCCCTGTCGAGGGTGAGGTAGGGATGCTCGAAATCAGCGAGGATGCCCAGGCGCCTCACCTGGCTCTTCTGCCGCTCGACCTGATGGAGGGCGTACTCCCGGCACTTCTTCCGGAACTCGGGGACGGAGACCTTCTTCCGGTCCACCCCGGAGCGCGCGACCTGGACCTCGATGGGGAGGCCGTGGGTGTCCCAGCCGGGGACGAAGGGCGTGCGATACCCCTCCATCGCCCTGCTCCGGACGACGAAGTCCTTGAGGAGGCGGTTCATCATGTGGCCGCAGTGGATGTCCCCGTTCGCGTAGGGAGGGCCGTCGTGGAGGAGGTACTCCTCCGCGCCCTCGCGCTCCTCCTGGAGGCGCTCGTAGAGGCGCCCTTCCTCCCATTCCTTAAGGAGGGCGGGCTCCTTCCGGGGGAGGTTCCCCCGCATCTCGAAGCCCGTCGAACCCATGTGGAGGGTGTCCTTCAGTCCCATATCGCTCCTTCCCCGCGAAAAGGAAAGCGCCCCGAAGGGCGCTTCCGCGCGGTGCCACCTTCTTCGAGGGGAATCCTCCCCTCGCGCTCTTCCCGATAACGCCGGGCGCGGCCCCCCTACTCCGTTCAGGGGACGGGCTCCGCGGTGATGGCCTTTCGCATGCCCCGTTCTCATCCAGGGGGCTCTCTCATCCTCGCTACTCGGTCGTGTCCGCTTCTTCGCCAAGGGGAGTCTAGAGGAGAGGGACCCCTCTTGCAAGCGCTACTCCCCCTCGCCCCGGGCCTTCCGGAGGAAGTCGGGGAGGATCTGGGAGAGGACGTCCTCCTCCTTCTTCTCCTCTTCCTCCTCGCCCGCGGGCGGGAGGACGGGGTCGGGCAGCTTCACCGCGGGAGGCGCGGTGAAGTCGTACTCGCTGGAGAAGTCGCTCGCGATGACGGCGACGATGAGGGTGTCGGTGAGGTTCGCGTTGATGGAGACGCCGAACTTGATGTCGATCGCGCCCCCGGCCTGCTCGTTGATGCGCCGGACGCACTCCTGGGCCTCGTAGAGGGTGACCCCGGTCCCGCAAGTGACCGCGCAGATGGCCCGCCTCGCCCCGGAGATCGAGGCCTCGAGGAGGCGGGAGCTAAGGGCGCTATTCGCTGCTTCCTGCGCCTTCTGGGGCCCTTGCCCCTCCCCGTAGCCGATGAGGGCGATGCCCGAGTCCTTGAGGGTGCTCTTCACGTCGGCGAAGTCGAGGTTGACGATCGAGGGCACGAGGATGAGGTCGGCGACGGTCTTCACCGAGCGCGAGAGGATGTTGTCGCTCAAGGAGAAGGCCTGGTCGATCGGGGCGTTCCCCGAGTCCATCAGGAGCTTGTCGTTGCTCACGATGATGATGGAGTCGACGGCGCCCTTCAGCTTGTTGAGCCCCTCGATCGCGTTGGAGGTGCGCTTCGGCCCCTCGAAGCCGAAGGGGCGGGTGACGATGGCGATGGTGAGGGCGCCCTCCTCCTTGGCGATGCGGGCGATGACGGGGGAGGCTCCCGTCCCCGTCCCCTTCCCGAGCCCGGCGGCGACGAAGACCATGTCGGCCTTCTTCCCCCCGGCCTCGTCCCCGCGGATGATGGCGCGAATCTCCTCCTCGCTCTGCTTGGCGGCCTCCTCCCCGACGGAGGGGTCGCCCCCGGCGCCGAGCCCTTCCGTCACCTTCGTCCCGAGCGGGATGCGGTGGGGGGCCTTGGAGGTGGCCAGGGCCTGGCGGTCGGTGTTGCAGACGTAGAACTCGACGTTCTCGATGTGGTCGTCGATCATGCGGTTGACGGCGTTGTTCCCGGCCCCGCCCACGCCGATGACGAGGATGCGGGCGACCGGCCCGAAGTCGTCGATGTCGAACGCTCTATCTTCCATTTCCTATTCTCCCTTCCCGGCCCGGCTCAGGGTGCTGACCCCGGCGTAGCCTTCCTCCATGGTGCCGCGGTAGGCCCCGCGGGCGGCGATCGCCCCCAGGAGGGGGATGAGCCCCGGGTCCATGGCGCCCGGGACGTCGGGGATGAAGGTCCGCGCATAGGAGACGCGCGGGAGGGAAAGCCTCCCCAGCTCCTCCCCGAGCCCGCGGAGGAGGGCGCCCCGCCCTCCGAGGAAGAGGGGGGCCTTCATCGCCTCCGGGAGGCGCGCGCTCTCGGCGATCTGGAGGAGGGGGGCGCGGAGCCGCTCCCCGTATGTCTGGAGGAAGCGGCGGATGCTCTCGTCGAGGGCGTCCTGGTAGATGGGCCGCCCTTCCTTCTCGAGGAGGGGCTCCTCGTGCTTCCACCTCTTCCCCACGAGGCCGCGGCGTTCCTTGAGGAGCGAGGCTTCCTCGCGCGAGAGATGGAGCTCGCGGGCCAGGTGGTCGGTGAGGTCCTCGCTCCCGAGGTCGAAGTAGCTCGCGGCGAAGGGCCTCCCCTTCCCCACGAGGGTCAGCACGGTGCGCCTGGCGCCGATGTCGCAGTAGAAGTAGGCCTCGGGGACGCCCTCCTCCCCTTCCAGGAGGCAGCTCGCCGCGTAGCTCGCGACGAAGAGCTGCTCGACCCGGAAGCCGGCGCTCTCCACGAGCTGGCGGTAGGCGAGGACCAGGGACTCCGGGAGGAGATGGAGCATCGCCTTCATCGTGAGCACATCGGAGCGCCGCCCGATCGGGGGCTTCCGCGCGATGGTGCCGTCGGAGAGGAGGAAGCATTCCGGGACGATGTCGACGAGGCGGTAGCCGTCGGGGATCCTCTCCTTGCGGACGAGGGTGTGGACGTTGCTCACGTCCAGCTGCCCGATGACGTCGTCCCCGCTCACGACATGGGTCCCCTTCTCGCACTGGTAGACGGCAAGGGAGAGCGAGGGAAGCAGGAGCACCGCGCTCCCGGAGTCGAGCTTCGCCCCGAGGTGGTCGTCCTCCCGCTCGCGGAAGGAGCGGAGCACCTGGCGGATCGCCTTGGTCTCCTCCTCCGTGTTCTTCCCGGGATGGAAGGGGCAGGGCAGGGGCCGCTCGGCCTTGTGGACGGGCACGGGGCGCCCGCCCCGCGCGTAGCCTGCCAGGTACTTGACCGAGCCCGTCCCGATCTCGATCGCCGCCGTGTATTTCGTCGCGCTCATGTTGCCTTGGCTCCTATCTTAAGATAGGACCCCGGGCGATTCAACAGGATGCTTGAGAGCAAACTAGTAGTTTTTTAGTCGTGCCCCGTAGAAAAAAGGGACGCCTTTCGACGTCCCTTGGGCCCCCTGCCGGAAGGAGAGGCCGGCAGGCGGGGGGAACGGGCTGGTCCTAGATGCCCTCCCCGAGGGGAAGCGAGGCTTCCCCCTCCTCGTTCTCCTCGCCCCCCTCCACCCGCTCGGAGGTCTCCTCCACGGCCTTGGCCTGAGCGAGGCGGTAGCTGATCCCGACCGGGATCGCGGCGGCCCCGGCAAGCGAGAGGAAAAGGAGCCCCAGGAGGCAGGTCGCCCGGAGGCGGTAGTAGAGCCGGCGGTGGCCGCTCTTCTCAAGCTTGTCCTTCATCATGATCATGAGCGGATCCTCCTGACTGCCCTCAGCTTCGCGCTCTTGGCGCGGCGGTTCCTTTCCAGCTCCTCCTCGCTCGGGAGGACGGGACGCGGGGTGAGGTCCTCGAAGGAAGGAACCTCGTCGACGGGACGGTGGCGGCTCCCCTCGATACGGGAGAGGCCCCGGAAGCGGCGCTTCACGAGCCTGTCCTCGAGGGAAT
>CALVOS010000005.1 GCA_944350325.1 uncultured Bacilli bacterium | reverse complement strand
CTCCAGGGAAGGACGGCCTACCCCTACGCGCCCTCGATCGACCTTTCGACCGCGAGCTACCTGAACGACTTCGAGTTCAGCTACACGAAGGGCGGCTGGCCCACCGCGTATAGCAACGCGCCGGAGGAGCTCATCGCCCACGGCATCGACTACGTCGTCAACTGGAACGACGCGGAAGGCGTGAGCTTCGACGGGCACAACATGGTCCTCCCCGCGACCAACGGCGCCTATTCCAACTTCTTCATCGGGGCGAAGGACCCGACTCCGAAGGACTACATGGTCGTCGTCGCCAAGGCCGAGGGCGGGGCGGACTTCAATAACTTCCGCTTCAAGGTCGGCTCGAACGCCGCCGAGATCTACTACACCAGCGGCCTCGCCGACTATGGCTATCTGACCGCGGAGTTCAGCACCGTCGACGAAAACGGCTACACCTGGATGGTGTTCTCCACAAGCGAGAACGACAACCTCAGGAAGGACGCCATCAACGGGGAGCTCAACCTCTACTGGAGCCACACTGAGGGCCAAATCCTCATCGACTCCATCTTCTTCGCGGACGAGGCGACGCCGGAGCTAGCGGAGAAGCAGGCGATCGGCGAGCCGGGCGCCCCGAGCGGAGGCTACCTCTACATCGGCTACGTCTCCGAGAAGGCCAGGGTCCTCACGCTTGAGATCACCGGCGGGGAAGGCGGAGGCGACACCTCCGTCCTCTCCCTCGAACAGGAGGGCCTTGCGAGCAAGTACCTCAAGGACGGCGCCCTCATCGGCACCGACGGGGTCGCCCTCGAGCCTCAGGCGATCGCCGAAGGGGAGACCGTAACTCTCGCGATCGATCTTGAGAAATCCGGCTACGATGTGACGAAATCCGCGCACTACCACGGCCATTTCAACGATATCGAAGGCCTTCCCAGCATCGGCAACGTCACTGTCTCCGCCTATCAGTCCCTCCTGAAGACCACGGAGGCCCAGTCCCTTCTCTCGGAGCCCCTCGCGGTCTCGATGACCGGCGACTACGCCTACATCTCCGGCTACGACGTCACGAACCAGGGCGATATCCTCCGCCTGAACATCAATAGCGAAACCGCCCGCGATGACGCCCTCGTCGGCTTCCGCATGGAGTTCCAGGCGCGGGGCGAGGCCTCGCAGACGCTCTACTTCAACGCCGGCCAGCTCAAGGGAACGGACGGCGAGCCGATCGGCATGGCGCTCGCCGAGGGAGAGAACCTCATCGAGATCGACCTCGGGAAGAGCGGGATCGCCTACGGCAAGCTCACCAACATCCACCTCCATGGCGGAGATGCCGCCTACGCCTCCTCCCCCTGCGCCTTCACGATCGAGGAGATGAGCCTCCTCAGGACCGACGGGCTCAGCGGACGCTATGCCGGAAAGCTGCCCGCCATGGTCACCGACTTCACGGGGCCGACCGTCACGATCGCTCCCGAGGCGAACAACTACGAGGTCGGGGACACCGTCAGCTTCACCATCGTCGCGGAAGATGAGACGACCCCCTCCGAGGAAATCGAGCTTGACGTCGAGGTGACCTACGGATCCGGGGACGCCTTCGAGACGATCGAGGCGCCCGACAACTCCTTCCTCGCCGAGAAGGCGGGCGACTACACCGTCACCGTCACCGCGAGGGACGAGTTCGGGAACGAGACCGTCGAGTCCATCACCATCACGGTCGCCGAGCCCTCCTCCCCGGTTGACCCCGACGACAGCGGGTCCGCCTCCGGTCCTATCACCAGCGAGCCTGGGGATAGCACGAGCGAGCCTCAGCCGAGTGATCCCACCGAAGAGCCCGCCGGGCTTGAGCCTGGCGCGATCGCCGGAATCGTCATCGGCGCGATCGCCGGCGTCGGACTGATCGGATTCCTCGCCTGGTTCTTCCTGCTCCGCAAGAAGAAGTAAAGGCACCTTCACATCATGCCGGCCCCCTCGTGGGGCCGGCTTTCTCCGTTAAAGGGAGGCTAAAATGGAACGGATGAAACGGACGATGCTCATCGTTGAGGACGAGCCCCTGGCCCGCCTTGGCCTGAAGACGACGATCCCGTGGGAAAAGCACGGAATCATCATCGTGGGAGAGGCCAGGAACGGTGAGGAGGGCTTCCACAAGGCCCTTGAGCTGAAGCCCGACATCATCCTGAGCGACCTCAAGATGCCCAGGATGGACGGCGCGGAGATGATCAAGGCCCTCCGCGAAAAGGGGAACCAGAGCGAGATCATCATCCTTTCCGGCTACGGAGAGTTCGAGTACGCGCGCATGGCGATCGACGCCAACGTCGCCTCCTACCTCCTCAAGCCGGTCTCGAACGAGCAGCTCATCGACGTCGTCCTCAAGTCCTGCTCAAGGCTCGAGGAAAGGGAAAGGTCCTCCCTGGAAAGAGGCGTCCTCCAGACCTCCCGGGAGGAGATGAAGAGGAAGCTCGTCCGCTCCCTCATCCGCCTCGAGTCCCTGGACGCCCTCCCTGAGATCGAGCGCCAGGCAGGCCTCCTCTCCCTCCCCGCCGTCCAGGAAGGGCGCTTCCTCATCGGCGTCCTCGACGAGCCGACGAAGGAGGACCAGGAAGAGCTCTCCTATCTCGAGGAGGAACTGGAAAAGGCATTCGGAAAGGCGAAGATTCCCTGCACATCCGGCATCTATCATCAGAAAGTCGCGCTCATCGCCGGCGCGAAGGGACTTCCGGAGATCGAAACGGCCGTCCAGGCGGCCTTGGAAGGGTTCGAGGCCAGGACCAGGATGACATGCTCGATCGGCATCAGCGCCCCCTTCGAGGGTGCCCTCCGGATCCACGAGGCCTACGAGGAGGCGAAAAGCGTCGCCACAAACGGACTTATGAAGTTCGTCAACAGCGTCCAGGTCCATAACGAGGCCGGGTCCCGCTACACCCCTAACCTCATCCGCGCGGTCGAGATCATCAACCAGGAATACATGAAGCCTCTTTCCGTCTCCCTCGTCGCGGAACGGCTGAACGTCTCCCCGAGCTACCTCATGCACCTCATCCAGCGCGAGCTGAGGACCACCTTCAACTCCCTTCTGACGAAGACGAGGATCCGCGAGGCGGGAATTCTTCTCCGTTCTGGGAAATACCGGGTGAACGAGGTCGCCTACAAGGTAGGATATGGGGACGAGAAGTACTTCACGGAAGTGTTCAAGAAGCAGACGGGAACGACCCCGAGCCAGTGGATGAAGGGCGAGGATGAAAGGAAGGGCGGGAACTAGGAAGGGCAAGGAGACAACCACCCTGGCCAGAAGCGCGTCATGGGCGCTCCTGGCTCTCTTCGGAGCGTCCTTCCTCATCTCCCTTGGCTTCTTCGAGCTATACCGGAACCTCGTGATCCCTCAGGAAACGACCGAGCGAAGCGATGAGAGGGCCTCGGCGATCGACCGCTCCCTCTCCAACGTCTTCTTCGACGTCGCCTCCCTTTCCCAGAACATCCAGACCGAGGAGAATGCCGAATACCTTCGGAGGTGCCTGGACAAGGACGCCGGCCTCCTTTCCCTCTGGACCGCGGCGGGGCCAAGCGAGGAGCTATACCAGGGGATGTCCCTGGCCCTCGATGGGGAATTCCTCTCCCCCGACGGAAACCCGTTCTCCTTCGGAAGCGAGGAACTCTCCCTCCTGGAAGACAACCCGAGGAAGCTTCTCGTCGTGGGAAGCTATGGCACCCCTGGCGGCCCCTCCCTCGTCCTCGGGATCCATAGCGCAGGAGTCTCCGGCTTCTACTTCGTGAAGGACGAGGTCGTCTCCTCCTTCCTGATGGACGAGGTGGAAGGGGCGAGGAACTATCTCGTGGACGAGAACGGGATCGTCCTGGCGGAAGCAGGCCCGGAGGAAGGCTCCCTTGAGGTCATCCCCGCGACGGAGAGCGGGCAGAGGACGAGCGAGGAGGACGGGACCTACTTCCTCGTCCGGACGGAGCTCGAGCTTGTCAGCCGCTACGGAAAGAGACTTGAGCTGGTCCGCTACGTGCCCTGGGGCTACCTCTACGGCGTTTTCCTCCCGATCGAGGCGAGCGTCCTTTCCGCGCTGCTTCTTGCAACCCTCGCCATGGGCGGCGTCCTCATCTACCTCTTCCGCAAGATATCCAAGCCAATCCGCGATCTTTCCGCAGAAATCGCTGAGGAACTGAAGGAAGACGACCTCCGGAAAGTCGACCTTCCCAGCAAGCGGAGAAAGGGGCCCAAGGACGAGATCGACATCCTGAGCGACTCCTACTACGACATGATCGGGCGCATCCAGGCGCTCCTTGAGAAGCAGGAGCAGGACTATAGCCGCCAGAGGCAGCTGGAGCTGGACGCCCTCCAGATGCAGATCAACCCGCACTTCCTCTACAACGTGCTGGACACCATCACCTGGATGGCGAAGCTCGGAGGAAACAAGAACGTCGAGGAGTTCGCGATCGCCCTCGCCAACTTCTACCGCCTCTCCCTCCACAAGGGGGCGAAGTACGTCTCCGTGAAGGAGGAGATGGAGATCGTCCACTACTTCCTCGAGATCCAGCTTAGGCGCTACCCAGGGCTATTCACCTACGGGACCGCCCTCGATCCTTCGGTCGAGGAGTGCCGCACCCTCAAGCTCATCCTCCAGCCCTTCGTCGAGAACGCCGTCAAGTACGCCTTCCCGGAGAACGAGGAGGCAGGAAGGATCGAAATCCGCGCTCTTCCCTATGGAGAGGACCGCATCCTCTTCGAAGTGGAGGATAACGGGGTCGGCTTCTCCCCCGAGGAGGCGAAAAGAAGGAACGAGGGGTCCTCCCGCCGGGGCTTCGGCATCAAGAACGTCGAGGAACGGCTTCATCTCGAGTACAAGGAAGAGGTCCTGCTCGAGGTCCAAAGCGAGCCCGGGAAGGGGACGAAGGTCAGGATCCTTATTCCCCGAACTCCGCCATCCGGCGGCTCAGCTCCCCGAGAGGAGAGCTGATCCTCCGGGAGAGCTGGCGGGCAACGAGGAAGCCAGAAAGCAGAAACAGGAGGGAGACGGGGAAATAAAGGGCGAGCATCCATAGGTTCTCCCCGACCAAGGGGCCTTTCCCGACGAGAGAGACCAGGTTCACCCCGTCCACGAGGTTCATCGACGAGGCCAAGGAGCCCCCGCGGGGGGAAAGCTCCGCCCCGAGGCCTTCCTCCTCGATCCTCTCCTTGTTCCCAAGGAACTGGAGGAGGCGATCACCGTCATGGAGATAGATGCTGGATTCCTCCATGTCCGGAAGGTCGGAGAGGGACAGGAAGTCCTCATAGACGCTTTCCGTCTTGAAGTCGGAGACGAGATAGCCGTCGCCCCGGTTCATCCTCTCCGCGAGGGTGAGGATCCCGTCCTCCTCCTTGTACGAGCTGAAGTAGTAGGAGCCGTGCCCCGCCTCGGTCCGGATGAAAAGGACGCTTTCCCCGGGCGCCAGGGAGGCGATCTCGGGCAGGGAAAGCATCTCCTCCCGGGAGGCGAGCCCGCTTAAGGAGTAGCTGCTGACCGGAGAAAGGCCTTCGTCCCTGGGATAGAGGGCGACCCCCATCAGGTGGCGGGCGCTCCCCTGCTTCTGGCTGAGCACGTTCTGGGCGCCCGAAAGGAAATTCAGATTTCCGGAAAGATAGCCAAGAATGTCGGAGTTTCTCTCCAAGGAAGAGACTGAGCTCCTCACGAGGGACACCGAAAAGCGGAAGTCGCTCGCAAGTCTCTCGAGCGATTCCTGGGCGCTCATGGAGAAGTCCCTCTCGTTCAGGTAGAGGACCGCTCCGAGGATCGAGCCAAGGGAAAGAAGGACGCCAAGGAGGGTCGGCAGGAACGCCGCCAGGAAGAAGCGCCTCCTCGTCTTCTCGAACATGACCGAATTATACGAGCAGGAAAGGGGGCCTATCTTGCAAATCCCCCCGCTTCATGCGCAGGAGGACCGGCTTTAGCATTCCGTCAGAATAGGAGGCCAACTATGCCTGGATTCCTGAAAAAAGCCACCGTCCTTGCCGGGGCGGCGATCGCACTCCTCTCCCTGAACGGATGCCAGAAGGAGGATGGGAAGATCCACGTCGAGCTTGGCATGTGGCCGGCGGCCCAGCAGACCTCGGACGTGGCGATGTTCAACATCTGGAAGCAGCGCTTCGAAGCGGACCACCCGGAGTACGTCATCGAGCCCGCCAACTACGAGTACGCCCAGGACACCGTCGCCGTCGGGGCGATGTCGGGAACCCTCCCCACCGTCTTCCAGACCTGGTTCACCGAGCCGAGCATGCTCATCGAGCAAGGCTACATCCGGGACGTCACCGACCTCGTGAAGGAAGTCGGATACTACGACGACATGGACTCCTTCATGCGGGAGACCCTCGAAGACGAGGAGGGGAACCTCTACGGGATTCCCCGGGACGGGTATGGCTTCGGCATGCTCCTCAACCTCCGCTCGTTGACCTACTACGGCCTCATCGAGGGCGACATCGACGAGCATGAGTACGTCCTCTATGACGAAAGCGGAGATCCCCTCTACCCCACCACCTTCGAGGAGCTTGCCGAATGGGCGGAGCTCATCACGACGAACTCCGGCGGCGACTGCCGCGGGACCATGTTCTATAGCGCCAACCGCCAGGGAGGATGGCTCTTCTCGAACATCGCCTGGAACTTCGGCGCCGAGCTCATGACCATCGACACCGGAGGCGCGCCCCACGCCTCGCTCAACGAGGATGCCGTGGTGGACGCTCTCCAATACATCGCCGGGCTCCGGAGCAACGGCTATCTCGTCGAGGGCACGAGCTTCGTCTACAACGACTGGTATTCCAACATCAACGAGCGGATGGCGATCGCCTTCTGCGGATCCGACGTGATCCAGAACGCGGTGACCCAGGGATCCATGGAACGCAACGACATCGCCTTCGTCCCGATGCCCGCGGGGCCGGGCGGGGACCGCTATAGCCTCTACGGAGGAACCCCCTTCGTCTTCGCCGAGAACGCGACCGACGAGGAGGTGAGGGGCGCCCTCCTCTTCCTGGAGTACATGGGCAGGAGCCCCGTCATGAGCGAGGCCCAGAAGACCGCGATGGTGGAAGGGAAGCAGACCTCCCTTTCCAAGAACGAGCCCATCCTCCCCTCCATCCGCCCATGGACGAACGAGGAGTACAACAGCTACGCCGACGAGCTCGACGAGCAGTACGTGAACGTCAACCAGGAGTACTTCGACGACTTCTTCGACTCCATCGACGCGATGAGGAAGGAGGAGGTCCCCTACGAGGCGCAGAAGATGTACGACTACCTCGACCAGGCCGTCTCCGCCGTCCTCACCAACCCGAACATGGGGAGGGAGGAGATCAAGAACCAGCTGACGACCCTCAACCAGCAGTTCGAGCGGGACCTCTCGAAATATGCCTAGGAGAGGGGAAGCCTTCCTCACCAGCGAGGAAAAGAGAAGGAGGCGCGGGGGGATCCTCCGCCAGTTCGCCGGATGGGGGGTGATGGCCCCCGGGGTGATCCTCTTCTCCTTCTTCGTCTGGGTGCCCCTCCTGATGAACCTCTACCTGAGCTTCTTCAGCACGAAGGGGTTCAACGCGGAGGAGTTCGTCGGGCTCGGCACCTACCAGGAGCTCTTCCAGCACCCCGACTTCCTCACCGCCTTCGGGAACACCTTCACCTACCTGGGATGGTCGCTCCTGATCGGGTTCATCCTTCCGATCATCATCGGGCTCCTACTCTCGGAGGTCATACATTTCCGCGCCCTGTTCCGGATCGGCATCTACCTCCCCGCGGCCATCGCGGGGCTGACCGCCTCGATCCTCTTCACCTACCTCTTCGATCCCTCGAGCGCCGGCTTCCTCAACACCGTCCTCGAGGGTCTCGGGATGGAGCCGATCCTCTGGCTGGACGACCCGAACCTCGTAATCCCCCTCATCGTCGTCACGATGACCTGGAGGGGCGCCGGGTCGACCGCCCTCATCTACCTTTCCGCCTTCGCCGGCATCGACCGGAGCTACTACGAGGCCGCCCAGATCGACGGGGCGGGAGTCTGGAGCAGGATCGTCCACATCACCCTCCCCCAGATCGTCCCGAGCATGACCACCCTCTTCGTCCTCCAGATCATCTCCGTCATGCAGGTGTTCTACGAGCCCTTCGTCATGACCAACGGGGGAGGCGGGGACCGTTCCTCGCTCTCGCTCCTCCTCCTCGCCTACAACTTCGGCTTCCGGGACGGGAGGGTCGATCTTTCCAGCGCCTGCACGGTCGTCCTCTTCCTCATCATCCTGTCCCTGTCCGCCATCTACTACCTGGCGGTCCATCTCCTGAAGAAAAGAGGCTACCGCGTATGAAGAGCCCATTCCGCGCGTTCCATATGCCGCGCCTTCGCTACAAGCAGGACGGCATCCTCGTCCAGAGCGACTACCGGAGGACCCGCTTCAAGATCCTCTACGGGGTCATGGTGGCCCTTCTCGCCCTCATGCTCCTATGCGCGCTCTTCCCCCTCTTCTTCCTCTTCGTGCAGGCCTTCAAGTCGAACGCCGAGCTGACCTCGAGCCACTTCGCCTTCTGGCCGGAGGTCTTCGACCTCGGGAAGATCGTGGACGTCTGGACCAAGATCGGGATGGGGACCTACCTCACGAACACCGTCCTCGTCATCATCGGGTGCGCCGTCTGCGCGATCGTCTTCAACGGGCTTCTCGCCTACGGGGTCTCGATCCTCCGCCCGCGGGGGGCGAAGGTCATCTACGCGCTCGTCATGGGCAGCTACATGATCCCGACCATCCTCTCGATCGTCCCGCTCTTCAAGATGATCAGCGACCTCGGATTCGTGAACACCTACATCCCCCTCTGGTTCTCCTTCGGGGCGAACGCCTACTACTTCATCCTGTTCAAGAGCTTCTTCGACAAGATCCCCGCGGAGCTCGTCGAGGCGATGCGGGTGGACGGGGCCGGCGACCTCATGATCTTCTTCCGTCTCGCCCTCCCCCTCAGCTCGGCGATCGTCGGGGTGGTCGCCATCTTCTCCATCACCGCGGCATGGAGCGACTTCCTCCTGCCCAACCTCGTCCTCAAGGACGACTCGATGTTCACCCTCATGGTGAAGATCTTCTCCATCAACGCGACGATGGGCACCGTCCAGGGCATCACCCCGGACATGCTCCTGATGGCGCTCTTGATCAGCGTCATCCCGCAGATCGCCATCCTCCTCATCTTCCAGAGGAAGATCACCGGAGGAAGCCTCGACGGAGGCGTGAAAGGATAGACAGAATGGGCAAGGAAGCGCATCGGTTCCTCGAGGTGGAGAGGAACGCCATCCGGGAGATCGGGTTCCATGAGGAAAGGGCGCTCGCCGCGGAAAGCCTCTTCAGCCTGAGCGACGAGTTCATGGGCTCCCGCGGCTACTTCGAGGAGGGCTACTCCGGCAAGAGCCTCCGCGGCTCCTACTTCAACGGGGTCTACGACTACGCGCGGGAGAAGACCCCGAACGCCTACAAGGGCATCGTCGAGCGGACCCACTACATGGTGAACGCCCTCGACTACTGGAAGATCCGCCTCCTGGCGGACGGCGAGAGGCTCGACCTCGGGAAGGTTCGCTTCTCGGAGTTCGAGCGCTCCCTTTCCTTCGAGGACGGGCTCTATTCCCGCTCCTTCCTCTGGACGCTAGGAAACGGGAAGAAGCTCCGCGTCCTCATCGAGAGGATCCTCGACTACGAGAACCCCCACGAGGCGAGGCAGAGGGTGTGGCTCGAAAGCGACTCCCCCGTCGAGATCGACCTTTCCTTCCTCCTTGACTTCGACCTTCCCCAGTGGGGGAAGGAAAGCCAGTTCCACATGTGGAGGAAGGACGACTCCTTCCCCGCCATCCGGGCGAAGACCCTCTTCACCGACATCCTCCTGGGAGGAGCGATGGAGGCCGTCCCTTCCCTGCCGCTCAAGGGCGAGCGAGTCGAGGGAAGGAAGGAGGTCGGGACCCGCTACCGCTTCCTCCTCGAGGGCAAGGCCTCCTTCGAAAGGAGGGCGTGCTCCCTCCACAGCAGGGAATCCGGGAAGAGAGACCTTCTCGCCCGGGCCCTCGCGGAGCTTTCCGAAAGAAAGGACAGAACCTTCGAGGACGTCCGGGAAGGGAACCGCCTCTTCCTGAACCGCCTCGAAGAACGGGGGCGCATCACGATCGAGGGGGACGAGGAGGACCTCCAGGGGATCCGCTACTGCATGTTCATGCTGAACACGACCTATAGCGGCTACAGCGACCGGGACAACGTCCCTGCAAAAGGGCTCACCGGCGAGGCCTATAGCGGACATACCTTCTGGGACTCGGAGACCTTCTGCCTCCCCTACTTCCTTTTCACGAACCCCAAGGCCGCGGAATCCCTCATCCTCTTCCGCATCCATACCCTCAAGGAGGCGAAGGAACGGGCAAGGATGCTCGACTGCCGTGGGGCCTGCTACCCCGTCGCCACGCTGAACGGAGAGGAAGGATGCGCCCTATGGCAGCACGCCTCCCTCCAGTTCCAGGCCTCCACCGGGACCGCCTACGCCCTCTACCACCACTATAACGTCACCAAGGACGACTCCCTTCTCCTCAAGGGAGGGATGGAGGTCCTCCTCGAAATCTCCCGCTTCCTCCTCGACCGCGGCCAGTGGGACCAGGAAAGAAAGAGGTTCGGCTACTATGCGGTCATGGGCCCGGACGAGTTCAAGATGATGGTGAACCACGACTCCTACACGAACCTCATGGCGAAGTTCACCTTCGAGCTCACCCTCGACTTCTTCGAGATGATGAGGAAAAGGCACCGCTCGCTCCAGAGGCTTCTCAAGAGGGAGGGGTTCGGGGAGAAGTTCCTCGAGGAGATCCGGGAGGCCGCCGACGCGATGCTCATCCCCTTCGACCCCGAGACCCTCCTCTATGAGCAGAACGAGGGCTTCTTCTCGCTCCCCCACATCGACGTCGGGAGCATCCCCGAGTCGGACTTCCCCCTCTACTCCCACTGGTCCTACGACCGCATCTACCGCGGGGACATGATCAAGCAGCCGGCGGTCCTCATGCACCTCTTCCTCTTCCTCAGCACGACGAGGAAGGAGGTTCTTGAGAGGAACTACGACTACTACGAGCCCCGCTGCATCCACGAGAGCTCCCTCTCCCCGAGCGTCCATTCGATCCTCGCCTCGGCCCTAGGAAGGGAGGAGGAGGCCCTCCGCCTCTATGGCTTTGCCTCGAGGCTCGACCTCGACGACTGGAACGGGAACACGGGCGAGGGGCTCCACCTCACCTCCATCGCCGCCGCGTGGAACACGATCGTCTATGGCTTCGGAGGCTTCCGAAGCGACGGAAGGGAGCTTTCCCTCGCCCCCTATCTCCCGAGGAAGTGGAAGTCCTATAGCTTCCGCCTCCTCGTGGACGGGAAGAGGCTCGAGACGAGGGTGGAGGAGAGGAAGGTCGTCCTCCTTGCCCTCGACGGGCCCGTGGACATCGTCCTCTATGGCGAGAAACGGCACGTGGAAGGTACCTATGAGGCCCCGATCCCTGATCGCGCGTGAGTACTCCCCCGCGGACCTGGAGAGGATCGCCAACGCCTTCCTCGTCGGGAACGGGAGGGTCGGCTACAAGGGGACCAGGGAGGAGCACGGGAAGGAAGAGAGATCGGTCTTCTCCCTCATCGGGACCTACGACCAGCGGGAGGACAAGTGGAGGGAGCCCATCAACCTCTTCGACCCCCTCCCCTTCCGCGTAGAGACCGCGCTCGGGACCATCCCGGGACGGGAGGCGCTCCATCGGGAGTTCCGCCTCGACATGAGGCACGGAATCCTCTATCGGAAGGACGTCTACGAGGACATCGAGGTGAGGACGGAGCGATTCTGTCCCTACGGGGGAGGGCTTCATCTCCTTCAGAAGATCGAGGTGAGGGCGAGGAAGGAGACGAAGGTCCTCCTTTCCTCCTTCCTTACCACCGACATCCACGAGATCAACGGGCCCCACTTCCCCGAGAAGTCCCTCTCCTTCCTGGAGGATGGATCCGTCCTGGCCTCGGGCATCACCAACGAGGGGAGGAAGGTCGAGGTGATCCTCCATGAGGAGGGAAACCACGAAAGAAGGCCCTTCCTGGAAAAGGAACGGGCGGGATATCTCTACGAGGCCGCTCTCCGGCAAGGGGAGAGGATCCTCCTCCGGAAGATCGGCGAGGCGAGGATCGACGGGGAAATCGAGGAGGAGGCCCCGCTTTCCTACGAGGAGGCGAGAAGAAGGCACCTCTTCTCCTTCGAGCGTGCCTTCGAGGAGGCGCGGGCAATCCTTCCCCGGAAGGGCGAGCTCCAGAAGGGAATCGACCACGCGGTCTATTCCCTCCTCATCCTCGGGAACCATAGGAAGGCGACGTCCATTCCCGCGAGGGGCCTCTCCGGCCAGGTCTACAAGGGGGCTATCTTCTGGGACACGGAGATGTTCCTCCTCCCCTTCTTCCTCCTCACCGACCAGGAGGCGGCGCGCCTCCTCGTCCAGTACCGGATCAACACCCTCCCGGGCGCGATCCGGAAGGCGCGGGAGTTCGGGTTCGAAGGGGCCTTCTACGCCTGGGAGTCCCAGGAGGACGGGGTGGAGGGGTGCTCCCTATATAACGTCACGGACCCGAAGACCGGGGAGCCCATAAGGACCTACTTCGCCGACTGCCAGATCCATATCTCGATCGACGTCCTCCATGGCCTCATGGAGTACGTGAGGGCGACCGGGGACCTCGGGATCCTCGACGAGGGCGGGAAGGAGGTCCTCCGGGAGGTGGTCCGCTTCTACAAGAGCAGGGCGTCCCTCAAAGAGGATGGCCTCTTCCACTTCAGGGGGGTCATCGGTCCTGACGAATACCACGAGCTCGTGGACGACAACGCCTATACCAACGCGATGGTCCGCTTCGAGATCGAGGACGCCGTCTCCTATCTGAGAAAGAAGGGCTACGGGGGCATCCCTGAGGAGGATCTCAAGGGATGGCTCCGCTTCGCGAGAAGGATCCATGTCCCGAAGCCAGGGAAGGACGGCTTCATCGAGCAGTTCGACGGCTACTTCGCCCTCGAGGACGTCAAGTACCGGGAGTTCCGGAAGAGGATCGAGGATCCGAAGGAGTACCTCGGAGGAAAGGAGGGGAAGGCGACTCCCACCAGGGTCATCAAGCAGGCCGACGTCGTCGCCCTGCTCGCCCTCCATCCGGAGCGCTACTCCCCTGAGGTCCTCAAAAGGAACCTTCGCTTCTATGAGCCCTACACGGAGGGCGGGAGCTCCCTATCGAACTCCATGTACGGCCTTCTCTCCGCCTGGTGCGGGGAGCTAGGGAAGGCGGTCCGCTACATGAGGGAAAGCGCCCTCACCGACATCCGGGGAGGCAAGAAGCTCTTCGCCGGAGGCATCTACATCGGGGGAAGCCATCCCGCCGCGATGGGAGGGGCCTACCTCGACCTCGCCCGCGGGCTCCTGGGAGCGAGGATCAAGGAAGGGAAGGTCCGCTTCTCCCCCCGTCTCCCGGAAGGAATGAGGGGGATGCGCTACCGCTACAAGGAAGGGGGCGTCCCCAAGGAAAGGAAGTTCTAAGGATGGGAATCAAGGCAGTCATCTTCGATCTCGACGGAGTCATCTGCTCGACGGACGAAATCCATTACAGAGCCTGGAAGGCGATCGCCGATGCGGAAGGCATTCCCTTCGAGAGGGAGGACAACGAGCGCCTCCGCGGGGTCTCGCGCCTCCGCTCCCTCGAGATCATCCTCGAGAAGGCGGGAAGAACCTACTCCCCGGAGGAGAAGGAGGCTCTCGCGGAGAAGAAGAACCGCATCTACGTGGATGGGCTTTCCGCGATCGATCCCTCCTCCATCGACCCCGGGGCGAGAAAGGCGCTCGACTACCTCAGGGAAAGAGGCATCAAGAAGGCGATCGGGAGCTCGAGCAAGAACACGATGAGGATTCTCGAAAGGCTAGGGATAAGAGGGGAGTTCGACGTCATCGTCGACGGGAACGACATCAGGAGGAGCAAGCCCGACCCTGAGGTGTTCTCCCTCGCCGCGGACCGCCTCGGGCTCCCCCATGGGGAATGCCTCGTCGTCGAGGACGCGGTCGCGGGGATCGAAAGCGCGCACGGGGCGGGCTGCCTCTCCTTCGCGATCAAGGACGCCCGGAAATGCCCTCTCAAGGACTACGAGGGAGAGGATGCCGGGGACATCGTCCCCCTTCTCGAACGGCTGGGACGCTAGCGAGGGGACTCCCGTGAAACAGAAGTAATTTCCTTCGCCCCACCTCGTCCACTTGTTAAGAAGTTGAGGCGCTCTTCCTGGAATATGCACGCATAAGAAGAGTTTTCGTTTTCCCCTTTGAGAACTGCCTCGGGATTCTTCCTGTGTCTCACAAGGGTTCCATGTTTCCTTGAAGGCGAAAGAAAGGGGGCCGCTTCCGCAGCCCCCGTCTTGCGCGAGTGGTGGAGTCGAGGGGATTCGAACCCCTGTCCGAAGGATTCCAGGCGACGACTTCTACAGTTTAGGTCCTGCGTCTGTCGCCCCCGGTAAGGCAGAACCATTTCCCGGGGAGCCCAGGCCCTGAGGTTTTCGTAGCCCGCCCCGGGCCGGAGGCTGGCTCTTATCGTCCCTGATGACGCCCTGCCCTCCCCCGGGACGCGAGAGGAGGAGGACGAGCCGGCCCTCCTTCAGTGAGAGGAGGGAATCCGTAGATTACCTAGTTAGGCCGCGGCGTAGGAGACGCGGGCAGAGCCCTGCCTCCAAACAGGATAGCTGTTGGCAGTTATCTTTAGTCGACGTTATGGCTCGTCACGCCACTGCGATCGAAGTCCGGATGATCCCCCGTCAAAGCCAGAACGACCCCATGGGGCGTATTTCCGTCGCGCCGGAAATACAAGGTTATCATACGCGTTCCTCTTGACGGACATTGCAAATTCTCACGCGGGAGCTCAAGAAAGTTCGTGCGCGAAGGTATCTCCAATTACTCGACAAAATCTATTGGTTTCCATACTTTTCCGTGGAAAAGGGGGGGGTGAAATTACTCTACGGTCCGTAGGTATTATCATGGTTGATTGAAATTGAAAGAAATCAATAATCGCGCCCGTAAGCGGGGCATTCGTCTTGAAGCACCGCGCTTGGGATTTCAGGAGGTCATACATGCACAAGAAATTCCTCACCTTCGCGCTTCCCGTCCTGGGGGCCGCGGCCATCGTCGGATCCGGCTTCTCCGCCTGGACGTTCACCAGCGAGGCCCGTACCGCGGACGGCATCACCGGCACCATCAGCGTCACCCCGCTCATCGAGGGGATGAACGTCGCCCTGAACGCCGAGACCTTCACCCTCACCCTCGACCAGGGCGGAGTGAACAACTCGAACAAGGAAGAGGGCATCTCCTACAGCATCTCCTACAACAGCGGGAACACCCTCACCGCCACCCTCACTTGGAAGGACTACGAGAAGCTCCTCGAGACCAACGACGTCACCATCAAGTACTGGGTCGTCCTCGAGACCATCGGCGCGGAAAGCTCCGCTCTTGAGGACGCCGCCTCGAACCTCACCAACTGGATCACCTGGAACGGCAGCTACAACGGAGACAGCAACGCCGGGACCATCTCCAACAACGGAGGCGGCTACACCACCAGCACCAGCGGCGCCGACACCTACGGCACCTGGACCATCGAGATCGGCTCGCTCGACAGCATCATCTACGCCAACAAGCCCACCGATATCTCGTCGTACAACTCCATGAAGTCCGACCTCGACGGCAAGAAGTTCAACCTGAACGTCTACTTCGACGCCAAGATCTCCGTGAAGGCGGCCTAGTCCCCCTTCTTTCCGCCATCCATCGTCCAAAGCGGCGGGGCGGGGTTCCCTGTCCCGTCGCTTGGCTATCCAAGGAGGGGTTTCTTTGCCCAAACTCACGCGCATCGTAGCTTCCCTCGTAGTGCCACTCCTGTCCTTCGGGGCGATCGTCGGCACCGGGTTTTCGACGTGGAGCTTCGATAGCGGCAGCCCTTCCCAGGGCCTGGGAGGATCCATCAAGGTTCGCGCCCGCGCGGAGATCGGGGAGCTCGTCATCAACGACATCCCCCATGTCGTCTACGGTTCAAACAGCGCCTCCTTTTCGCTTCAGCTCTACGAGCACTACCGCCTCCTCATGAACGGGGAGGACGAGATGAGGCTCGAGTTCGCCCCGAGGACCATCGATCTCACCTTCAGCGGGTACGCGATCGACGAGTCGCTCTCCTACGAGCTTTCCTGGACGATCGAAGGGTTCCAGCAGACCGGGGAGGACGGGTCGGCGGCGGAGTCGGAGTTCCTCAATAGGATCCAGCTTCAAGAAAGCGAGGAGACGGTCTCCTCCCTCTCCTTCTCCGCGACAAAGGCGATCATTCCCTCGACCATCCTGGACGAGGGAGAGGAGAGCACCATCACCTACTCCCCCATCTTCGAATGGAAGGACGGGCAGGAGCCGACCAGCACCGTGGAGTACTGGCAGCTGAGCGACCTATTGAACGCGAGCCAGTTCTCCCTGACCGCGACGATCCGCTACGCGGGGGAGGAATATCCCGATGCGTAGGCATCTCTTCGCCCTCTTCGGGGGGATCGCGCTCCTGGCGACCCTCATCCCCGCGGGATCCGCCGCGTGGATGTTCTCTTTCGATGAGGCCTCGGACAAGGCGAACGTCATCGTCCAGGGCGACCCCATCCGCGACAACCACGTCCTCGGGGACGACAACGATCCCGACTACGCGGGCCAGACGTTCTACGACGTCTATTTCGCAGCGCAGGTGACTCCTCTCACAGGGTCAACAGGACACATCTCGGATAGCCAGGTAGGAAGCCAGATCCTTGGCTCGGATCAATCCTCGTTCAGCACTTCCAACCCTTGCTATGGAGGGGTAGCGGCGGAACAGACGGACCCTAGGCTCGGTCACTTCGAAGTGGAGGGAGAGACTTCCCCCTCCTACTACCGCTTCTTCGAGAAGAAGACCTCCATCACCCATTCGGAGTTGGAGGACATCAACGCCTCCTTCGTCTCGAAGGTCGTGGACAGGACGCCCTGGCCGCTCTCCCTCGTCGGCTGGACCCCGATGCTCGTATGCAACTTCGCGCTCGGACCACATTTCAGCAAACATCTTCACTGGCCGGAACTGGAAACTATCAAGAAAAACGTGGTGAACGTGAAGACGGAGGAGGGGGAGGAGATAGAGTACCTCCAGGTGGACGGATACTACCCGAACGACGGGAGCCTCCTTCTGTTCTCCGCGAACACCCTTCTTGAAAAGTACCAGGATTACGCCGCGAGGGACATCGACGGGAACGGAAGGAAGGACCTCATCCTCTACCCCATCCTCAGTTCTGGAAAAAACAACCACGCATATGACGCGGGCGAGACCGTCACCGACGCGCTTGCCGTGAATCTCATCCCTGGCCCCGGGAAGGACTCCGACGGAAACTCGTACGACATGGGGGGCCAGGGCCCGAACGCGACCTATGACCCAATGCTCAGCCGGGAGGTCATGAAAAATGTGACCTCCGGGACAAGGGTGGAGGTGTTCCGCTACGAGAACGTCGTCTTCCAGGAAGGAAGCGGCTCTTCCCTAGGATTCGCCCTGGACCCGAACCGGTCCATGGGCAATGGCTACGACGATGTCGACTATGCTGGATGGCCTGGGGTGGACAATAAAGGCCGATGGGACGGAGACGCACAGGTGCAGACAAACCATGACGGAACAACCGTCAACTACGATGAGACGAATCGGTTCTACATCACGGAAGCCGACTCCATCGCTAACGCCGCGCCGAACAGCATCACGGGGCTAAGCGGCCGCTACAACATCTACTTCGTCGACCTCATCAACGACGACCAGCAACTAAAAGAGACAAGCGAGGGAGGATGGCTCTCCCCTAATTGGCCTTCTACATTTACAGCAGAAAACGAGCTGACTGGCACCAAATCCGCCCTGGTCGATGTCTTTTCCTCATACGGGATAACCGCCTACCAGGTTGTTATCATCGACCACGTCAAGCTTGTGACGGTTCCCAGGGAAGAACGAGGCAGCCCCCATCTTTATGGCTATGACTGGACCTTCTACGCGCAGACCCGCGCCCTTGCGATCGTCCTGGAGAGGGTCTACGAGCCACGCCTGATTCTTGGGGACACGGGTTCGATGGACTTCGCGAACGGAAGGGGGATGACCCAGGTGGCAGGACCCACCCAGCACACCTATACCCTGACGAACGTGAACCTTGATGGCGAAACGTCCTATACCCTGACGACGAGCAATGGGAACATCCCTATGACAAACGACATCTTCGCGGTGATGCTCGCGAACCAGGCGGACTTCACGACCTACCAGATGAAGCCCGGGAATGGGCCGGGTCCCGCCGGCGAAGGCTATAACTACTCCGATTTCAGCGGAGAATACTTCGAGAAATACTTCGTGACGACCGAAGAGGACAAACAATACACGCTGGCCAAGGCCAAGGATGATTTTAAGGGATCCTACGACCTTCTCGTGACTGTGGAAATGAAGTGGGATGAGACAGGGACGTGGAATACCCCAAGCACGGTGACCATCTACGGAAGGCGGAGGGCCGCCTACTACGTCAATGTCTGCGTCGACCCCGATATCGATATCGGCAATGCCCCCACGCATGGAGAAGAGGATGGGAGCATGGCTGGGTTCGTCGACACCAGCGTCTACGACTATCGCTTCGAGGCGTTCCAGGAAAGCGAGGCCCTGACCCCGGAGACCTCGTTCGTCTCCAAGGACGGAACATCGGCGAAGGCCTTCGCGGATATCCTCAAGGAGGTCTACCGGTCGACGGGCTCCTACCTCCAGGACATCACCACGGGGAGAATCTTCACCCCGATGGAATTCTACGTGGGCTCGGGAGCGACCTACGAGCCCCAGGGCAGCATGGCCCTCTACCTTTGGAAGCCAGGAAGCTAGGAGGAAAGACAGGATGCTCACTCTCGCGATGAACCGCATCGAAACGACCTCGATGGTCGTCTCCATCGTCGTCATCTTCTTCCTGACCTTGTCCTTCGGGATCCTCTTCTACCTGTATTACCGCTACTACAGGAAGTGCGTGGACGGATCCCTGGAGGACTCCTACATCAAGAAGGAGGTCATCCAGGAGAACCCTCGCTACTTCCGGCATGTTGACGAGGTCGCCCAGGACGAGAGCATGACGCTTGAGGAGAAGTACCAGGCGATCCCCACGCTCGAGGAGCACGTCAAGGGCGTGATGAAGCGCAAGAACGGCCTCAAGGTCCTCGCTAACGCCGTCCTCGTCGTCGTCTACCTCCTCTGCCTTTCCGTCCTTGCCTTCGCCGCCTACTCCCGCGCCTCGGGCGAGACCTTCCTCTTCGGGGACACCGCCTGTCTCATCATCCGCACCGGGTCGATGGAGGAGGATAACGAGAGCAACACCTACCTCGTCGAGAACAACCTCACCGAGGACATCCCCACGATGGCCCTCGTCGGGCTCGATAGGGTGAGCGCCCCCGAGGACATGAGGCTATACGGCATCTACGCCTTCCAGGGGGAGGACAGGATCCTCGTCCACCGCCTCATCTCCATCGAGGAGACGGAGAACGGCGACCTCTACACCTTCCGCGGCGACGCGAACTCCGCGAGCCTCGTGGAGGAGCTGGACGTCCCCTTCGAGAGAATCGTCGGCGAGTATAACGGCTTCCAGAACGTGGGGCTCGGGATGGCGATCGGATACCTCCAAAGCGACATCGGGATCATCGCCGTCTGCTTCGGGCTCGTGCTCGTAGGCTGCTACGACATCTTCGAGATCTCCCTCGGGCGGAGGATCGAGGAGAGGAAGAGGGTCCTCTACCCCATCATCGACGGGGAGACGAAGCACCACGTGATGGAGGAGCACCGCCTCATCGTCAAGCGCCTCCTCCGGGAGGAGAAGGGCCCCGTCCAGGAGCCTGAGGACTAGGGCCTCCCCTTCCGTCCCCCACGCCCCCTCGGGGGCTTTTTCCTTGCCCGCTTGCTCCTGGATGGATTCCCTCGCCCCATCGCATCGTCCCTCAAGGAATGAGACCTCCTTATCTTCGGAAGACTTTCCCAACCTCGGCTCGCCTTCTCTCTGGCTAGAGAAAAGGCGCCCCTCCCGGAGCGCCTTCCTTGTCCCTGGATAGAGGCTAGCCCTGGGCGATCGGGCCCCGCATCGTCTTGAAGATCGTGTAGATGACGCGGACCGCGAGCACCATCATGAAGATGGTCATCCCCATCACGTAGTTGGAGCCGCCGAAGACGAAGCCTAGGATCATCGCGATCACCGAGCAGGTGAAGGACTCGAAGTAGACGGCCTGCTGGGCATCCCAGAAGTTGAGTGGGCGGTACGGGTTGTTCTTCCCTCTCGTCGAGAGGAACACGATGAGGCCCATGATGAAGATCGTGCCCGCGACGATCGCGGAGATGATGCCGACGTTCGTCCAGGCCGCGTTCCACTTCGTCGAGGCGTAGCCGAGGTCGAGGAAGCGTCCCCACGTCGCGCGCGAGGCCTCGCGGTACTCATAGGAGTCCGGGAGGGGGGCCTCGCCCTCGAAGGTCGGGGTAAGCAGGTCCACGAGGGTCTTCCCATGGAATTCCTCGCTATCCCAGCGGTACTGGACGGAGGTCTCCTGGCTCTGGCCGTCCGCGCTGACGAGGTTCGGCATGATGGTGAGAATGAACCCGTCGGAATCGAGGAAGAGGGAGTTCACCGAGTAGGCGTCCTCCCCGTTCGGGTCCTTGCTGTTCTCGTCCGTGACGACGAACTCATAGAGGTCCGCGACGGTGGGGTAGAGCCCGTCGTAGTCATAGTAGACGGCGAAGTCGACGATCGTCTCCTCGACGACCTCGGGCTTGGATCCGACGACCTCGCTCAAGGAGGAGTCGCTTTCGACGGGCAGCTTGACGACCTCGCGGACGACCGTGTGGTAGTAGGCCCCGAGGTCATTTGCCCCATAGGCCTTCTCCCAGGACCCGTTCTCGTCGGAGAGGATCCCGTCCTTGTCGATCGAGAGGAGGATCCCTTTCTCATCCATGTCCCGGACGAAGGCCGCGGTCGGAGTGACGAGGCCGTAGTCGCTCTGGGTGATGAAGCTGGAGGCGTTCACGTTCCCCATCGCCACGGCGGTCGGGATGATCGCGATGATGATGGAGAGGATCACCACGGGGATCGAGGCCCACCAGGGCTTTCCTCTCGCGAGGAGGCAGGCCCCGTTGCTCCAAAGGGTCTGGAGCCAGTAGCGGAAACCGCTCCAGAGCCTCGCCCAGAAGGGATGCGCCTTCTTCGGCGCCTTCTTGCCGTTCTTCTTGTTCGCCATGTGTCAGTCTTCTTTCTTGAGAGGCACGCGCGTGCTCGCGCGAGTCCTGCTTTGGAAAAGATACGCTAAAGAAGAGCCCTTTACCAACATTCCCGGAGATTCGGAGCTTGGCCTTATGAAGAAATCCCTTCCAGAAGGCACGGAAGACAGGAAATGGAGGGGGCTCTTCCTTTATTCCGTCAGGGCCAGGGGAACGGCCCCCTCCAGGGCCTCCTCCTTCCTGAGAAAGACCCGGGAAGAGGGACGTTCCTTCTTGAAGGAACGGCAAAGGGCCTCCTCCTCGTCCCAGGCGCGGACGGAGAGTCCCTCTTCCTCGGCGCGCTTGGCAAGAAGGAGGGCGGACTTCCTGACGCTCGGCATGTCCTTTCCTCCTAGATGGAGGATCGCAAGGGAGGAAAGGCTCCGTTTCCTTGCTTCATCAAGCGCGTCCTTGAATGCGATATCCTCGCGTTTCCTTAGGATTTCCTCAGTTTTTTCTTCTCCATGAAGGACGAGGGAGGCGAAATGTCCTTCCTCGCCCCTCGGGAACGGGGCAAGGGAAAGCCCCGTCCGGTTCATTGAGGGAGCGAAGGGGAGGGTCGAGAGCGCGAGGTCCCCGTCAAAACCGAGGTCCTTCCCTTTCTCGTGAAGGAAGAGGGCCTGCTCGCTTTTCCTAAGGAAGGCGTCCTCGTAGGCCAGGCGGTACCCTTCCGCGTCCTCGTAGGAGTAGATGAGGACGTTCGTCCCCCGTCTCGCGTATGGGTGCGCGAGCGCTTCCGCCCGCTCGTCCTTTCCCTCGGCGGTCCCGATGAGAAGGAGGGAAGGGTCCTTCTCCTCCACCACCTCGAAGCCAAGACGGGAGAAGGAGGGGACGTATAGCACCCTAGGTCCCTCTCCCAGGAGGTCCTTGAAGAAACGGACCGTCCCAGGCCGGGAAAGGCCACGCACGACGACCTCGATCTTCCTCCCCGCAAGAAGGAAGGGCAGCTCCTGGAGGAGAGGGTCGTTCTGGAAGATCCTTTCGCATAGGAGGATGCGGTCGACGGAGGCAATGTCCTTCCTCCAGTCGGAGGAGAAGGCGACGTTCCTTTTCCTAGATTCCTTGAAAAGGAGGGGGTCGCGGGTCCCTGGGAAGACTCCCTTCCGGTAGAGGGACTCCCTCTCTTGGTCGGTCACCCCGAGGAGGACCTCCCCTCCGAAGGCCTTCCTGGCGAAGGCGATCGAGCGGAGAAGGAGGGTTCCTCCCCCAAGAAGAAGGGTGCGCTCCATCCTAGTCCCCGTAGTCGCTCCCGCGGCTCTTGTCCTCGACGAAGATGCCAAGGGGGTCGGTGATGTCGGTGATCTCGCGATAGACGAACCCTTCCTTCGAGAAAAAGGGGGTCTCGTAGTTCCCTGTCAGGATGAGGCGGTGCTCGTTCCTCAGCTCCTCTTCGATCCGGAGCAGGATCCGTGGGTAGTCCTCCCCTCTTTTCTCCTTCATTCCCTCGAGGGCGTACAGGAAGCCCGGCTCGAGATACAGAAGGTCCCCTTCCTCGTTCCGGAAGAGGAGGACGAGGCGGTTCTCCTCGTCCGTGAGGCGCGTGAGATGGGGGAAATCCTTGAAGTCCATGCGCTTAAGTCTAATACGCATGCTACCATTTAGTCCGAGACCATGATCAAGTACGTCTTCACCGACATCGACGGGACCCTCTACTCGCATACCAAAAGAGAGGTCCCCCTAAGCGCCATCCGCGCGATCCAGGCCCTTAAGAGAAAGGGGGTCCGCCTCTTCCTCTCAAGCGGCAGGAACTTCTATCTCATCCGCAAGACGGGAATCCTCGACCTCGTCCATCCGGACGGGCTGGTGATGATGAACGGGGCCGCCGTGGCCATCGGGGACCTGCTCATCTACAAGTACCCGATCCCGCAGGATGTCGTCGACGCGATGATCATGTTCTCCTACCGCCTGAAGTTCGGCCTCACCCTCATCGAGGAAAAGGAAGGGCACATCAACTTCATCGACGACCGGGTCATCGACGCGCACGCGAAGTACGGGACGCGCTTCCCCCAGCCCCGGAAGTTCCCGATCCCCTACGACAGGACCGTCTACCAGATGATCGCCTTCTGCGACTCCTTCGACGAGGCGCTCTTCCTTCCTCACCTCCATAACTGCAAGGCGGCGAGGTGGGACGAGTTCGCCGTCGACATCATGCCCATGGATAGCGACAAGGCGAAAGGAATCGCCGCCGCCCTGGAGTACACCGGGGGGAAGAGGGAGGAGACCTTCTCGATCGGGGATGGGATGAACGACAGGGAGATGCTGGAGTACACGTCCGTCTCCGTCGCGATGGGAAACGCCTCCGACGAGGTGAAGAAGATCGCCACCTACGTCACCGAGGACATCGACGAGGACGGATGGGCGAAGGCCCTCGTCCACTTCGGGATCATCGAGGAGGAGGACGCCTTCCCCAGGACCTAGCGATGGTAGGGCTCGCCCCGGCTGATCCGGAAGGCGCGGTATACCTGCTCGAGCAGGAGGATGCGGCAAAGCTGGTGGGGGAGGGTCATCCTTCCGAAGGAAAGGGACGAGTTCCCTCTTTTTCTTACGCTCTCCCCAAGCCCGAGGGTGCCCCCGATGGCGAAGTCCACCGTCCCTTCCCCCATCCGGAGGGCGTCCATTAGGAAGGAGGAGAACTCCTCGGAGGTCGGCTCCTTCCTTCCAAGGTCGAGAAGGACGAGGAAGTCGCGGGGCCTCACCCTCTGGAGGATTCTCTCCCCCTCCTTCTCCTTGATGGCCCGTTGGACGGAAATGGAGGCCCCGGTAGGGACCTTCTCATCCTCGAGCTCGACGATTTCGATGTCCGCGTAGGAGGAAAGGCGCTTCCGGTATTCCTTCTCCGCCTCCTTCCAGAAGGGCTCGTGGAGACGCCCGACTGCGAGGATGCGGATCCTCATGGCCAGGGATCCCCTCCCTCGAGGATAGTCCACTGGGGAAGGGTCCGGAGGAGGACGTCCTCCCTTCCCTTTTCTTCAAGGACCCTTCTCGTGCATTCCAAGGCGATCTCAGGCGTGTTGCACTCCTCGGAGAGGTGGGCGAGGAGCACCTCCTTCGTCCGTTCGGACAGGATGTTCCTCACGAGGGAGGCGCATTCGTCATTCGAAAGATGCCCCTTGTCCCCCCGGATCCGCTTCTTGAGGGAGAGCGGACGAGAGGAGCCGCTGAGCATGACGGGGTCGTGATTGCTCTCGAGGACAAGGTAGTCGGCCTCCTCCATCCTCTCATAGTCCTCGATCGGGACGTAGCCCGTGTCCGTCATATAGACGAGGACGCGTCCTCCCCCCTCGATGCGGAACCCGCAGGAGTCCGGGGAGTCATGGGAGGTAGGGAGCGGGATCGCCTTCATGCTCCCGAAGGTAAGGGGCTGGAAAGGGACGAGGGGGAAGTGCACCCCCTTATAGGAACGGTTTCCCATGTAGACGGGAGGCTTCCCGCCTCTCCCTCTTCCTGCGACCAAGGGAAGCGTCCCCACGTGGTCGATGTGGGTGTGGGTAACGAGGATCGCGGAGATATCGCTGATAGAAAGCCCCTTATTCTTCAGATAATCGACAAGGACCTCCTTAGGGCGCCCCATGTCGATCAGCAGGAGGGTCTCCCCGTCATAGACAAGGAAGGCGTTCCCCTTGCTTCCGGACCCCAGGGAGCTGAAGGAAAGCATCAAGCCTCCGGATCCGCGTCCGCCATCGGCTCGTTCTTCTCGCGGGCGATCGCGCGCCGCGTCTCCTCGTCCGGCATGTCGAAGCGGGAGTACGCCTTGCTGAAAAGGTAGTAGCAGGTCCCGAGCGAGCCGTTCCTGTTCTTCGCGATCCTCACCTCGGTGATGGACATCGAGGCCTTGTCCCCGACCTCCTTCTTCCCCTGCTCCAGGGATTCCTCGAGCCTCTCGCGATAGCTCTTCTCCCCACCTTGCGCCCCCTTCCCCTGCGCCTGGTTCTGGTAGTAGTCGCTCCGGTACATGAGAAGGACCAGGTCGGCATCGTTCTCGATCGAGCCGGACTCGCGGAGGTTGGCGAGGGTAGGCACTCCCTTGGGGTTCAAGTCGCTCGCACGGTTCAGCTGCGCAAGGGCGATCACCGGCACCTTGAGGGAGCGGGCGAGCTCCTTGAGGGACATCGAGATCTGCTGGACCTCAAGGGCGCGGCTTTCCTGGTGCTCGGTGGTGATGAGGTTGAGGTAGTCGATTACGATGAGGGAAAGGTCCTCGTGGGCGCCCTTGAGCTTCCGGGCCTTCGCCAGAAGGTCGCCAAGGCGGATGTTCGGAGTGTCGTCGAAGTAGATGGGGTAGGTGGCGATATGGTCGATCGCGCTGGCGACCTGCGCCCGCCTCCTGGCGTCGAGATACATCGGGGCGAGAAGGTCGTCCCCGGTCACGTGGCTTTCGGAGGAGATAATCCTCTTCATGATCTGGTCGGCGGACATTTCCGCGGAGAAGAAGGCGACGGGCTTGCCCGTCTTCCTCGCCGCGTTCACCGCGAGGTTGATCGCGAAGGCCGTCTTCCCGACGGAGGGGCGGGCGGCGATCACGATGAGGTCGCCCTTCTGCCAGCCGTGGGTGAAGCGGTTCATGTCGCTATAGCCCGTGTCGACCCCGGTGATGCCGTTGGCGCTCCGCTGTCCCTCGGCCTCCAGCATCTTCTGGACGGAGCGGGCCACGACCTCGGCGGTCCGGAACTCCCCGACGGAACGCTTCCCGGAGATCCTCGTGAGGTCGGCGGTGTAGCGGGCGAGGAACTCTCCGACGTCCTTGAACTCCCCGGCCTTCCGGTATTCGAGGATCCCCTCCCTCATCTTGATGAGGAAGTCCCGGAGGACGGCCTGGTCGTTCACGATGCGGATGTAGTGCTCGATGTTCTCCGGCGACATAGGGACGTCGAGAAGCTGGCGGAGGTAGTCGTTCCCGCCCGCGGACTCGAAGCAGTTCGCGTTGATGAGCTCGTTGGTCACCGTCTGCAGATCGACGGGAGAGCGCTTGTCCTCGACGGACTTCATCGCGCGGAAAATGAGGACGTTCCTCTCGTCCCTGCCTGAGAAGGATTGCTCCGAAAGAACGGCAAGGCCAAGGGCCGCCGCGTCCTGGTCGATGAGCATCATCCCGAGGACGGCCTGTTCAGCGAAGACGTTCGCCGGCGTCTCGAAGTCCCTGGCGGCCACTACTTCGCCTCCGTGATATGGACGTTGACCGTGCCGACGACCTGTCCCTCGACTCCTTTGTAGAGCTCGATGCGAAGCCTCGTGTAGCCGAAGGCGTTGGCGGGGTACTTGTCGAGGAACTTCCTCTTGTCGATCTGGATGCCCCACTGGCGGAGGAGCCCTTCCTCGATCTCCTTGGGCGAGATCGAGCCGAACATCCTTCCGTCCTTCCCCGCCTTCGCGGTGAACTCGACGTTGATGTGCTCGAGTCGGTCGCGGATGGCCTCCGCCTCCTTCTTTAGCTCCTTCTGGCGGATGGCCTCCTGCCTCTCTTCCGCCTTGAGGCGTCCGAGAGCCTCGGGAGAGGAAAGCGCAGCAAGGCCGCGCGGGATGAGGTAGTTGGCCCCGTAGCCGTCGCTGACGGTGACGATCTCCCCCTTCTTCCCGACGCCTTTCACGTCCTTCAGCATGATGATGCGCATGGTTTCTCCTTTCCCTAGGGCTCCGAAGGGGCGCTTACGCCCGCAAGAGCGGAGTCCCAGTACTGCTCGACGACGCCCTTGAGGGCATCGACGACGCCCTGGACCGTCTGGGCCTTGCAAAGGTCGTTGGGGAAGCTGGCGGCGGCCATCTGGAAGTGGCCTCCTCCCCCTAGCTTCTCCGCGATGAGCTGGACGTTCACCGTCCCGTCGCTCCGGCAGGAGACGTTGACCTTGTCCGGCGCGGTCCGCCCGATCACGAACACCGCGTTGATACTCTTGATCTGCATGGCCTGGTTGGCGACCTTGGCGAGCGTGCTCCTGGGCAGAAGCTGCCGCTCCTCGGCGGCGCAATAGACCGCGCCGGTCTCCAGGGTCTCGATCGAGGAGACGATCTTCGTCGTCAGCTCGAACTCCTCGAAGCCGTCCTTGAGAAAGTCGTCCGCACGGGCGTTGTCGGCCCCATGGTCCTTGAGGATCTCCGCCGCCTCGAAGGTGCGGGCCCCGGTCGCCTTGCTCTTGAAGTAGTTGGAGTCCAGGAAGATGCCGGCGAGCATGACCGTCGCGTAGGAGGCGGGAAGGGGAATGGGCGGGTTCGCCGTCGCGTAGCGAAGGAAGATGGCGATCAGCTCGGAGGCGGAGGATGCCGAGGGGTCGACGTGGGAGAGGACATAGTGGTCGATGTACTTCTCTCCCCTCCGGTGGTGGTCGATGACGATGGTCTTGTTGCTCTTCTCCAAGAGGCGGGGCGAGATCGTCAGGTCGGGGTTGCTCACGTCCACGACGATCAAGAGCGACGTCGACTTCATCTCGCGGACGGCGCCTTCCGGGGAAATCGTCATCTTCTCGAACTCTTCCTTGGGGAAGGAGCCGCAGAAGGCAAGGCGGGCCTTCTGCTCGAAAAGCTTCGGGGAGTAGACGATGCGGCAGCGCTTCTTCCCTTCGGTCGCCCAGTCGGCGAGAGCCTTGATGCCGAGGCAGCTCCCGATGGCGTCCATGTCGGCGTCCGCGTGGCCCATGACGAAGATCTCAGTGGAGTCCCGGACGAGCGAGACGATGGAGTCGGCGGTCGAGCGAATCTTGACCTTGCTCGTCGCCTCCTGCGCGACGGACTTCCCTCCGAAGAAGCGGAGTCCCGCGGCGAACTGCGAGACGACGACCTGGTCGCCTCCGCGGGAAAGGGCGACGTCAAGGGCGTTGCCCGCCATATCGTTGAGCTTCGCGGTGTCCGGCATGTCATAGGCGAAGCCGCAGGAAAGGGTCAGCTTCGTCGGCTGGTCGACGACGAGGGAACGGACCTTCTCGAGGACCGAGAACCCCTCCGCCTCCATCTTCCGGATGGAAGAGGCGGTCGCCACACAGAAATAACTATCGTTCCGGATCCTCCGGAGGACGACCCCATAGGAACGGAAATACGAGATCAGCTCGCTCCGGACGTCATTGACGACATCCGCCGTCTCGTCGGTCTCTCCCGACACCTCGTTGAGGTTGTCGATCGAGACGATCCCGAGGGCGAGGGCTTGGTCGCGGTTATAGGCGACGACCTCCTCGTAGTCGCTGACATCCCTGAGGATGAACATATGAGAGCCGGAAAGATAGCAGACGTCGTATATCTTCTCGCCAAACTCGATCTTTCTCCTGGTAGTGGACGGCGAGGACGTGAGAGGGACGAGCTCGGGCGCCGAATGCATGAGCTCCGTCCCGACGAGATCGATCTGCCTGCCCTGGAGGAAGCCGTTGGTCCAGAGGACCACGTTATCCTCGTCGACGATGATGATGCCGACCCGTCCGAACTCGTATGCCTCCTGGAACTCGGGGCCGATCATGGTCGCCGCGTTGAAGTCGTCTTTGCTCCGGAGCTTGTTCAGCCTGGCAAGGGCGAAGAACAGCGTCAGGCAATCCACCACGAGGAACACGGCGAGGACGGCGAGGATGTAGATGAAGGAGTGCTCGACTTCTTGGAATCCGTAGATATCGAAGTAGTAGAAAATGAGAGCGACGGCAGACGCGCAGATCTCGAAGATGAGGAGCACCAGGGTCGCGACCCTGTATTTCCGGATGGCATCGATCATGCCGCGTCATTATAGACGAAAGGCACCTTAAGGTGCCTCATAGCCCTTCATTTCGAAAGGAATATGGAAGGGCACGAGTGAGCAAAGTCACCTGCATGGTTTTGAGAAACTCAAGATATTCGGAATTTGATAGGCGTTTTGCGTCTATTTGAGTTCAAGCTTCTGGTTCACCCTTACGAGAATGGCCTTGTCGCTATGGACCTTCATGGCCTGGGCGATATCGAAGTCGGTCCCTACATGCATGTGCATCGGGATGAGGTGGCGGCAGCCGATGATGTCGGCGGCCTTGGCGGCGTCCTCAGGACCCATCGTGTAGAAACCGTCGATTGGAAGAAGCGCGTAGTCGATCTTCTTCTCCTTGAGGGCGGCCATCTCCGGGATCAGGTCGGTGTCCCCCGCGTGGTAGAGGGTGATTCCGTCCACCGTGATGAGATAGCCCACGGTCTCTTCCCTCTTGTGGTGGGAGTTGTAGGCGGGAACGGCCTCAATGTGGTATCCGAAATAGTCGAACGAGCGATAGATGCCACCGTCCAGCGCCTGGGCAACGCGGATGAAGACCGTCTGGGACTTCCTAACGATCTTCTCCACCGCGTTATGGTCATAGTGCTCGTGGGTGACAAGGCAGAGGTCGGCGGGAGTCTGGTACCCAACGCCAGCATAAGGATCGATGAAGAGGACCCTTCCTTCCTCGGATGTGATGCGGAAGGAAGCGTGCCCTTGGTAGAAAAGCGTTGCCATCGATAGGACTCCTTTCCTCGCTATAAGGCGATGCCCTGGCCGAAGTATGCATCCCTCCACCCTTCCGGGAAATAGCGTTCCATCAGGAAGAGGCTTTCTTTGGAGACGCTGGGGTTCTGGACGATCAGGTTCAGTCCAAGGCGAAGCTCGTGGACGTGGGCAGGGACCCAATCCAACACGCTCAG
Organism: uncultured Bacilli bacterium; assembly: GCA_944350325.1. GTDB lineage: Bacteria > Bacillota_I > Bacilli_A > RFN20 > CAG-826 > UBA4951. The sequence continues at coordinate 4,083 of CALVOS010000005.1, read as the reverse complement.
GAAGAAAGGGACTTCGCCGAAGGAATCCGGGAGAGGGAGGAAATGAGGTCTCGCCAATGGCTCGAGGGCATGGGCGAGCATGGCGGACTCTTTCTTCCCTATCGCTGGCCATTCCTCTTTTTTCATGAGCAGTTCCGCCGCGCTTTTAAGGATTTCAGGATTATCCATAGCCTTGCGGGACGGAGAGTGGACGATCCAGACGGGGTGCTCGAGGGAATGTTCCCCGAAATCCCATTCCCGGAAGGCATACCCAAAGGCGACCTTTCCTTCCTTGACCAGTCTCTTCCGAGACCAATAGGGCTTCGTCATGAAGCCGAGGAGCCTCGTCCTGGCGCTCGTCCTATTCAGCAGGAAGGAGAGGAGTCGTCCGGAGGCAAGCGGGGCTTCCTTCTGGAAGTTCCGTTCCGCCTCTTCGCAAAGCGAGCGCCAATCCATATGGGGATTATCCCCATCTAGCGGTTTTTGGTGAAGGTTTGCCCTAAAGGTGCTACCGTGCGCTCGCTTGGAATTTGGAAGGAGGAGCCTATGCTAGCCAAGAAACTGGCATTGCTTACGCTTAACGAGGCGCTCGCCACAGGCGGGGACTACGCTGAGCTTTACGTGGAAGATACGGCGCGGGAAGCCATCAAGGTAGAGACCGGGCACGTGGAGTCGATCTCGAAGGCGAGGACAAGGGGGGCGGGGCTCCGCATCCTCAAGGGCCTTCGCTCGGTGTATGGCTACACCGCGGACCTTTCGAAGAGGGGCCTTCTCTCCCTTGCGAGAAAGCTTGCTCTCGCCTACGAAGGAGAACGGCTCTTCGAGGTGAAGTCCTTCACCAGGAAAAAGGCTCCCTCCGTCTGCCCAATCAAGGACCCGGTCATCGACATCCCCGCGGAAACCAGGATCCAATTCCTCCGCGCCATGGATGAGGAAATGAGGAAGGACGCCCGCATCGTTCGCGCCCGATCGGAAATCTACGGGGAGAAGAAGGCAATCGAGATCTTCGCCGCAGAGGGCGAGGAAGGCTTCCTCATGAAGAACGAGGAGTCTCACGCCCGGGTAACCGCCGTGGCGACCGCCTCCGAGGACGGGAAGATCGAGACCGCCTCCAACTCCCCCGGAATCCATGGGGGGTGGTCCTATCTCCTCAAGAAGATCGACGGCGTCGCGATCGCGCGTAATGCCCGCGACGTAGCGATAGCCCTGCTTTCCGCCAAGGAGTGCCCTTCCGGGCGCTTCCCGGTCATCATCGCTAACGGCTGGGGCGGGGTCATCTTCCACGAGGCCTGCGGGCATAGCCTTGAGGCTACCGCGACCGCCAAGGGGCTTTCGGTCTTCTCGAACTCGATCGGGAAGGTCATCGCCTCCCCGCTCGTCACCGCCTATGACGACGGCACGATCCGCAACGCCTGGGGGAGCAACAACGCGGACTCGGAGGGCAACGAGACCCGGAAGAACCAGCTGATCAAGGACGGCGTCTGCACGGGCTTCCTCGTGGACAAGTTCAACGGAAGGCGCCTCCATATGGAGCCGAACGGCTGCTCCCGCCGGGAGAGCTATTGCTATGAGCCGACCTCAAGGATGAGCAACACCTACATCGCCCCGGGGAAGGACAGACCGGAGGACATCATCAAGGACACGGAGCTGGGGCTCTACGTCGCGAACTTCGGCGGGGGTTCCGTCGACACGACGACCGGGGAATTCAACTTCGCCGCCTCGGAGGCGTATATCGTCCGCCACGGCAAGATCGCCGAGATGGTGAAGGGATGCATCCTCATCGGCTCGGGGAAGGAAGTCCTCATGAACATCGACCGGGTCGGGAACGACCTCGACCTCGGATGCGGGTACTGCGGGTCCGTCTCGGGCTCCGTGCCCGTCACCGTCGGGCAGCCGACCATCCGCGTTAAGGAAATCACCGTCGGAGGACGGGGAGGGAGACTGGAATGAAGTACGACCGCTTCTTTGAATACGCGAAGGAAGCCGGGCTTGAGGAAGCCCAGCTCTACGTCAGCCGCTCGGAGAGCTTCGAGTTCGCCCTGTTCCACAAGGAGCTCGACTCCTATAGCGTCTCAACCTCCATCTCCCTCTGGGCGACCGGGGTTAAGGACGGACATATCGCCTTCTCCACTTCCGAGAAGGATGACGAGGAAGGCTACCGGGAGATGGTCGACGCGATCGTGCGATCCACGTCGCTTCTCGAAAAGCCGGACGAGGTCGGGATCTTCGAGGGAAGCGATCGCTACGTGTCGAAGAAGGTGCGGAACCCCGTCCTTGCAAGGACCGCCCCCGAGGAAAAGATCGCCCTCGCAAGGAAGCTTGAGGAGCTTCTCCTCCAGGAGGAAGGCGTGGCCGATGTCGCTGAGGTGTTCTATTCGGAAAGCGACGACACCGTCCTCTTCATGAACTCCCATGGGCTTAGGCTGAAGAGCGCGGGAAACAGCTTCATCATCGGCGGCTACGTGACCGGCAAGGACGGGGAGAAGACGATCGATACCGGAGATTCCTTCTTCGGCAACGATCTTAGTGCCTTCGATCCCGCCGAGCTCGCCGGTAAGATCGGGGAAGACCTCCGGAAGCGCATGGGCGCCTCCAGCATCAAGAGCGGCGTGTATCCGACCATCATCCAGAACAAGGTCCTCCCCTCCTTCATCCGCGCCTTCGTGTCCACGCTTAGCGCGGAGTCCGTCCAGAAGAAGACGAGCCCTCTTGCCGGGAAGCTCGGGGAGAGGATCCTCTCGCCGAAGATCACCATCGAGGAGAGGCCGCTGGACAGAACGGTCTTCTTCTGCGGCTTCGATGACGAGGGCGTGGCGAAAGAGAACCGCAAGCTCATTGAGAGGGGAACCCTCCTCACCTATCTCCATAATCGCGAGACCGCGAAGAAGGACGGGGTGAAGACCACAGGCAACGCCTCCTATGGCGGAGGCTCGATCGGCATCGGCGCCGGGCTGATCCGCCTTCGGAAGGGGAAGGGCACCTTGGAAGACCTCGTGGCGAAGGCCGGCAACGGCGTCTACATCACGAGCATCGCCGGGCTAGGGACCGGCCTCAACCCCTATAACGGGGACTTCTCCTGCCAGGCCCAGGGGTTTGAAATCGTCAATGGGAAGATCGGCCGCCCGCTGACCCTCATCACCTTGAGCGGCAACCTGTTCAAGATGCTCAAGGACTGCTCCGCGCTCGACGCGAACACCGTCCTTACGACCCGGAAGGTAGAGTGCCCCGACATCCTGATAAAGGGGATGTCGATCGCCGGAGAATAGCTTTCCAAGCCCGTCCGCAAGGACGGGTTTTCCTTATGCTCGTTAGTTGTTTTTATAACTAGGAATTAGTTATATAATTCCATTGATGAAGTCTGCTCATTCCAAAACTACGAAGGGGTATGGTTTTCGTAGGTTATCGCTTATTTCCTCCAAGGATCTTCTCTCGTCCGTAGGGTCTACCAAGGGAATCCGTCTCTTGGTCGAGGAGGGCGAGGTCGTCCCTCTCGCCTACGGGATCTACCGAGGCAAGGACGCGAAGGAACCCACCTTCCGGGAAGTCGTGGAGCTCCGCTACATCGGGGACGACAAGGACCCCTTCGGCTTCTGGGCGGGACCTTCCTTCCGAGAGCTCCTTCACGGGAGGGATCCCGCTTTATTGACCGAGCCCGAGATCATCACAAGGAAGTCGACGTCAGGCCGCAAGAGGACCATCCTCATGGGGCATAGGCTGACCCTCAGGGCCCCATGGGCGACCGTGGAGAAGAAGTCGCTTCCAGCGAACGCCTTCCTCTCCTACCTCGCCCTTGGAAACATGGATGCGCTCAGGGACGAGGTTCCTCTTCTCCGCAACTACGTGCGGCGGAACCAGATCGGGGCGGACGAGATCTCCTCCCTTTCCCCCCTCTTCCCTGCCAAGGCGTCCCGGAGGCTCGTCGAGCTGGGGCTCCACAAGGTTCTCTGGAGGGGGTAGGAAAGAAAAAGGACCTCCCCGTGAAGTGGACCCCATGTCAAGGAGTCCGTTTGCCGGAAAATAAAAGGGCTTAGACACCAAGGAGATAGGTCAGGCGCCGGCGCCTGACCTATTTTCGCGCCCGGACGGGATCGGCGCCGGTAGCAT
>CALVOS010000004.1 GCA_944350325.1 uncultured Bacilli bacterium | reverse complement strand
GGAAGCTTTCTTTTCAAGGACGGCGGGCAGCTCATCGCCCCGAACCTCCGCAAGTGCAACTCGATCATCCTGATGAATGGGGCGAGAGCATATTGCCCGAGGCTTGAGTTCACCGAAAGCGGGTGGTTCGGGGAGGACGACGCCTTCCGGAACGGGATGGTCTTCGTGGACAAGGGATGCCTCATATATGCCCCGCACGCAAGGTTCCGCCTCAAGGACGGGGAGGGGGAATTCCTTCGCGCGATGCCTGGGGACTAGCCTCTTTTACGGAAAGAAGCCCTGGGCGTCTTTTCCCACGAGAAGCTCTTCTCATCCTTCCTGAGGCAGGTCAGGAAAATGGGGAAGTAGGTGAGGTTGTAGAAGGGCGAAAGGAATATGAGCGACATCTTCCCAAGGAATCCGATCGGCATGTTCTTCCATTCCTTGATCACGGTGACGAGGTTGAGCAAGAGGAGGAGAAGGTAGGCGGCAAGGAGAGGGACGAGGAAGAGCAGCGCGGGAAAGAGGGGAGGAAGCATCCCGCATAGGGAGAGGATCAGGAAGGCAAGGCCGGTGAAGGAGGCGAGGAAGGAGGAGCCGAACATCATATAGATCGGAGCCCTTCCGAAGATGAAACCCACCTTGATCCAGCCCTTGCCCTTGGGAAGGCTTGCCTTCCAGACGCAAGAGCGGTAGCGGGAATGGACGGTCCCGTAGCCCTTGATCCAGCGGATCCTCCTCTGGTAGGCGCCTTTGGCGTCCACCGTTTCCTCCGTGTACACCTTCGCCCACGGGTAGTAGCAGGAAGTCCAGCCCTTGAGGATGGCGTCCGCCCCTAGCTCGTAGTCCTCGGTGAGGCTTCGGTAAGGCCAGCCTCCGTTTTGCTCGATCACCCTGGAAGAGACGAGCATCCCTGTCCCGACGAGGGCAACGGGCGCCCCTAGCATCGTTCGCGCCCGGTTCCCGAGCTCGTCCAGCTGGGCGTAGGTGAGGGAAGTGGAGTCGGAGGAGAACGAACGGGACTCCTTGAGGTCCGAGAAGAAGTTCTTGATGAGCTTCTTCCCGATGACGATGTCCTTCCCGAGCGCCATGGCGTTGTTCATCTGGCTCAGGAAATCCTGGGCGGCGAGGTTATCGGCATCCACGAAGATATAGGCGTCGTAGGGAGTTCCCCTCCCCAGGATCTCCTTCAACGCCCCGTCCAGGGCTTCCGCCTTGCTCCTTTGCCCTGGCACGTCAAGGATCTCGTTCCGCGGGAAGCGGCTGGCGACTTCCCTTGAAGGGTCGTCCTTCCCTTTCACAACCACATAGATGTCATAGCAAGCGGGATCGTAGTCCTGTTCCAGGAGGGACTGGAGGGCGCCTGCGAGCACCTCCCCCTCCTCCCGGGCGGGGACGATGACGGCAAAGCGGGACTTGCCTTCGCTTCTTGCCCTTTCCATGGGAAGGAAGGCGGCTATCCAATAGAGGATCCTCGGAAGATAGAGGAGCAAGGAAAAGCCAAGGAAGCCGAGATAGCACCAAAGAATGATCCGCGCGGCCTCTTCCATCAGGTTCCCTTTCTTCTGGAAAGGTGTTCCAGGATGGCCTTGGCCATCCGCCTCGCCCCGTCCAAGTCTGGACAAAGCGCCTCCTTTTCCCTCATCCCCTTGAGTTTCTTTGGATTTTTGAGCAGGAGCTGGTCCAGGACCGCCATAAGTTCTCGAGGACGTTCGGCCTTGAAGGCATAGCCCCTTTTCGTCGCGTATTCTGCGTTCCTTTCCTCCTGTCCTGGCAGGTGGCCGGTGAAGACGATGGGGACTCTCGCGGCAATCCCCTCGAACATGATGTTCGGCCCGGCCTTTGTGAGGAGGAGGTCGGCCTCCTGGAGGCGCTCCTTCATGTCATTGACGTATCCGAAGATCCTCAGCCCTTCCCTTTTTGGAAGGTGATTCTCGAGATATCTCCGCAGATTCCCGTCGCTTCCTGTGATAACGTCGATATCTACGTCATAAGGGAAGGCGCATTCGATGAGCTTCGCGGTTGCGGCCAGGCCTTTCTGGCTTGGGTTTACGAAGAGAAGTTTCCTCCGCTTGCCTTCTTTTTCGCGCCTTCCTGGAAAAAGGGTCTTTCCCAGAGGAAAGCCTGTCAGGACAAGCCTTTCTTCCGGGAAGCCGGCCTTGCGGAACGCTTCCAGGGCCTCTTCGGTCGGGAGCAAGGTGAGGTCCGCCTTCTTGTCGCGCCACAGGCGGGAGTGCCTCATCGGGTCAAGGAGTCCGACATAGAAGGGGACGTCGGACATTTTCCGAAGGAGCTTCCTCGCCGAGCCGACGAAGCAAGGATGCAGCGAGACCACCGCGTCCGGCTTCTCCTCCTGGAGAAGCCTCAGGAAGTTTCGCTGAATGGCCTTCGACAGCACAGCGTTCGATATCGGCGCGAAGAAGGAGGTCGTCTCAAAGAACACTTTCCAGAAGAGACGGAGCCTCGTGGTCATGGTTACGTAGCCTTGCTCGCCTCCCTCGCCCTTGTAGCCAAGAAAAAGACGGTTAGAGTCGTAGTCAACTACCTGAAGCTCTCGGTTTTCGTTGAGAAGGGCGTCCTTAAGGGCGTTCGAGGCGCTTCGATGGCCGCCGGTCCGGCCGGCGGTCAGGATGAGGATCTTCCAGGCCATGCTCCCTCTCGCCTACATCTGCGAGAGGTGTGCCAACAGGAAGACGAAGTAGAAGATCCAATAGAAGGACATGAGGATCGAGAGACCGATCGAAACCCAGCCAAGGATCTTCCCGACGAGCGCGATGTGGAACTTATGGTGGCGCTCGTTGAGCACCCTGCGCGCATTGCTGCCCGTCACGATCGCAACGATTCCGAGGACGAGACCGACGACGATGGAGGAAAGGACGATGCCGACGCACCCAAGGACGATCGAGGCCACCGCGTTATTCTCGGCCGCGATGATTTCCGGGAGAGGCTTGTCGACGAAGACCCGGTCTCCGTCCCGGAACTGGCCGTTGTAGCTATCGTACTCTTCCATCATTGCCTCCTCCGCTTATCCGGCTATGAATGATTTCACAGCAATATCATACGCCTCTTCATTCATAGACCGGACATGCGAATGCCGCCCTTTCGGGAAGAACAGGATCTCGCTCCGTGGGTTCATCGCGGCCTCCCGGATTCTTTCCCCGTCTGCCCGGGGGCAGAACTCGTCCTCGAGGCTATATAGGAGAAGGAGCGGGCAACGAAGCTTCCCTACCGCCTCGATCGGCTTGTTCCGGAAGCAGTCCACCTTCGCGTAAAGACGCGCGAGGAGGAATGTCAGGTGGAGCATCGGGAAGGCTTTCTTCCCGTAGTGGGCAAAGTTTCTCTCGAACATCCCGAAATAAGTGGAGTAGAGCCCCTCCGCGACGACTCCTTCGACATTGGGATAGCCGCGCTCCTCGAGGGCCAGGGCGGCGTAGACGGCGCTTGCCGCGCCGATGCAAAGGCCGTGGAAGACAAAGCTCTCGACGTGAAAGCGCTCCCGGACGTAATCCACCCAGGAGACGATGTCCCCGGCCTCCTTGACCCCGCCGGTCTGGTACTTCCCGTCGCTCAGCCCATGGGCCCTTTGGTCGATGACGAGGATGCTGTAGCCCGATTCGGCGTAAGGCTTCGCGAAGTAGTAGCTATAAAGGAGGGACTCCGTCCTTCCCTGGAGGAGCACCGCGCACTTCTTCGACCCGTTGTCGATGTATTCGCCAAGGAGGCGGAGGCCGCCATGCGTGATTTCCAAGAGAATCCTGCGCTCTCCCTGGGCTTCCGCCCATTCCACCCCCTCCCGGAACATCTTGACCTGATCCTCGTCCTTGAGGTTCGTGCATTCCCTCGTGCGTGTTTTCCGCGGGCTCCTGTACATCGTGTTCCAGAAGACGACGTGGGGGACGAGGAAGAGAAAAACGAGGAGGTTCAGGAGGAGGAAGGCGCCGACGGCGATCAGGAGGATCGCCCACCAGGGCAGGCTCATAGCCGGTTCTTGACGATATCCTCGAACACCCCCTTCTCATACGAGAGGTCGGTGATCGGGGTGCCGTAGTAGAAGGCGGCGAAAAGTCCTGGCCCGCAGTTGATGCCGGTGTTGGGGTAGATGTTGGAGACGATGACCTCGCGAGGCTGGATTTCCTGGCGGATCAGCTCGGCCGCCTTCTCCGCCTGTGCGCGCCGGAGAGTCTGGGAGATGAAGACGATCTGGCTCCCGGGATCGCGGATGGTTTTCTTCATATACTCCACGATCACGCGATAGGACTTCTCGATGCCGCTGACCTTCCCCAGGGGCTGGACCATTCCCTCAGGACTGAAGTCGCCCATCGGCTTGATTCCGAAGACGGTCCCGAAGAAGGCTTTCGCGTTGCTGATCCTTCCCTTGCTCGCGACGTAGTAGAGGTCGTCGATCGGCCCCATCTGGTGGAGACACTCGCGCTCCTTCTCCAGAAGAGCGAAGTTCTCCTCGATGGAGAGCCCTTCCTTCCTGTGCTCCGCGGCGCGTACGGCAAGGGAGCCGACCCCGAGGGAGTAGCGGTGGGAGTCGAGGACGAGGATCTTCCTTTCCTTGTAGGGTTCCTCCGCCAGCAGCTCCTTGGCGGCCTCGACGGTGACCTTGTAGACGGCGCTGAGGGCGCTCGAGATCGTGACGGCCAGGATGTCCATCCCCTTGTCGAGCCAGGCCCTCATCCGTTCCTTGACAGAGCCCACCCCGATGGCCGCGGTCTTGTACCCCTTGGGATTGGCCTTGAGCTTCTGGTAGAAGTCGTCGAAGTAGCTGTCCTCATGCTCCTCCAGGTCCCCTTCGGCATCAGGGCACCCGGGGATGCTGATGACCCCCCTGAAGTAGTCGTCGATGCCGAAGCGCTCCCGAAGCTTCGGAGAAAGGTCGCTCGTGGAGTCGGTGAGCACGGCGTAGTTCTTTTCCATGGATGTTCTCCTTCCTAAATCTAGATCTTGAGCGCCAGGCGGTTTGCAAGGTCGAGGCAGTTGTTCGCCTCCAGCGAGTAGCCCTCCTGCCCGAGGACTTCCTTCGCGTAGGACTCGACGTCCTCTGGGCGCCTTTTCCAAAAAGGGTTCGTCGGTACCCTGACCTCCGGGATCCTGCCTCCCGCGAACGAGGGGAGGGTCGCCAGATGGACGTCGATCTTCTGGCCAGGGGAATTATAGGCGCGTCCGAACTCGACGACCCTCCCTTCGTCCAGAAAAACCCCATAGTGGTGGTAAGGGCCGGCCTTGACGCGAAGGACATCGCCCTTCCGCGGCTCCCGGTACTCGTAGCGGAACTTGATGGCTTCCGCCTTCTCGCGCCTGAGTTCATGGAGGAGGGAGAGGCACCTTCTCCGCACCTCCTCGTTCCAGGAAGAAAGCTCTTCCCGGGTGATTGGCTTGCCTTCCCCCTGGGAAATATAGATGGGCTTCCCGATCCGGAGGTGGAGCCGGCGGAAGCTTCCGTATGAGAAGTCCGAGGCAATCGGAATGATTGGCGCTCCGCTTTCCCTTGCGATGAGGAGATAGCCTGTCTTGAAGGGCCCGAGCTCAAAGAGCGACTTCGTCCTCGCGTAGTCTCCTTCCGGGAAGACAAGGATGGACTTCCCTTTTCCAAGGAGCGCCTTGCACTCTGGAAGGAAGGAGAAGGCCTCTCCCTTGAGATCGACGAAGATCGCGCCCGTCATCCTCATGAGGGGTCGGAAGATCCGAAGGAATCCCCGGTACCAGTCCGCCGCGAGGAAGTAGAGCCTCCGGAAGAAGAAGAGATAGGCGATCGCGATCGCGTCGAAAGGGCTCTTGTGCCCGGCGATGAGGATAGCCCCCTTGGGGAGGGGGAAGCGCTCCCCGCCCTCGTAGCTCACCTTCATGCGGAAGAAAAGGAGTGCCAAGGGAGCCCCCAGCACCATCGCGAGGTAGTACATGAAGGCTTTCACCGTTTCTCCTTGATCTTCCTGAGGAAGTCCTCAGGGGTGCGGAGTGCCCTTTCCTTCTCCAGGTCCAGGCGGAGCGAGAAGGATTGCTCCACCATGAGGAGGAGGGAGATGTAGCCCATGGAGTCGCCCCCCAGGTCTAGGAAATAGTCGCTTCCGGGCAGGACTTCCGCCTCGTGGCCAAGGCTATCGAGGATCAGTTCCTTCAGCCGATGGAAGTCCGGGTCCTCGGACCCTCCCGTGGGCACGGGCCTATCCTCCTCCAGGGAAGAAAGGGAAAACGTCCGGACGGACCCATCCACGAGCGCCTTCCTTAACTGGGCGCGCGACACCTTGATCGCGTTCCGGCTTGCGATCGGGTCGTAGGTGAGGAGCACAGAAGAGACGCTGGAGCCATAGGGAATTTCGGAAAGGGCGGACTTGGCCTCCAGCAGCTCCTTCTTGATAAGGGAGGGAGCTAGGCCCTTCCGGTACTCCGCAAGTAGCGTGAGCCTGCCCTCAACCTCAAGGACGGAGAAGCGGTTCGCCAAGGGAAGGGAAAGCCGTTGCTCGATGAGGTCGGGGGATATGTTCTCTCCGTTTTCCCCGACGAAGAGGTCGCCCTCCCGGCCTTGGATGAAATAGTCACCGTCACGGAATTCCACGAGGTCATGGGTGCGGAAGGGGGATGCCTTCTCTACGCGCCCGTCGAGGTAGAGGATCTCTTGCGCCAGGCTCTCGCCTTCCACGGTCAGCACGCCCTTTTCATCGAGGAGATAACGTACGCTCGGGAAAGGGAGACCGATGGCTCCGCTTGTCCGTTTCTTGAACTTACGATCAAGATTTGCGCCGGTAATGGAGGCTTCTGTCGTCCCATAGCCATTGAAGAGAGGATAGCCTATCGCATTGATCGTCCTGAGGGCGTCGGGGTCTATCCAGGCTCCGCCCGATATCATGAAGCGGGGGGATTTCCCGAAGGCCTCCCGCCGGACTTCGCCCATGAGCAGGCGGGAAAGGGCGAGCCCTAGGTCCGGCGAGACATTTCCGAGCTTCCCGAGGAATCTCGCGGCCTTCCGGAAGGACGCCTCCTTCTTATTTCCCGCGGCGCGCACCCCTTCCTCGATCCCTTTCCAAAGCTTATGGAAGAGAAGGGGCGGGGCGAAGATGTGCGTCACCCCGTGGCGGAGGATGGTGGCCCTCACCGTCTCGGGGGAAAGGTCGGGGAAGAAGACGATGGTCCTTCCATAGAAGGCGAACCATAGGTAGGAGACGATGAGTCCGAAGACGTGGAAGAAGGGAAGGATCGCCCCGACCTTGATGGCCCCCTTGTAGTCATGGAGGAACCATGGGTTCTTCCGCACGATCTGCCCGCTGTTCTCTATTTCAGAGGCGACCGCCTTTCCATCGAAGACTGCGATTTTCGCTTCCATCCCCGTCAGGGAGGAGGAGATCGCGAAGCGGTCCGCCCACCAGGCGGGGTCGGGTCTTTCTCCTTTCGGGAAGGAAAGGATCCTTGGCCTTCGGAAGGAGGGGTAATCGTCGGAAAAAGAAAGGACGATCCGGATCGAAAGCCTCTCGAGCAGGCGTCTCCTGAGCTCCAGGGGGTAGTAGGAATTGACGAGATAGGGGGAGTAGCCCGCCATGAGGCTCCCCCAGAAGGCGATGAGGAACGAAGGGGAGTTCGGGAGGTCGATGGCGATCCATTCCCCTTCCTCCGGGATATATTCCGCGCGGAGGTAGGAGGCGAAGGATTCGATGTCCTCCCTCAGCGAGCGATAGGTCTTCGTTTCCAGCCGAAGGTCGTTGAGTCGCTCATAGGCGTCCATTCCCTCGTGCGAGAAGGAGATTTCAAAGATTTCCCTGAGCGTCTTCCCGGAGGAAGCTAGGCGCCCTAGGTCCCGCCTCATCGTCCGCCGGTAGTTTTCCATCGCCTCACATGACCCCTACGACGAGAAGGGGGCTTTCCTGCCCCCCTGGGAAGTAGTTGAACTCGATGTCGTCCCGGCTTGCGAAGTGGAAGGCGATCGCGTCGATCGCCTCCTGGCTCATTTCCTTACCGCCGAAAAAGACGAGGGAAGAGCGCCCAGAAAGGCGCTCGGGAGAAAGCGCGCTCTCCATATGCTCCCGGATGTCCTTCATGTCCCTGAAGGAGAGCTCCAGGGTCTTGATCCGCTTGAGCATGTCAAGCTGGCGCGAAAAATCACGGAAGGGGCCGTCGAACATCGACGAGGCTAGCTTGAAAAACGCGTTGGCACGCCCTCGGCATTCCACGACGAGAAGGTTCTCCCGATGCCCCCCACACTTCATGGATTTCAGGGCATCCTCGATCTTCTTGTTCCCGCAATGCACGGTGAGTTCCACC
>CALVOS010000003.1 GCA_944350325.1 uncultured Bacilli bacterium | reverse complement strand
AGGAACTCCGTATAGCTGAGACCATGCCCAAAGGGCAGGGCCGGGGCAGTCTTCGAAGTAGAGAAGTAGCGGTAGCCGACGAAGAACGACTCCATATAGGGCGCCGTCCTGATCTCTTTCCCGTAGTAGGAAGCGCTCGGCACGTCCGCGTATCTAGTAGGCCATGTCTCCGCAAGCTTGCCGGAGGGATTGACCCTCCCGGACAAGACATCCTCGATCGCCTCCGCGCCAGCTTCCCCGCCGAGATACGCAAGCACCAGCCCAGGGCTATCGAGCAAGCCCCCAAGCTCGACGGGCGACCCGCCGACAAGGACGACGATAGTGTTCTTGTTGATCGCCCGAATCGCCTCAAAGAGGGACATCTGGTCGGAAGGAAGCTCCATATCCTTCCGGTCTTCACCTTCGCTTTCCGTTCCTTCGGGAATACCGAGGAAGAGAATCACTGTTTTCTTTCTGGATGCCAGCTCCACCGCTTCCTGCATCAGCTCCTGGGCAGAAAGCTCATCTGGCAACCCCAGCGGATATCCTTGGGCGTAGGCAACATCCTCGTCCGGGATGGCGGAAAGGAAATTCGTCGCCGCCTGGGCGGTGACGCGGCTCGATCCCTTTCCCTGGAACGGCATCCTCTCGGCGATCCCGCCGATGATGCAGCACTCTTCGTAATCATTAAGGGGAAGGATCCGTCGTTCGTTCCTTGCAAGCACGATCGATTCCCCGGCCGCTTTCCTCGCGAGGGCGTGGGAATCGGAAAAGCGCCAGCCCTCCGTCTCTTTCGGCCTTCCGGACGCAAGAAGGGAAAGCTTGACCATGCGGAGCGCCGCCTCATCCAGCTTGCTCTTCCGAAGCTCGCCCTTCCGCAAGGCGCGGCGGAGCTCGGGAAGGCGGCTGCACGAACAGGGCATCTCTAGGGAAAGCCCGAAGTCGTGGGAGCGAACCGGGTCGGCAGTCCCGCCCCAGTCGCTGATGACGGGGCCTTCGAAGCCCCAGGTCCCGAAGAGAACGTCCTCAAGGAGATAGGAGTTATCCGAACAGAAGGTGCCGTTCACGCGGTTATAGGCGGCCATGACAGCCCATGGCCTCCCTTCCTTCACCGCGATTTCGAAAGGGCGAAGGTAGAACTCCCTCATCGTCCTCTCGTCGACCTCGGCGCTATAGGCGAACCGATTGTGCTCCTGGTTGTTCAAGGCGAAATGCTTGAGGCAGGCGCCAACGCCTTCCTTCTGCACGCCTGTGATATAGGAAGCGGACAAAATCCCGGCAAGAAGCGGATCTTCGCTGAAGTATTCGAAATTCCTTCCGCAAAGAGGATTCCTCTTGATATTGACGCCAGGAGCTAGAAGGAGGTCGGTGTGAAGGGTGATGGCCTCCTTGGCGACCATCGAGCCCACCGCCTCGAGAAGGGCCGGATCCCAGGAACAGGCGAGGAGCGCCGGGGAGGGGAAGCAGGTAGCCTTCTCCACTGGCTCGGAGAACCCGGAGGTCCTTCCATCCAAGGGGACGCGAAGGCCCAGGGGCCCGTCGTGCATCTCGACCTCCGGGACGCCCTTGGCCTTGATCCCATGGGTCTTCCACATTCCGTTCCCGAAAAGAAGAAGGCATTTCTCCCGGTCCGTCAGCCTAGCCAGGATATCCCTGGCCTTCTTATCTAGAGAGTCCTTATCCACTGCCATTCTCCGAAGGCTATATTACCCATCGGAGCAGAAGATGCCGCAACTTTCTCTCAATGGGAAAAAGAAAACTCCGGTGCCCCGGAGTCAATCTCGCGATGGTGGAGCGTATGAGGATCGAACTCACGACCTCCTCCATGCCATGGAGGCGCTCTCCCAGCTGAGCTAACGCCCCATCGCCACGCCCTAAGGCGCGAAGCGGACTATAGGACGGCGAAGGCCTCCCTGTCAAGGGAGGAATCCTCGCTCGCTCTCCCAGCCCCTCTTTCCTCCGGCGAAGGGGACTCGCCGCTCCCATCCTCAGGCCTGTCGTTCCGATAGATGAAGCGGAGGAACAAGGGAGTAAGAAAGCTCGAGAGAAGGATCAATAGGAGAGTGAACGGCATGACTCCGGGGCTCACAAGCCCGGAATCCACGCCTGTCTGGGCGGTGACGACGAGAACCTCGGCCCTGGCCATCATCCCCGTCCCGATGGCGAGGGAGTCCTTCAAGGAGAAGCGGCAAACAAGCGATGCGGCTCCCGCCCCGAGGAACTTTCCCACAAGGCCCGCGAACACGTAGAGGAAGCCAAAGGTAAGGAACAGCCCGTCGCTGAAGTCCATCGTCGCGTCGTACATCTTCAGCGCGACGGATGCGAAGAAAATCGGCACGAAGAACACGTTCATCGTCGTCTCCGCGCGATGGTCGATGTACTCCTTGGGCTTCGTGGGAGAAAGGATCATTCCTGCGATATAGGCCCCGGTGATATCCGCGATCTGGAATAGCCCCTGGGCGAGATAGGCCCAAAGGAAGCAGAAGGCGAGGGAGAGGATCGGGACGCGGATGTGATGGGGATACTTCTCTCCGAGCCAGTTGAAGAGGCGCCTCATCAGGTAGCCTGCGCCAAGGGAGAGCAGGACGAAGATCGCCATGTTGAGAAGGACGAGGACAATTTCCAGCACTCCCCCGACCATGGCCCCGCAGGATTCCACGATATAGATGAGGAGATTGAAGTCCCCGCCGCCCGAGCTAGAGCCGGAAAGGGACAGGATGATGGAAAGAAGGACGATCCCGAGGACGTCGTCGATGATCGCCGCGGACACAAGGGCGGAGCCGACCTTCCCGTCGAGCTTGCCCAGGGCCTTCAGGGTCGCGACCGTGATCGAGACGCTCGTCGCGGTGAGGATGACCCCGTAGTAAAGATCGCTCCAGAGAGGGTCGATCCCGGGCTCGAGGAAGTCGGCCTCGATTCCCCCGTAGGTGCGGAAAAGGTAGGCAAGAAGGAAGCCAAGGAGCATCGGGAGGAGGACCCCGGCGGTGGTGATGGCCACGGCAGGAAGCCCGACCGCCTTCATTTTCTTCATGTCCGTCTCCAGCCCGGCGCTGAAGAGGATCAGCACGACGCCGAACTTCCCGAGAATGTCGATTCCCGTCCTCGTATAGTCCGTGATCACCGTCTCCCCGGGAATGAAGGAAAGGAGGCCGACGAGAAGGCCGGCGCATAGGAAGCCAAGCACCGCCGGCACCTTCATCTTCTCGAAGAGGAGGCCCAGGACCTTCGCAAGGCCAAGTATCAGGGCGACCGGGAGTAGGACCTCGAACGGGCTCCCGGACATAACGCTATCCAACAGCTGTGGCATGGACCCACTATAGGACGCCTTCCGGTGAGGGGAGCAAAAACATGATGGGAAGCGCTTCACAACAGGACGTACGATTGGGATAATCCAGACTCCCGAAGGAGGGCAGATGAAGGTCCTACTCTATTCCGTGCTTGATAAAGGCCCGAGGACGGACGCCTTGCACAGGGCGATCCTCGACAAAGGCTACAACGCTACGATCCTCGAGACCGCGGGGCTGAGGCACATCATCGAGGGACTGGACGGCCCTCACGCGGCCCTCTCCCTTTCCGACATCGCGGAGACCCCGAGCGAATACGCAGGCTCCACCACGATGTTCATCATCCTTGATGAGGAAAGGCTGGAGGAGCTGAAGGACCTCATCCGCGAGCACACCGGGAATTTCCAGGACATCCACGGGGCGATGTACACGATCCCTATCGCGAACTACGAAGGGTCCTTCTAGGCGGCTGGGCCGCCTTTTTTCAAAAAAAGCGCCGGATGGCGCTATGGAGCTCTGGCGCGCCCGAGGCGATTCGAACGCCTGACCCCTTCCTTAGGAGGGAAGTGCTCTGTCCAGCTGAGCTACGGGCGCAGCGCGCATACATTACTCTTACTTTAGGAAGGAAGGAAGGGCAAGCCAGTTCGAAATAGGAAAGAGGCTACCTCCGGGCATCTCTAAATCCACCTAGAAGCCAATAAACCAAAATAAAGAGACGAATTTTGCATGGTTAATGTGAAAGCAATATACTGCAAAAACAAATTGTCCTAATCACGGATTCGGAATGCGACCAACCACAGGACCAGATTCTTGCTACATTTGAACTATTAGTTCTTAGGAACTAAAATTCGCGCCGTGATTGAGAAGCGAATACATTACGTCTGGCTCGGAGGGAATCCGCTCCCGGAGCAATTCGCTTCCTACGTCGAGGGATGGAAGAGGCTCCATCCGGATTTTGAGTTCATCGAATGGAACGAGAGCTCGTTCGATATCAATAGCAACGAATGGGTCAGGCAGGCAATCGCCGAGAAGAACTATTCGCTTGCCGCTGACGTAATCCGCTGCTGGGCCCTCCTCAACTACGGAGGCATTTACCTCGACACGGACGTCGAGGTCCTCAAGGGCTTCCAGGAACTTGCCATGGCCTACGACTTCTTCATTGGATACGAGACGGACTACTGGTGCGGCTGCGCCGTCCTCGGAGCGAGGAAAGGACACCCTCTCATTGCCGAGGCATTCCGCCGCTACCAAGGCCCCTGCCCGCGCATCACGGCACGCAATAACATGCGCTCCGTACTGAATTTCTCCGCCTCCCTGCAGCGGCT
>CALVOS010000002.1 GCA_944350325.1 uncultured Bacilli bacterium | reverse complement strand
CGATCTACTTACTATTCTCGCCGACGAGGCGGGCATGCTCGTCAGCCCGGGGAAGATCGCCGGGGCGATGCGCTCATCCGGCCGGGCGGGGTTCGACACGGAGCTCATCGATCGCTATGTCTCGTGCCTCGAGGATTCCTTCCTTATCGAAAAAGCCTTCCGGTTCGACATCCGCGGGAAAAAGCGGATCGGTGCCCTCTGGAAGTGCTATTTCTCGGACCTCGGGCTAAGGAACGCGGCCTTATCCTTCTCGCGGTTCGACGAGGGCCGTCTTCTTGAGAACCTCGTATATAACGAGCTTCTCTACCATGGCTACTCCGTTTCCGTTGGGGTATTGGGCTCCGTGGGGAAGGACAGTGACGGCAAAAGCGTCCGCGAGACCCTTGAGATCGACTTCCGGGCCGAAAGGGGGAACCGCCTCATGTATGTCCAGGTGTGCGCGGATCCGTTCGGAGAGAAGGCGAGGACTAGGGAGCTTCGCCCGTTCCTTCGCGCGAGGGACTCAATCCCCAAGGTGATTGTGACGAGCCGGCCGATCCCGGAGATGCGGGACGAGGTAGGCTTCCTCTGGATAAGCGCGACGGACTTCCTCCTGAAGCACATCGCGTGAGCATTCTTAGTTATGTATAGAGAAAAGTTGTAGAAATCTACAACTCTGCTCAATTAATAAGCTAGGCCACCACTGAACCCAAGGGATCCATACGATCAGCATCTCCCTCCGCGTCCAGCCTAAGATAGTCGGAGATGTCCTTCCGGACCGGGCGCTGGAGGATGAGCGGGAACTCGACGACCTCCTGGCCTCCTGCCATCCGTGCCTCCCGCGGGCCTTCCTCCTCGTCTATCCTCGCCTCCCCAAGATAAAGGAAGGCGTTCCCGTCCTCCCCCTTCTTTCTCGTGAGGAAGAGGAGGATCCTCCCGCCTTCCCGGTGGAGGCGGAGGAGCTTCTGGATCTCGGGGCTTTGGAGGGTGCGGTTGCTCCGCGACACCCAGAGGAAGTGGGAGGGGTCGAGAAGCTTGTCCTGGTAGGCGATGGAGCTATCCTCCCCCACCTCCTTCTGGTAGGTCACGAAGACGGGGATCGCCCCCTCCCTCTCCATCACCCGATAGCCGTAGAAGGTGTTCGTGTAGTCCTTCTTCGCGTAGAGGAGCCTCGTGACGTCGAGCGCCCGATATTGCTCGTAGGGAAGGAATCCCCATGGCGCCTCCCTTCTTGTCCCGAAGCGCGTCCTCCGGTAATGGAAGGCGATCTCCAGAAGCCAGTCGATCTCTTTCCGGAAGTCCTCGGAAGAGAGGTAGGAATCCCGGAACCAGGAGGAAAGCCTTACGAAACCCGCCTCTATTTCTCCAAAACAGGCGATTTCCTCAATCTTCCTGCCCCCAAGGAACTTCTCCTGGAAGAAGGAGGAGAGATAGCCTTCCGCCTGGGGAGGGATCCTCTCGTCCCAGTCCTCAAGAAGATGCTTCTCAAAGTCTCCTCCCCTGAGGGGGATCCCCTCCTCCGGGCCCTCCAGGAGGATCTTCAGGAGCAAGGGCTCGAGCGCCCTCATCCCGTTCCCGATTAAAGGGGAGAGGTAGGAGAGAAGGCTGTTCTCTCTCGTGGGAAGGGACGGGAATTCCTCGGGGAGTAAGTCATGGAGGAACTCATGGTAGTTTCCGTGGCCGAGTCCCTTCGTACGGTCCAGGAAGAAGCGGGCGGAGTAGGGGGAGAGGTTCTCGAACTCCTTGAGAGAGGGGACTCCGGCGATGCGGCGGGAGAGGTCCGTCCACGCCTCGCGAAGGCGCCTCTCCCCGACAAGGGAGGACCTCGCGATCGAGCGCATCACCCTCTCGCGCGCGACCTTGTCGAACTGGATCGTGCTCACCCCGGGGAGGAAGGGGTTCTCGATCATCGTGAGGAGGGCGCAGTGCCCTTCCATCTTCCTGGCGAGGGAGGCGGGGATTAGGTAGTTCCCTTTCTCATAGTTCCCGATGAAGTCGAGGACGACGACGTACTCCTTCCCCTTCGCGAGGCGCAGTCCCCTTCCCAGCTGCTGGAGGAAGACGATGGGGGAGTCGGTGGGCCTCGCCATGATGATCTGGTTGACGTTCGGGATGTCCACGCCCTCGTTCAGGACGTCGAGGGCGACGAGCATGTCGAGGGCGTCCTCCCCTTCCGGGCCGTCGAGCCTCTCGATGCGGAGGTTCCGTTCCCTAAGGGGCGTCTTTGCGCTGATCCCTTCCGCCCGGATCCCTAGGCTCCGGAGGGCTGAGGCAACTTCGCGGACCTTGAGCGCTCCCTTTCCTTCCCCTCCTCTCCCGGAGACGAAGACCAGGGCTCTCAGGCGGTCGCCCGAATAGCCGAAGTAGCGGCTCTTCTCCACGATCTGCCTTGCCATCTCGGAGGGATCCAGGGAGGAGAAGTCCTCGAACTCGGCTTCCTTCCCGTCGATGGCGATCCTCCCGATCCCGAAGTAGGAGAAGGGGACGAGCATCCTCTCCTCCAGGGCGTCGGGGAGGCGGATCTCCGCGATGATGTTGTTCTCGAAGAGCGAGTAGAGGTCGTACCCGTCCGTCCGGTCCGGGGTCGCGCTCATGCCGAGGAGGAAGGAGGGGTCGAAGTGGGCGATGATGTCCTGGTAGCGGTTCTCCCCGACCCGATGCACCTCGTCGATGACGACCATGTCGAACTCATCCTTCCGGAAGCGGGAGAGATGCTCCTCCCTCCGGATCGTGTCGTAGGTCGCGAAAAGGAAGTCGGCCCGCTCCCAGTCTCCCTTCTCCGTCCCGCCGTAGAAGGCCTGCCTCCTATTGGGCATGAGGAGGCGATAGGCCTCCATCGCCTGGCGGAGGATCCTCTCCCTGTGGGAGATATAGAGGAGCCTCCGGACGGGAAAGGTCTTCAGCTCCTTCACGGCGTAGGCGGAGGCAAACGTCTTCCCCGTCCCGGTCGCTGCGATCAAAAGACCTCTCCGGAAACCCTTCCCGATGACATCCTCGAGCCTCCTGAGGAACGTCTCCTGCAGGCGGTTTGGACGGAAATCCATGGCAGAAACGCCACCATATTCCTGATCCTTGTCCTTTTTCCTATGGGCTTCCTCCCATTCCGCCTCGTAGGCGGGGAGCGCCGTCCCTAGGGGCTCGCCCTTCTCCCAGAGCCTCTCGAAGTCCCGGAGGATGTCCTGTAGCGCCTCCCCTTCCTCCTGGGAGACCATCTCGCTGTTCCACTCGTCGTTCTCGATGAGGGCGCTCTCAGTGATGTTGCTCGAGCCGACGATCGCCTTCCAGTAGGTAGAGCCATCCTTCGCCCTCATCCGGAAGAGGTAGCCCTTCGTGTGGAAGCCGGGGCTTCCCTTTCCGGTCCGGCAGAGCCTTCCCTCGACCCCGTCCATCCTCTCGATGTCCTGAAGCGCGCGCGGCTCGGTGAAGCCGAGGTAGTCCGAGGTGAGGATCCTGCCCTTCGCCCCTCTTGCGACGGCCTCCCCCATCTTGAGCTTCAGCTTCAGGAGGCCCTGCGCGTTCACGAAGGCGACGGAGAAGAGGAACTCCTCGCACTCCTCGAGGTTCCGATTGATCGCGGAGAGCACGGAGACCGCCTCCTCCCGGGAGTTATGGACGAAGCGGGGGAGCACGAGCTCGCCCCGTTCCCTTCGGAGGTAGTCCTCCTCAAGCGCCCTCCACTTTCCTTCCATTCTCCTATGAGCTTACCAGCCGGGGATCCCTTGATCCAGGGCGCTTCCTCTCGCCCCTCTTCCTCCCTAGAATCCCTTTGTACGTTAGAGGAGGACCAAGAATGGCGAAGAAGGGAGAAGCGCTGAGGAAGCATCGGGAATGGAGGGGCAAGGTCGGGACGAAGGTCCTCGTGTCCCTGGAGGGGAAGGATGACCTTTCCCTTGCCTACACCCCGGGGGTGGCCGAGGCATGCCTCGCGATCCAGGAGGACCCCTCCCTTTCCTTCGCCCTCACCAGGAGATGGAACACGGTCGCCGTCCTCACCGACGGGACCGCGGTACTGGGGCTCGGCGACATCGGGCCGGAGGCCGGGATGCCCGTGATGGAAGGGAAGTGCGCGCTCTTCCGCGAGTTCGGCGGGGTGGACGCCGTGCCCATATGCCTCAGGACAAAGGACCCGGAGGAAATCGTCCGCACAATTCGCCTTCTTTCCGGCTCCTTCGGCGGCGTGAACCTCGAGGACATCTCCGCGCCCCGCTGCTTCGCGATCGAAAGAAATCTCCAGGACCTCGGGATCCCCGTCTTCCACGACGACCAGCACGGGACGGCCATCGTCCTCGCCGCCGGGCTCATGAACGCCCTCAAGGTCGTGGGGAAGAGGCTCGAGGACGTCCGCATCGTCCTCAACGGGCCCGGGGCGGCCGGCCTTGCGATCGCGCGCTTCCTTCTGTCGTTGGGGGCCAGGAACATTGTTCTCGTCGGCCTCCAGGGGATCCTCGCCCCCGGGGACCCCACCCTCAATCCCGCCCAGGAGGAGCTGGCCCTCCTCACGAACAGCGAAGGGAGGAAGGGCGGCCTCAAGGACGCCCTCTTGGGAGCGGACGTCTTCCTCGGGGTGTCCGCGGGGCATGTCCTCACGGGGGATATGGTACGTGTCATGGGGAAGGACCCCATCGTCTTCGCTCTGGCCAACCCCGTCCCCGAGATCGAGCCCGAGGAAGCGCGGGAAGCGGGCGCCAGGGTCGTCGCGACCGGCTCCAGCGAGCATCCGAACCAGGTGAACAACCTCCTTTGCTTCCCCGGGCTTTTCCGCGGGGCGCTCGACGCGGGAGCCACCAGGATCACCGAGGGGATGATGAGGAAGGCCGCCGAGGCCCTTTCCTCCTATATCCCGGAGGGCGGGCTCGGGCCGGAGAGGATCCTTCCCTCGTCCTTGGACCGGAACGCCCACAAGGCGGTCGCCGAGGCCGTCCGCGCGGAGGCCATCAAAGAAGGCGTCGTCCGTTCTTCCTCCCGATAACCCACTGACTCAACTTGAAATGTAGGTTACAGACCCGCATACTCCCCTCATGGACGACCGCCGTTCGCTCGAGGAGAAGATCGCCGCCCTTCCCAAAGGATATTTGTCCCGCAAGAAGATCAACGGGAAGGAGCGCTTTTACCTTCAGTGGAGGGAAGGGGGCAAGGTTCGCTCCAAGTACGTCCCCGGGAACAAGGTGGAGGAGACGCGCCTCCTTCTCGAGGAGCGCAAGGCATTGGAGGAGGCCCTTTCCTCCCTCCCCGAGGACCGCCCGCTCCTTCCCCTTGGGAACCATGCCCGTGCCCTCACCGGGGATCTGATGTCGGGGGACGAGCCAGCGGCTTCCTTCAAGGATGGGAGGCTCCTTTGGAAAAGCCCGCTGGCGCCATTGTTCTTTCTCCGGAGCGACGACCTCGCCGCCTGGCTTTCCTCGCGCGCCATCGACCAGCACCGCGCCCATTCGCGAATCCTCAAGAAGGCGCTTCGAATCGCCCCGCGGGACGACCTCGCGGCATCTCTCGCCGTCCATGGGGCCACCCTGACCGACGACTACTGGTTCCGGCCGCTCTGCTCGAGGAAGCGCTACGAGGACATCCTCTTCCGGACCGACCGCTACGCCGAGATGGCCTTCTCGGGGGATGCCGGGATGCTCGCGAAGCCTCCCTCCCGCACTCCCGAGCTCACGCTCGGCGGGTCCTTCGAGAAATGCTGGCGACTTTCCGAGGGGCGCTGGCGGATGGAAAAGGCCGGCACTGGCGAGGAACTTTTCGCCGAATGGTTTTGCGCGCGGATCGCCCCTTCCTTCGGCGTCCGTAGCGCAACATACGAGGCCCGCCCCTCCTCGGTCATCTCCCCGAACTTCGCCGACGAGGCGAATTTCGAGCCCGTTTCCTCCCTGACGGGGGACGACGACTCCTTCCAGACGGTGTTCCGCGCTCTCATTCCCTTTGGAGAGAACGTCCTTGAGGAATACCTCCTGCTGATGCGGTTCGACGCCGTCGTCGGGAACGTCGATCGCCATAGCGAGAACATGGGTCTTCTGCGGGAACGCGGGACCGGGAAGGTCCTGGGCATGGCCCCGAGCTTCGACTGCAACCTCGCCCTGTTCTCGCGCGGGGCCCCTCCCTCGCCCCAGAGGGAGAAGGACGGGCTCATCCGCATGTTCCGCAAGTTCCTCAGGGAAGATAGGGATGCCCTCCGACTGTTTTCCTCCTTGCCCCCTATCGCCTTCTCCCGCGAGAGGATGGAGGAGGCGCTCCAAACCAATATTTATCCCTTCCCGGGGGAAGACTTTCTCTTCGAATACCTGGAGGGAGGAATAGAGCGCCTTCTCGACCCGATCGCGTAACCTACTGACTCAACTGGAAATGTAGGTTACAGAGCTCCATCGAAAGAAATTAGCACTCGCCCCTTGACCTTGCTAAAAGCGTGCCTACAATACGCCCTGTAGCCAGGGGACTGGCATCAGGAGGATCAAAGCGAACATGATCAAACCGCTCAACGACTACCTTCTCATCGAGAAGGCTCCCAACGAGAAGAAGGTGGGGTCCATCATCCTCGCCTCGGAGAAGAAGACAGGGAACGTCGCGAGTGTCGTCGCCCTTGGCCCGGGCAAGAAGGACAAGGACGGGAAGCTCGTCCCGATCGAGGGCCTGAAGGCAGGGGACAAGGTCATCTACCGCGAGTATAGCGGCACCGACTACGAGGAGGGCGAGAAGAAGTACCTCCTCATCAAGGCCGAGGACATCCTCGCCGTCCTGGAGTAAAGAGAAAGAAGGAACCTAGCAATGGCAAAGCAGATCATTCTCGGGAAGAGCGCCCGCGACCGCATGGTGCGCGGGGTCGACACGCTCGCCGACACCGTCAAGGTCACCCTTGGCCCCAAGGGAAGGAACGTCGCCCTCGACAAGGGCTACGGCTCCCCCACCATCTGCGAGGACGGCGTCTCCATCGCCCGCGAGATCGAGCTGAAGGATCCCGTCGAAAACATGGGCGCGAAGCTCGTCTATGAGGTCGCCAACAAGACCAACGAGCGCGCCGGGGACGGGACGACGACCGCGACGGTCCTCGCCCAGGCCATGATCCACCGCGGCATCGCCGCCGTGGAGAAGGGCGCCAACCCCGTCTTCGTCCGCGCCGGGATCGAGCTCGCCGGCAAGGCCGTCGCCCAGGAGCTGCTGGCGATCAGCAAGCCGGTGACCACCACGGAGGACGTCGAGAGCGTCGCCACCGTGAGCGCCCAGAGCGAGGAGATCGGAAAGCTCATCGCCGAGGCGATGGAGAAGGTCGGGAAGGACGGCGTCATCACCGTCGAGGAGAGCAAGACGAGCGAGGACGAGCTGGTCACCTCCCAGGGCCTGGAGTACGACAAGGGCTACATCTCGCCCTACATGGCGACCGACCGCGAGAAGATGGTCGCCGAGCTCGAGGATCCCTTCATCCTCGTCACGGACCTCAAGATCAGCAACATCAACGACATCATCCCGCTCCTCCAGAGCGTGGTCGAGGCAAGGAGGGCTCTCCTCATCATCGCCGACGACCTCGATAGCGACGTAACTTCCACCCTCATCCTGAACAAGCTCCGCGGCACCTTCAACGTGGTCGCCACCAAGGCCCCGGAGTTCGGGGACGCCCAGAAGAACGCCCTCCAGGACATCGCCATCACCACCGGTGCCCACTTCTACAGCAAGGACCTCGGCGAGGGGCTGAAGGACATGACCATCGAGGGCCTCGGGACCGCGAAGAGGGTCACTGTCCGGAAGGACAGCACCACCATCGTCGGCGGGGCCGGCGCCAAGGAGGAGGTCTCCTCCCGCATCGAGGAGCTGAAGGCCCAGCTCGCCCGCATCACCAGCGAGTACGACAGGAAGAACATGCAGAAGAGGATCGCCCGCCTGACCAACGGCGTCGCCGTCCTCAAGGTCGGGGCCCTCACCGAGAGCGAGCTCCGCGACAAGAAGCTCCGCATCGAGGACGCCCTCAACGCGACCAAGGCCGCGGTGAGCGAGGGCATCGTCCCCGGCGGCGGCGCGGCCCTTGCCGAGTGCTACCGTAGGCTCAAGGGCAAGCTCCACGACAAGAACCCCGACGTCCAGAAGGGGATCGACGCGGTCATGGACAGCCTCTTCGCCCCGCTCCGCCAGATCGCCGACAACAGCGGCTACGACGCCGAGGGCGTGACCGAGCGCCAGAAGCGCCTCTCCGGGACCCGCGGCTTCAACGCGAAGACCGGCGAGTGGGTCGACCTCCTCGAGGAGGGGATCGTCGATCCGACGAAGGTGACGAGGACTGCGATCCTCAACGCCTCCTCGATCAGCGCGCTCTTCGTGACCTGCGAGGGCACGGTGAACGAGATCAAGGAGGAGAAGCCCGCCTCCGCGGGAGCCTCCGCCGGCGCCGAGGACATGTACTGATCCCGGAAGGGAAGCATGAGGGGAGGGCCCGCCCTCCCCTTTCCTTTTCCCTCCTCCGCGTATAGGATTTCGCGCGAGCGGAGGACGTGTATGGAAAACATTGTCGACGAGCTTATCTGGCGCGGGCTGATCGAGCAGTTCAGCGACGAGGAGAAGGTGAGGGAGCTTTTCTCCACCCCCCAGACCGTCTATTGCGGCTTCGATCCCTCGGCCTCCTCCATGCACCTGGGGAACTTCGTCATGATCTCGCTCCTCATGCGCCTCCAGCGCGCCGGGCATCGGATCATCGCCCTCGTCGGGGGCGCGACCGGCATGATCGGGGACCCCTCCGGCAAGAGTAAGGAGAGGAACCTCCAGGGGAAGGAGGCCCTCCGGGCGAACACCGAGAGCATCCGCGCCCAGCTGGAGCGCTTCCTTGACCTCGAGGACCCGCGGAAGGGGATCATCCTCAACAACTACGACTGGCTCGGGAACATGTCCCTCATCGACTTCCTTCGGGACTACGGGAAGCATTTCCCCGTGAACTACATGCTCTCCAAGGAGATCGTGCGCTCGCGCCTGGACTCCGGCATCTCCTTCACGGAGTTCAGCTACCAGATCCTCCAGTCCATCGACTTCCTCCGCCTCTTTGATCAGGAGGGGTGCCGCATCCAGGTGGGCGGGAACGACCAGTGGGGGAACCTCACCAGCGGCCTCGAGCTCATCCGCAAGGCCCGCGGCGAGGATGCCTCCTGCGCGGCGATGACCGCGCGCCTCATCACCCGGGCGGACGGGAAGAAGTTCGGGAAGTCCGAGGACGGGGCCCTCTTCCTCGACCCCAGGCTCACGAGCCCCTACAAGCTCTACCAGTACTTCATCAACTGCACGGACGAGGACGCCGTGCGCTACCTGAAGGTGTTCACCTTCCTCGGAAGGGAGGAGATCGAGGCGATCGAGAGGGATCACCTCGCCTCCCCCGGCGCGCGGATCGCCCAGAGGAGGCTCGCCTCCGAGGTCGTCCAGCTCATCCACGGGGAGGAGGCGCGGAAGGACGCGATCGCCCTTACCGAGGCGCTCTTCTCGGGCCATGTGGAGGGGCTGAGCGAGGAACAGCTGGACGAGATCTACCTCGGGAAGGAGGAAATCCTCGTCCCGAGCGGCACGAGCGTCCTGGACGCGCTCCTCCTCATCGGGATGGCGCCCTCCAAGACGCAGGCCCGCACCCTCCTTTCCCAGGGAAGCGTCTCCCTCAACGGAAGGAGGATCGAGCCCTCCGAGTGGGAAGGCCTCCTCCTCGAGGAGAAGGACGCGCTCCCCGGGCGGAGGCTCCTCTTCCGGAAGGGGAAGAAGAACTATTACCTCGCCACCCTCGCCAAGTAGGAGCCTCCGGGCTCCTTTTTTCTTGCATTCCCGAGGGATTTCGCCCATTTTTTCCGTATGGAAATGGCAAATCGTCTTCCGGAGGAGTTCCTCGACGTCCTTCGCTCGGAGGGGGAGGTCCTCGACGAGGAGGTCTGGTATCGCCTCGAGGTCTCCCCGGTCTGGACCCTCCTTCTCTCCGCCTATCCCGGCGGGGCGGAGTTCCGCTTCGAGAGGATCGCGGGGGAGCCCCTCATCCATAGCGAGCGCTTCCTCCTCCAGGAGAGGCTCGAGCAGGCTCTCGAAAGGGCGGGGGCGCCCTCCCTCCTCCGCCTTGGCTACGAGGAAGGGGCGCCCTTCCTCCTCGGGGAGCTTCGCTTTTCCTTGGACCAGGCGGGGCTAGAGAGGTTCCGCACCTCGTTCGCCCGGATGCTCGGCGCGGTCGACTTCGTCGAGGGCTGCCTGGAAGGAAAGATCGAGAAGGGGGTCGATATCGCCCTTGAGGAGACGAAGGCGGATCTTACCCTCGCAGCCATCCTTCAGGGCCTCTTCCTGGACGAGGTGGGACCGGGGAAGTACACGGTCGCCGACGACGAGGACCCGGAGATCCTCTGGGGGAGGCTATCCGTTGTCCGCCGCCTTGACAACTCGATCGAGGCCGCGATCTTCGTCCTCCTTCCGGAGGGAAGGGAGGCGGAGGGGAGTACTCTTTTATCCTCCCTCAAGGACGACATGGGCTTCCTCAGGAAGGACTACGACCCCTGGTTCGTCGATCCGGAGGCAGGCCTCGGGAGGAGCAGGGAAGCCTTCCTTCTCCGCGCGATCGGGGAGTCAGCGATCTCGGAGGAGGCGCTGGGCGCGCTTCTCGCGCACGCCTCCTCCCTCTGGTCCTTCCTATCCTCCCGCTTCCGGCACGGAAGGGACCTCGTCGATCCCGCGAACTGGAGGAAGGCAGGGGTCTCGGGAGCGTTCCGCTCCTTCCTTCCGGCGGACGAGGACAAGCACCTTTCCCATCCCCTATCCCTCCTCAAGAGGGCTGTCGGGGGATGCCTTTCGGACTATGACGCGCTAGAGGACCTCGAGGGGACTGGCGAGGGGTTCTCCTTCCGGGACGGGGAGGCGACGGGGGAGATCCTCCTCCATCCTTCCTCCTCTTACTGCCCCCTGGTGTCCTATGCGCTCAAGGAAAGGCTCCCGCAGGGCTTCGATCCCCGGGCGATCCCGGACTTCGAGAAGGAGCTACGCGCGATGAACGCCTTCCTTCCCTACGCGGGAATCTCCCTGGAGGGAACGGACGGAAGGACGCTCGTCCTTCGCTCGCACGCTATCTTCCCGGAGAAGGCGGAACGGAAATGGAAGGAGGACGGGCGCGAGATCGTCTCCGAGATGATGAAATCCTTGCGGCTTCTCCGCCTGATCCCCTCGATCCTCAAGGAGGAAAGGCCGTGGCTCAGGATGAGCGCCGCCCTATTCGATCTTTCCCTTTACGAGCCCCTCACTTGAGCCTTGAGAAGAGGAGAAGCCCCACTTCGAGGGGCACTCCCACGAGGAAGATGAACCAAACCTGCTCGCCCTGGTAGACGTAGAAGTGGACGCATACGGCGAGGATCATCGTCCAGATGAAGAGGGACATCAGGACCCAGAAGGCAAGGTTCCTTCCCCAGAAGTGATGGTCCATGAAGCCGGTCAGGAAGAAGCAGATCGGGGCGGCCCAGAGGAAGTAGACCCAGGCGTTCGTATCCTTTGTGATGAGGATGTTATAGAGGTAGATGACGATCGCGCAGAGGACGATGAAGGTCGCCGCCATGCAGGAGATGACGATCTTGTTCATGTTGGAGCGCTCGTCCTTCATCTCCCTTCGTTTCTCCTTCGCCGCGTTCTCCGTGATGAGGAAATCGACGGAAACCCCGTAGAAGTCGCCTATTTTCTTTAATACGTCCACATGGGGAAGGGCGTTCCCCAGCTCCCACTTGGAGAGGGACTTGTCGCTATAGCCGATCTGCTCGGCAAGCTCCTGCTGGGTGAGCTTCCTCCTTTTTCGGAGCTCGGCGAGGTTCGCGCCGACGATCTTGGCCATGTCTTCCATGGCTGCAAATATAGGAATCCTGCCGGATGAGGCAAGGGGGCGAAATGGAACAAGGAGAGTTTCTCCTTAGACAACGTATAGGGAATTGGTCGATAAGAACTCTTTCCCAGACACGCTCCTCGATTGATTCTACAGGCGTTCCATCCGACATGATCAAGTCCATCATCCCCGAACAATGACAGGAAAGCGGAAAAGAACAGGGCGAGTGTTGCAATAAATTCATCCCGTGACCATCGAAGAAATTTGAATTCTCCATTTTGGAGAGAGGCAATCTACGTCCCTAGTTTTCCCTATGGATGCCGTCCTCCCTATGCCCTCCTATATTGGTAGCCGGCCAAGGAGGCCGCTTTATGCAGAAGAAGACGAAAATCGGGATCGCGATCGCTTCCGGCGTGCTCGTCGTCGCCCTC
>CALVOS010000001.1 GCA_944350325.1 uncultured Bacilli bacterium | reverse complement strand
AGATCCTCCTCGCGGTCTCGGAATGGACGTCGTGGCCCTCAAGGAAGAGGGAGCGGTAGCCAGGGGAGCCCGACATCTCCGCGAGGATGCGGAGCTCGATCTGGCTGTAGTCGAGGGAGAGGAAGCCGACGTCCTCCTCCTCGTAGAGGAACGCCTTCCGGATCATGCGGCTTTCCTCGTCACGGGCGCTGATGTTCTGGAGGTTCGGCTGGGAGCTCGAGAGCCGGCCCGTCGAAGTCTCCGACTGGTTGAAGTAGGTGTGGATCTTCCCATCCTCGAGGATGTGGGGAACGAGTCCCTCGACGTAGGTGGAGAGGAGCTTCTGGTACTTCCGGTACTCGAGGAGCGCGGGGATCGCGGGGTGCTCGTCCCTGAGGAGGCGGAGGGCCTCCACGGACGTCGTCCTACCCCGGGGGGCGGGGAGGGCGAGCTCGTCATAGAGAAGCCTCGCGACCTGGGAAGGGCTATTGAGGTTCGTCTCCTCCTTCGCGTAGGAAAGGACCTTCTCCCTGGCCTCGTCCCTCTTCCTCCGGTACTCCTCGCCGAACTCCTCGAGGATCTCTTTCCGGAGGGG
The DNA here is from genome assembly GCA_944350325.1 of uncultured Bacilli bacterium. Lineage (GTDB taxonomy): Bacteria > Bacillota_I > Bacilli_A > RFN20 > CAG-826 > UBA4951. The sequence continues at coordinate 9,874 of CALVOS010000001.1, read as the reverse complement.
GATCCCCTCCCTCTCCATCCGCTGGAGGACGTGGGCGAGCGGGAGCTCGATCTCGCGGTAGAGTCGCCCCGTCCCTTCTACCTCGATCCTCCGTAGCATTCCCGGAAGGGCATCTAGCGAGCTCTCGGCGATCGAGAGCGCCCGCTCCTCCTCCGTGGCCCCTTCCGGAAGGGCGATCCCCTGGGAAAGGAAGGTCTCCTCGGGGTCTCCCTTCCCGTTCGAGTCCAGGAGATAGGAGAGGAGAAGGAGGTCCTCTTCCGCCCCCTTGAGGGCGATTCCGAGCGTTTCAAGGGAGTATTCCAGGGATTTCCGGTCAAAAAGGACCTTCTTCCTACCTTCGTCCTCGAGGAATTCCCGGAGTCCCGGCTCCTCTAGGATCCTCTCCTTAGGGACGTAGAGGGACTTCCTCCCGTCGGAGAGGGCGAGCCCCCGGAGGGCCTCGCGGTGGTAGTCGCCCTTGGGGACGACCCCGTAGACGGTGATTCTTCCTTCCTGGGAAAGCTCGAGGAAGGAGGAGGCCCTCTCGCGCTCCTTCCGCGGGATCTCCCTTCCCCGGAGGGAGGAGGGGAGGCGCTGGAGGAAGCTCCGGAACTCGTACTTGGCGGCGAACTCCGCGGCCTTCCTCTCGTCGAAACCGCGGTAGAGCACCTCCTCTTCCTCGAAGGGAAGCCGAAGGTCAGTCCGGATGCGCGCGAGGCGGTAGGAGAGCCAGCCGTCCTTCTCGCCCTCCCTTACTCTTTCCCCGAGCTTCCCGGGGATCTCGTCCTTGTGCTCCATGATGGAGGGGAAGCTGCCGTACTGGGAAAGGAGGCGGAGGGCGGTCTTCTCGCCGACCCCCCGGATCCCCGGGAGGTTATCCGAGTCATCGCCCCGGAGCCCCTTGTAGTCGACGATCTGCGCGGGGGAGATGCCCATCTCCTCCTTGAGGGAGAGAAGGCCCATGGCCTTGGTCTCGCTCAGCCCCTTCTGGGGGAGGAGCACCCTGACCCGCTCGGAGATGAGCTGGAGGTAGTCGCGGTCGCTCGTGTAGAGGCTCACCTCGTAGCCCTTCTCCGAGAGCGACCTCGCGAGCGAGCCGGCGATGTCGTCCGCCTCGACCCCGTGCTCCTCGTAATGGGCGATCCCGAGGGCGTCCAGCATCTCCCTGCTGATGGGGAACTGGGGGATGAGGTCCTCCGGGCAGGGGCGCCTGGTGGCCTTGTAGCCTTCGTACTCCTCCTTCCGGAAGGTGTTCCCGTCCGCGTCGAAGGCGACGAAGAGGGCGTCTCCCTTCTCCACCTCGTGGAGGATGCGGGCGATCATGTTCCCGAAGGCGTAAATGGCGTTCGTCGGGGTCCCGCCCTTCGTCCGCATGATGGGGCCCTCGCCGTAGCTCGTCGCGTAGAAGCCGCGGAAGAGGAGGGAGTTCCCGTCGATTACGTATGCTTTCATGGCTATTCCTCCAGGAGGGGGCTCGCCTCGTCGAGGACGAGGCTCCGCCTTCCCTGATATTGGTTCACGTGCCCCCGGAGGAGCAGCGGGCGGTCGGCCTTCAGGATAGGATACGCCTTCCGGTAGCACTCCTCCCACAGGGTGAAGCTTTCCTCCCCCTCCTCGTCCTGGACCTCGAGGTAGGCCATCTTCTTCCCGGACTTGGTGAGGCGCGCCCGGACCGCCTTGACGAGGCCGTAGGTGAGGAAGCTCCCGGAATCCGGGATGTCGGAGAGGGGGATCGCCCCCGTCCTCTCGATCGTCCGGGAAAGATGGGCGAGGGGAGAGCCGGAAAGCATGATCCCGAGCGCTTCCTTTTCCGCCTCGAGGGCGACCTGGGGGTCCTCCTCCACCCTCTTGAGGGAGGGCTTGGGCGCGGAGAAGTCCTCGAGGAGGGCGCTCCCATCTTCGCCCACGAGCATCCGCGCGTAGTCCATCGCCCGGGGGGCGCTGGCCCGGAGGGTCGCCCTCGTCTCGTGGAAGCAGTCGAGCGCCCCTCCGTCCATGAGGCGGACGAGGTCCTTGAGGCGGAGTCCCCGCGCCTTCGCGCGGGCGGCGAAGTCGAAGAGGTCCTTGTACTCGCCCTTCTCCTCCCGTTCCTCGAGGATCCCTCTCACGAGGTTCCCGGGAATCTCCTTCACGAAAGAGAGGGGGGCGCGGATCCCCTCCTTCTCCGCCTCGAAGCGGAGCCCCGACTTGTTCACGTCGGGGAGGAGGAGCCTAAGGCCTCTTCTCCGCATCTCGGAGAGGACGTCGCGGAACTTCCTCTCGCCCGGGCCCATGCCCTGGAGGATCGCCGCGTAGAAGCTGAGGGGGAAGCGGGCCTTGAGGTAGGCCATCTGGCAGGTGAGCATCGCGTAGCTCACCGCGTGGGACTTGTTGAAGCCGTAGTCGGCGAAGCGCTCGATGAGGGAGTAGAGCTCCTCCGCCTCCTGCTCCGTGTGGCCTTTCCTCCGCATGCCATCGAGGAAGCGCGGGCGGAGGGCGTGGAGCTTCTCCGCGTCCTTCTTGGCGATGGCCCTCCGGAAGAGGTCGCTCTCGCCGTAGCTCATCCCCGCGGCCGTGCGGCAGATCTCCATGACCTGCTCCTGGTAGACGATGATGCCGTAGGTCTCCTCGAGGACGGGGCGGAGCTCCTCGAGGGGGAACTCCGTCCTCTCCTTCCCGTTCTTCCTCCTCGCGTAGAGGGGGATCTGGCCCATCGGGCCGGGGCGGAAGAGCGCCTCGATCGCGGCGATGTCCTCGAAGGAGGTTGGCTGGACTTCCTCGATCGCCCTCTTCATGCCGGGGCTCTCGAGCTGGAAGAGCCCCATTGTCTCGCCTCTCCTTATGAGGGAGATCGCCTCCTCGTCGTCCCAGGGGATCTCCTCGTAGGAAAGCGCCTTCCCCCCCTTCTCCCGGACGTCCTCGAGGACGAGACGGATGGTGCTGAGGTTGGTGAGGGGGAGGAGGTCCATCTTGAGGAAGCCCTGGGGCTCGAGGTGGTCCTTGTCGAGTTCCGCCACCCTGGTTCCGTCCTTCTCGTGGAGGGGGAGCGCCTCGCGCAGGGGAGTCTCGTTCAGGAGCGCCCCCGGGGCATGGAGCCCTTCCTGGCGGGGCAATCCCTCGATCTTGGAGGCGAGCGAGACGATCTCGAGGTAGTAGGGGTCGCTCGCGACGAGGGAGCGGAAGTCCTTGTCCTCCCGGTAGTCGTCCCGGAGCGAGCGATCGTCGTCGAGGATCTTCCCCTTAAGGAGGGAGATGTCCCTCTCCGGGTAGGAATAGATGCGCCCGACGTCGTCGAGGGCCTTCTTCGCCTTGATGGTCTGGACGGCGAGGATCCTCGCGGTCCTCTCCTTGCCGTATCGCTCCTCCAGGTGCAGGAAGAGCTCGTCCCTCCTCACGTCCTCGAAGTCGACGTCGATGTCCGGCATCGACTTCCTCTCGGGGTTGAGGAAGCGCTCGAAGAGGAGGCCGTGCTCAAGAGGGTCGGGCATCGTGATCCCAAGGGCGTAGGCGACGAGGGACCCGGGGGCGGACCCCCTTCCCGGCCCCACGAGGATGCCTCTCATCCTCGCCTCGTCCACGTACTCCTTCACGATGAGCATGTAGTCGCTGAAGCCGGTCCTCTCGATGGTGCTGAGCTCGTAGTCGAGACGCTCCTTGTAGCCGGGAAGATCGAGCTTCCCCTTCCTCCGGAGCCCTTCCTCGGCGACCCTCCGGAGATAGGAGGCCGCGCCTTCTTCTTTCGCCTCGGGGTATAGAAGGGGAGTCCCTCTTTCCACCACGTAGCGGAATCCCGCGCATTTTCTGACTATCTCCGCGGATTCCTTGGTTTCCTCCGGGAGATAGGACTTCTGCAAGGATTCCGGGGTGGGGAAGAAGAGATTCCCGCTCGCTTCCTTAATGGAAAGTTTCTCCTGCTCCTTGATTGCATGGAGCATGAGGAGGGCGACGTGGTCTTCCTTCCTCCAGTAGCGGACTTCCGGGAAGGCGACGACGGGAATCCCATGTTCCTTCGCGAAGGCCCTCCAGGAATCCATCTCCCCCTTGGGAAGGAGGGGGAGCCCGATCCAGAGGTCTTTGAAGGCTTTCGCCGCCTTCTCGAGGATCCTTTTCTCAAAGGCGACTCCGAGCGCGGGGACGAGCACGGCGAGAAGCCCTTCCGCATGGCCGAAGAAATCGTCCTCCTTGAGGTTCCCTTCTTCGCGAAGCGAGTCGAGCCTCAGGAGGTTCCGGTAGCCTTTCTCTTCCTTGATGTAGAGGGCAAGGGAGGGGAGGATGGAGAACCTCGTTCCGAGGACGGGGCTTAGCCCCATCCCTCTTGCCTCCGACTCGAAGGGGGCGATCCCCGCGAGGGTGTCGATGTCCTGGATCCCGATGCCCGGATATCCCTGCTTCCTTGCTTCCTTCGCAGCCCGAGAGGCAGTGATTCCGCTTTCGAGGTAGGTGTACCCGGTGACGATGTTGAGGGGGGCGAAGTCCATGGCTGGAGTATACCGCGAAGGGGGGTGTCCCGTCCTTTGGAGAAGGGGATGAATCAGACGTCCGCAGAGATATCTTACTAGCGTTTTTCATGGGCAAATGTTGCCTTCGGGAGAGCGGTTCATTAGAACGTCTCAATAAGCCCGCGTGTTGCCTCAGGCCCGGCTGTGATTCCAGAGGCGGCGGGGCGTAGCGTTCCCGGTGTCACTTAACGGAACCGGATAAATGTAAGCGCATAGAGTTCAAAAATATGTTATGTTTGCTTTATGGTAAGCGAATTGTTATGCACTTTGGTCGCAGCGGTCTCCTATGCTTCCAATCTCCCAGGAACTCCTGAGAAGAACGAAAGCCATGCTGTCTCAGCTTTGCCGAACTCTTCCGTCAACGTTCATTCCAACGCCGAAGAGGCGTCTTTAAATTCGAGCGAGAATTCGCTTATCTTACAAAGCGATGAGGCAACCTCTGCCTACGACTATGGCGTCACAGTCGACGAATACGATTGCGAAGGCGTTCTGTTCACCGTCAACCTCAGCATGACCTATTTGGGTCACACATTCGATCTTGAGGGAATTTCGGTCCAAGTGACTCTGTACTCGACCCTTGACGAGGAATCAGGGAATCCTCCCCACGATGGGGGATCGGGCTATACGGGAACATACGGGAATTTTGCCTATGAGAGCCACCTCGACTATCCGTGGCTGAACTGGTCGATTTACGCTGTCTTCGAAATTCGCGCTGCCGGGCGGACATTTGAGGTATCCCCTGTCACCGGAGGAACCAACATACTCATTGGGCAGCCTTATACGCTTGAGATATATTCCTGGGACTATCCTGGGCCTGGGCATAGGGTATCCCTCGACTTGAACGTAAACGCTGACTACGGAACGCCCGATAGGTTTACGAAATCGCTCCTCGCCTGCCATTGGCTTAGGCTCGCCGAGGAAGTGGCCCTTGAAGAGTTTTCTATGCCTGACACAGGCGTAGACGGGAAGCCGATCAGCTTCTGGTATGTTGCCGATATCAACTGGTTTGGCCTCACCTCCTTCAGCCACTACTGGTTCGGTGGCATCTTTGATGAAGGGTGGAAGAAACCGACAACCATGTTTCATGAATACGGGCATTTCGTGCAGCACGTAATGGGTGTTTATCCTATGGACATTATCGATTTGTTCACAGAGGGTCTTCCTTCCCATAAGAGAGGGGATGATCATTTTGCTGAAAGGTCGAAGCCTCTCGCCCTCAAGTTCGCGTGGTCAGAATCATGGGCAGAGACCTTTAGTATGATTGTTGCCGATCTATGTTCGAATCACCTGTCCGACTTTTCGTGGGAAGAAAAGAGTAGTCCATTGGACGAGTTTGCCTTCTACTCTGATTTGAGTTTTGACGATCGCTCGTCCGAGGCTCAGGAACAGGCGATCGTAGCCTTCCTCCTCGACCTCTATCTTGGGGACGAGTTCGGTCTTGAGCTGGGCCTGGAGGGCTTCTGGAACGCGACGGTGCTCTCTGGGGTTAAGACCTTCCCGCAGTTCGCCGCGTACATGTATGCCGCCTACCAAAGCTGGCGGTCGCGCATTGGCGACTCCTTGAGTTATCACCACATCGCCCCGGAGATCGTGATCGCGTACCTGAATAGCAGGGACACTATGACGATCACTTTCAAGAAGAACGGTTCCAGCGTCCTGCCGCCGGACGTCTTCGATATAGCGTTCCTTGAGTCTTCTGGCTATGAGCGTTGCCGCCTTACCGGGATTGGTAGCTCTCGCCTCGCCCCGAACGCCTTGGACGAGGATGCGTATAACCTCGTCCTCACCGAGCAGGAGATGAATATCGTACGCACTTCGCTCGGGTCTTTGGAAGCTTGTTACGTGAGTGTCATCGGCTACCAATCGGAAGAGCCGCTGAGCGGGCCCTACTGGTCCGCCTTCTGGTTCGTCAGCCTCTATCAGGGGACCCGCCGTCTGGATGCGAGTTCCTTTGGTCTCCCCGAGTCCTACTGCCCGGAGGAGGAGGTCACGACGATGTCCCTGCCTGACGACACGGCCGTCATCCGGCGCCTTCGGTGCGGAAGGATCCAGGAAGATTGGATCAACCTCTCTCCAAGGCGCGAGGGGCACGGGGAGTCCTATTTCGAGGTCTGCTTCCAGGAGAAGACTTACGAACACCTCGAGATATCCCTTTCCCTATGGGGCGAGAGGGAGTACCTAAACCCGAGCGAGAGCGTCGCCGTGATCGAGTACTCTACGGAAAGAAACCCTGACGAGGACGACTGGGAGCTCGCCCGAGACCTCCTAGAGGGGGAAGGAATGCAGACGGACCGCTATGCACCCGGCACTTACGTTATCGAAGCGGACTATTGTTCTTTCCGGGTGAGGGTCGAGTCCCGCCCCTTCGGAACCGACAACAAGGGGAGGGTGTCCATCTCCAATGTCGTCATCTCGTAAGTTCCTTGCGATGCTCCCCGTCGTCCTGCTCTCTCTTTCCTCGTGCGCCTATTTCCGAGGAGCCTGGCGGACGATCGGTTCCTATGACGACCCGTACGTCATCATGATGGTGTACGGCGAGTCTCTTACGCCCTATGTCGAGGACGGCTTCCCCATCCAGCTCCTTACCTCGGTGGACAAGAACGGGTCCCGCCCTTCGTCCGGGGGATACGCCCTGGTGGGCTACCTTGGGCGCTACACCGGGGACTCGGAGCCGGTCAACTTGACGGGCAGGGAACCGATCGGCGGCTTCCCCGAGCTCCGTGGCGGGGGAGTGTGGCTCCGCTACTGGACGAACGAAGAGTTCCATATACCAGAAAGGGAAGTTGACGGCATTTTCCTACGCCCGAAGATTTTCAAACATGAGGAAACAATCGTCATTCCGCGCTTTCTTCTGGACGAAGGCAAGGAGGAGGAGAACTCGATTTGCCTGATACTCGCCCACATTTCCGTATCTTCGAATGATAAGCGCACCATAACTTACTTCTATCAAGAATCAGCCGTTACTATCGACTTCCGTTGGATTGGGGAGGATGAGATCGAAATCCTTCCTGACTAGATGCGAAAAAGGACGGCAGATCGCCGTCCTTTCCGAAGATATCGCCTTAGAACAAGTCATCCAGGTCGCTCAGGAAGGCCTCGAGCTCCGAGAGGTCCTTGAACTTCGCCCCCGAGGCCTGGGGATGGCCGCCCCCGCCCCATTTCGAGGCGACGCCGGAGATGTCCTCGGCCTTGCTCCGGATCGAGATCCTCCAGCAGGGCTCCTTGGGGTCGTTGTCCTCGGTGATGGAGCACCAGGCGTTGATCCCCTCGATGTTGCTGAACATGTTGACGTGCTCCTTGCCCCGCTCGGAGGTGAGCCCGAGCTCCTTGAGCCCTTCCTCGGGAAGGAGGTAGTAGGCGACGCCCTTCGGGGTGATCCTGTAGTGGTCCAGCACGTACTTCTGGAACTCGAGGTCCTCGATCTTCTTCTCGTACATCGAGAGGTAGATCGAGCGGATGTCGATGCCCTTCCCGATGAGCCAGGAGGCGGAAGCGAAGGTGAGGGGGGAGGTCGCCCCGTAGAGGAACCTTCCCGAGTCCCCGACGATCGCGATGTAGAGGGCGCGCGCCGCCTCCTTGCTCACCTTCTTCCTCCTCCCGAAGGAGGCGAGGAAGGCCGTCACGAGCTCGCCGCAGGAGGCGCTTCCCTCGTCCAGGAGCGAGCGCTCGCTCACGTCCGGCCCCCGGAAGGGGTGGTGGTCGATCTTCACGACCATGCTCGCCTTCTGGAAGCGCGGGTCGGCGATCCTCTCCTTGTCCCCGACGTCGAGGACGATCGCGAGGAAGGGGGAGTCGAACCAGGAGTTCGGGATCTTCTCTGGCGCGGGGAAGAGCCTGGGGACGAAGGTGGGATGGGTGTCCCCGGCCTGGTGGATCTCCTTCCCCGGGAAGTTCTCCCGGAGGAAGTGGTAGAGCCCGAACTGGCAGCCGAGCGCGTCGAAGTCGGGCTTGATGTGGCGGAAGATGCAGATGCGGTCGTATTTCCGCACCGCATCCCTCAGGGAGCGGAGCTCCTTGCGGTGGAGCCGGACGTAGTTCCGGAGCGCCTCTTCCATCAGAGGGTGCCCTCCAGGGCCTTCTGGCAGTCGCGGGCGATCATGACCTCCTCGTCGGTGGGGATGATCGCGACCTTGACCCTGCTCCCGGGGCGCGAGAGGAGCGCCTCCTTCCGGTTCTCGCTGACGTTCTTCCCGTAGTCGATGTCGAGCCCGAGGGCCTCCTCCACCCGCTCGAGGATGATGCGGCGGAAGTAGTCGCTGTTCTCGCCGATCCCGGCGCTGAAGACGATGATGTCCGCGCCCCCTAGGCGCACGAAGTACTGGCCGATGTAGTCGGCGACCCTCCGGGCGAAGAGGTTCGCCGCGCGGATGGCCTTGGGGTTCCCTTCCTGGACGGCCTCCTCGATGTCGCGGGTGTCGTTGGAAAGCCCGGCGGAGACGCCGAGGAGCCCGGACTTGCGGTTCAGGATCTCGTAGATCTCATGGACGTCCTTCCCGGTGCAGGTGCTCACGTAGTCGAGGACGGAGGGGTCGATGTCGCCGCTCCTGGTGCCCATCATGACGCCTCCCAGGGGAGTGAGGCCCATCGAGGTGGCGACGCACTTCCCGTCCTTCACCGCGGCGAGGCTCGCCCCGGAGCCGATGTGGCAGGTGATGACCCGGGTGTGGGCGAGGCCCGGGAGATAGTCCCGGATCGCCTTCTCGGCGAGATACTGGTGCGAGGTCCCGTGCGCCCCGTAGCGACGGCAGTCGTACTTCTCCGTCCACTCGTCGGGGATGGGGAAGAGGTAGTCCTCCTCCTCCATCGTCTGGTGGAAGGCCGTGTCGAAGACGGCGATCGCCTTGGCATTGGGGAGCGCCTCCTGGAAGGCATGGAAGCCGAGGAGGTGCGCCGGGGCGTGGAGGGGGTCCAGGGGCGTGAGCTCGCGGATCTTCTCCTCGGTGTCCTTCGTGAAGAAGGCGCTCTTGGAGAAGTACTTGCCGCCCTGGACGACCCGGTGGCCGACGCATTCGATCTCCGCAAGGGAGGCCACCACGCCCGAGGTCCTGAGGGCCTCGAGGATGAGGCGCACCCCCGCCCCGTGGTCGGGGATCGGGAGGACGTCCTTGCGGTCCTCCTTTCCTCCCTTGAACTTGAAGATGCCGTCCTCGTGACCGATGCGGTCGACGATGCCGGAGGCCAGCACCCTCTCCTCGGGCATCTCGAAGAGCTTGTACTTGATCGAGCTCGAGCCGGCGTTCACCGCGATGACCTTTGCCATTTCCTTTTCTCCTTGTCTGATCCGCGGTGATTGTAGGCGCTCCGGACCCCTTTTTCCATGCGGGCGCGCTCTACTTCGTCTATACTCGTTGAAGAAAAATTCCGAAAAGGAGAGCGACATGGCCTACGGACTCCTCTACGACTACCTCATGGGGCAG